>CAYQBA010000125.1:0-14174 GCA_964415605.1 uncultured Anaerolineales bacterium | reverse complement strand
TCCCGGCGGCGGGTCTCCCGGGCGGGGCATCCGCGGGCGGGCAGGCGCTGCCTCCGGTGCCGGCGCCTCGCAGCCAGCCGGTCGCGCCGGCCCCCGTCGTCCCGCCGGCGATCGTGCCACCGGCGCCGCCGCCCGCCGGCGGCGAGCCCGGCGGCAACAAGGGCTCGCGCGGGCCCGAGCCGACGCTCGCTCCGCGCCCGTAGTCGCCGGCTCACGCCACCGATCGAAGACGCCGACTCACTCCACCAGACGGCCGACCACCGGGAACCGCTGGAGCGTCTCGATGCCGTGGGGGGCGTCGGCGAGGTAGCCCGTCAGATCCTGGCCGGCCCAGTGGAGCCCCCGGTGGAGGCCTCCCCGCCATTCGCCGCTGGCGCTCACGTCGTAGACCTGCCCGGCGCACGCGACGTAGGCGCGGCCGCGCGAGCCGTCGAAGCGGGCGAGCGACTGGCGCGTATAGGCCGGCAGGGTCACGTCGACGCGGGGCGCGCGCCCGGACCGGCGTAGCGCGCGAAGACGGCGACGGCGTTCTGGCCCCCCAGCCCGAAGGAGTTGGAGATCGCCACGTCGATGGCTTGCCGCCGCGCCGTGTGCGGCACGTAGTCCAGGTCGCACTGCGGATCGGGGTTGTCGAGGTTGATCGTCGGCGGGAGGATGCCGTCGCGCAAGGCCAGCATCGTGGTGATGCCCTCGACGGCACCCGCCGCCCCGAACAGATGGCCGATCATGCTCTTCGTCGCGCTGACGGGCACCGCGTAGGCCCGATCGCCGAGCACCGACTTGATCGCGAGCGTCTCGGCGATGTCGCCGAGCTGCGTTCCCGTCGCGTGCGCGTTGACGTAGTCGACCGCGTCGGCCGAGATCCGAGCATTGCGCAGCGCCGCGCGCACGGCACGGGCGGCGCCGGCGCCGTTCGGCTCGGGGGCGATGAGGTGGTGCGCATCGTTGGACGCCCCGTAGCCCAGGACCTCGGCGTGGATCCGGGCACCGCGCGCCAGCGCGTGGTCCAACCGCTCGAGGATCACCACGCCCGCCCCCTCGCCGCCGATGAAGCCGTCGCGGTCGCGGTCGAAGGGACGGCTGGCGCGCTCGGGCTCGTCGTTGCGCCGCGAGAACGCGTTGCCCACGCAAAACGCGGCCAGCGACAGCTCGCACAGCCCGCCTTCGGTCCCGCCGGCGATCATGACGTCGGCGTCGCCGCGCCGGATGACCTCGACCGCCTCGCCGATGGCCTGCGTCCCGGCCGCGCATGCCGTCACGCACGTGTTGCTGTGGCCGAGGGCGCGGAACGTGTGGGCGACGTGGTAGGCGGCCATGTTGCACGGCGAGGTGACGATGTAGAACGGCGACACGCGCATGCCGCCCTTCTGGCGCAGCACGTCGACGGCGTTCTGCGTCTCGTCGAGGGCGCCGACCGCCGAGCCGAGGCACACGCCCGCGCGATCGCTCTCCAGGGCATGCCCGAGGCCGGCATCGGCCAGCGCTTCGTGCGTGGCCTGCAGGGCCATCAAGCTGAAGCGCGCCATGTGCCGCGCCTCGCGCCGCTCGATGAAGTCGGGTGCGACATAGTCGCCCATGTGACTGGCGATGCGCGTCGGGTACTTTTCGACGGGAAGGTGATCCAACGTGCGCACGGCGCTCCGGCCGGCCCGGATGCCGGCCCAGAAGGCCGGCACGTCGGTCGCGAGCGCCGTCACGACGCCCATCCCGGTGACCACGACCCGCGACGCGGCGGCGCGGTCCGCCAGCCATGCGTTCAGGTGCGCGTTTGCGTGTGTCTCAGACGACATGGACTTCGCCCTCCCGTGCCAGGTCGACCGGACGGCCGCCCGCGTGCTGTTGCGCGGAGGCGAGCAGCGCCGGTGCCAGCTCCGCGTAGTAATGGGTCAAGACCAGCCGCTCGGCCCCCGCCGCCACGGCCAGCTCGGCCGCCTCCGCCGCCGACATGTGCCCCCATGCGCCTTCGTGGCCGCGCCGGTCCGGCAAGGTCGACTCGCCGATGACGAGGTGGGCCCCCGCCGCGAGCAATGTCAGCGCATCGCTCGGGCCGCTGTCCGCCGTATAGACCCACACCCGGTCCTGGTGCTCGAACCGGATGGCCCAACATGGGACGTAATGGCGCACCGGCGCGACGTGCGCCTGCACGCCGTCCAGCGTCAACGTGGTGGTGCCGTCGAACACCCTGAAGTCGATCCAGGGCTCCCAAAATGCCGTCGACGGATCGGCGAACGCCGCTCCGAGGCGCACGATGGTCGCGTGCGCCGCCGCACCGACGTACACCGGCAGCGGGTCGGTGCGCCGGGGCCCCGGTGCGTGCGCCAGCGCCTGGCGCACGTTCACCAGGTCGAGGCAATGGTCGGGATGGGCGTGCGAGATCACGACAGCGTCGATCGCGGCGAGGTCCGCGTGACAGAGCAGGCGCGCCAGAACCCCCGCGCCACAGTCGACGAGGTACCGGCGCCCTTCCGCCTCGAGCAGATACCCCGAACACGCGCGGCCGGGGTTCGGGCGCACGGGGCTGGCGCCCAACACCGTGACACGCACAGCGCTTAGGGCCTGTCGACGACGGTCGCCGGGCCAGGGCGCCGCTCGGCCACGACACCCCACGTCTCGGGCGGCCAGACGCTCAACCAGGCCTTGCCGATGATCCGCGATCCATCCAGGGCGCCTCCGGAGCCGTTCCACGTGCGCGAGTCGTTGCTCTTGGGTCGGTTGTCGCCCAGCACGAAGTACTGGCCTTCCGGCACCGCGTAGGGGCCGAACGACGTCGCATCGGGGATCGGGGCCCAGGGCTCGTCCAGCAGCCGATCGTCGATGTACACCATCCCCTTGCGGACGGTGACCGTCTCGCCCGGCAGGCCGACGATGCGCTTGATGAACTCCTTGGACTCCTGATCGGGCGCCCAGAACACGATCACGTCGCCCCGTTGCGGGGCGGACAGGCGGTACGACAGCTTGCTGACAAGCAACCACTCGCGATCGACGAAGTTGGGCTCCATGCTCGACCCCTCGACGATCGTGTTCTGGAAGGCGAACTGAAGCACGAGGAACAACACCACGGCCAAGACCACGGCCTCGACGATGTCGCGTATCACCGCTCCCACCCGTGTGCTGTGCTGAAGATCGGCTGCATGCGCGACGGATTATAGACGGGGGCGTCAGGGTGGCCAAGCCGACCGCCAACCGCCGCTCGGGTCACTGGGGCGGGCGCGGCCCCGCCGGCGCCTCCGCCGGAACGAGAGGAAGCGTCTGGCCGCAATACGGGCAGTGCGTGAAGTCCTTCTCCAGGACCGTGTTGTGGCAGCCGGCGCACACGCGCAAGGGGGGACCCGGGTCATCGGGCACGGGGTCGAAGCCGTAGTAGGCCCGGATGAGCCGCACGAAGAACCGGAGCATCAGGTACAGGGGCGCGACGATCACGAGGAACACCGCCACCGTGTACAGGCAGGCGGCGGCGCCGCTGGGGCTCTCGAGGGTCGGCATGCCCCCCACTATAGCGCGGCGGCGCCGCCGATGCCGAACGGGGCGCGGGCCCGGCAGCGCGACCGCGCGCGCCGCGCCGCGAGCCCGACCCCGGTGGACGGCGGGGCGCGCGGCAGCGTATAATCGGCCCGCGATGAAGGTGCTGCAACGGTTCGAGCGGTGGGTCAATCAGTTCCTCGAAGGCGGCTTGGCCGGCCTCCTGGGCGCGCGAATCCAACCGGTGGACATCGCCCGCCGCCTGGCCGAGCACATGGATGACCACCGCACGATCGGCGCCGGACAGGTCTACGTCCCAAACAGCTTCCGCGTCTTCCTCGCCCCGGCGACGTTGGCCGGCTTCGCCGCGTTCCAGAAGGGGTTGGAGGATGAGCTCGCGGCCTACCTCGGCGCGCGCGGCCGCGAGTCCGGCCTCAGCTTCGTCGGGCGCGTCCGCGTCGGCCTGTTGGCCGACCCCGCGCTGCGGCCCGGGCGGTTGCGCATCGAATCCGACCTCGTCGATCGGAGCGGGGTCGTGCTGGGCGACGCTGGCCAGCGCACCGAGGCGCTCCAGGTCCCGGCCCCGACCGGTGGGCCACCCGCACCGCCCGCCGTCACGCTGTTCATCGGCCCGCGCGGCGTCAGGCTGGCGGAGGCGCGCGTCGTCACGCTGGGCCGGGCGCTCGACAACGACGTCATCGTCGACGACGAATCGGTGTCGCGCCACCATGCCCGTCTGGTGCCCCGTGGCGACCACTGGATGATCGAAGACCTCGACAGCGCCCACGGCACCTTCGTCAACGGCCATCGCACGACCAGCAGCCTCCTCAGGCCAGGGGATCGCCTGCAGATCGGGCGGGTGGCGGCGCGGCTCGAGCCCCCGGAGGCGGCCGGGTGAGCCCGATCGAGTCGCAGCTGTTCTTCGCGCGGGCCGTTCTCGTGCTGGCGTTGTACGGCTTCGTCGCCGCCGTCGGCGCCCTGGCCTGGCGCGAGCTGCGCACCGCTCAACGGGCAGGCGCGGGACGGGCCGTGGAGCCCCCAGGCGCGCGGCTGATCGTCCTGTCCGCCGGCGCGAGCGAGCGTCCCCCGGGGACGGCCCTCCCCCTCGGAACGATTGCGTGCATCGGCCGCGACCTCGACAACGAGGTCGTGGTTCAGGACCCGACCGTGTCGGGCCGGCATGCCGTGTTCAGCTTCCGGGACGGTGCGTGGTGGGTCGAGGATCTCGGCAGCACCAACGGCACGGCGGTCAACGGGCAGCCGGTCGCCGGCCGTGCCCAGTCGCTGCTGCGCTCCGGGGACGTGATCCAGGTCGGGAGCGTCAGCTTGCGCCTCGTCGCCCCGTCGCTGCCATGAGACCACGGCACCGACCGATCCTGCGGGCCGCGCGTCGGCGGGTCCCCGGCGGCGGGTGTGGTCGCCGGGGCATGCCCTAGCACGGGCCCGATGGTCGCGCACGCGCCGCGCGCGGCGACGCGCCGATGGCGCTGGGAGGAGCTCGGGCTGCTGAGCCTGGCCATCGCCTGCGGGGTGGCCGCGGGGCTGCCGGGCGCGGCGCGACCGGGCGGCGGCATCGCGATCGGAGGGCTCGGCCCCGTGCTGGCCCTGGCCGCCATGGCGTTCGCGGTCCATGTCAGCCTGGTCTGGCGCTGCCCGCGCGCCGAACAGCGCATCCTGCCGTGCGTCGTGCTCCTCATGGGGCTCGGCCTGGCGCTGAACCAGCGGGTCGCGCCGGCCCTGGCCACGCGGCAATGGGCCTGGCTCATCGTCGGGCTCGTCGTGCTCGCGGCGGCCACCCACCTGCCGTATGAGCTGCGGCTGATCCAGCGCTATCGGTACTCCTGGGCGATCCTCGGCATCGCGCTGGTGGGGGTCACGCTCGTGGCCGGGCGCAGCGCCATCCCGGGCGGGCCACGCCTGTGGCTCGGCGGGGGCGGGCTGACGTTCCAGCCCTCCGAGGTGCTGCGCCTGGTCCTGGTGTTCTTCATGGCGGGCTACCTGGAGGACAAGCGCGAGATCCTCACCGAGGCCTCGCTCAAGCTCGGGCCCGTGCGGCTGATGCCATGGCCCTACCTTATCCCCATGGCGGCAATGATGGGCCTGTCGCTCGCCCTGCTCACCGCGCAGCGGGACCTCGGCGCCGGGCTGCTGCTGTTCGTGATCGGCCTGGCGATGCTCTACCTCGTCAGCGGGCGGCCGACGTATGTTGCGGGGGGCCTTGCGCTGTTCGCCGGCTCGGCGTGGCTGCTGCACCACGAGATCGCGGTGGTGCAGACCCGGGTCGCCATCTGGCTGGATCCGTGGGCGGATCCGGCGGGAACCGGTTATCAGCTTCTGCAGGGCCTCATGGCCATCGCCGAAGGGGGTATCCTCGGCGCCGGGATCGGCCAGGGGCTCCCGACGCTGATCCCGGCCGTGCACACCGACTTCATCTACGCCGCGCTCGTCGAAGAGGTCGGCCTGGCGGGCGCGGGCGCCGTCCTCGCCGTGTACGCCGCGCTCTTCCTCGCCGGCTTCCGGGTCGCGATCCACGCGTCCACCCCGTTCCGGCAGATGCTGGCCGCCGGCCTGACCCTCGGCCTGAGCGTCCAGACGCTGATCATCCTCGGCGGCGTCCTCCGCCTGATCCCGCTGACGGGCATCACGCTGCCGTTCTTCTCGCACGGAGGCACCTCGATCGTCACGAGCGCGGCCGCAATGGGCCTGGTGCTGCGCATCAGCGGCGAGGATCGATGAGCGGCGCGTCGCCGTCGATCGCCCGCCACACGGCCCGGGTGGCGGCGGTCGTCCTCGCCGGCCTGGGGCTCGTCGCGGCAGCCACCGTCTACTGGGGCATCGTCGCGGCCCCGTCGCTCGCCGCCCGCCCGGACAACCCGCGGCGCATCGCCTTCGACCAGCGCATCCGGCGCGGCCGGATCCTCGACCGCCGCGGGGTGGTGCTGGCCGAGAGCCTCGCGCCGGTCACGCCGCTGCCCGGCGCCGCGGACGGCGACGACGGCGGGCCCGACGCGGGCCCGCCCACGCGGCGCTACCCGGTGCCGGCGGCGGCGCCCGTGGTCGGCTTCCAGACCTGGCGCTACGGGGCGGGCGGCGACCCGCGGGTGCCCTATGGCGCCGGAGGCGCCGAGTTCGCCTACGACGACGCGCTGCGCGGCGACCTGGGGCTCAGCTGGCGCCAGCTGATCGCATCGCGGGTGCTGCACCGGCCGCAGGCCGGCCACGACGTGGTCCTCACCCTCGACGCCGACCTTCAAGCCTTCGCCGCCGGCCTGCTCGGCGCGCGCGAGGGGGCGGTCGTGGTGGTCGATGCCGCCTCGGGCGCCGTCCGCGCCCTGGTCAGCCAGCCGACGTTCGACCCCTCCCGGCTCGACATGGGCGGCGCCCCGCCGGACGACCCGCGACGGCCGCTGTTCAATCGGGCGACCCAGGGGCTGTACGCCCCCGGGTCGGTGTGGAAGGTCGTGACGCTCGCGGCCGCGCTCCAGGACGGGATCACCACCCTCGACACGACGGTGGCGGACGGGGACGCGTCGGACACGTTCGGCGGCTTCCGCGTGGCCTGCGACAACAACCCGGACGGCGTCACGACGTTTGACATGGCTCACGCGTTCGGCTGGAGCTGCAACCTGACGTTCGCCCGCCTGGGCATGGCGCTCGGCCCGGACCGCTACCGCGCGCACGCCGAGGCCTTCGGGCTCGGCGAGGCACCGCCGTTTCCCCTGCCGGTCGCGGCCGGCAGCCTTTCGAGCAAGGCCGCCCTCGCGCCGCCCGAGCTCGCCAGCGCCGCCTTCGGGCAGGGGGAGATCGTCACGACGCCCATGCACATGGCGTTGGTGGCGGCGGCGGTCGCCGGCGACGGCCGCCTGCCCGTGCCCTACCTGCTCGACGACGTGCCCGGCGTCCGTTGGGGCCGGATCGCCGACGAGCGCGGCACGTGGCACAGCCCGATCGGCGCCGCCACCGCGGCGGAGGTCCGCCGGGCGATGGTCGTCGCCGCCACCGACGGCCATGCGCGGCCGGCCCGGGACGCCGCCGGCATCGACATCGGCGGCAAGACCGGCACGGCCCAGCTCGGGGGCAGCCAGCGCCCGCACGCGTGGTTCGTGGGGTTCGCGCCGGCCGCTGCGCCGCGCGTGGCCATCGCGGTGCTCGTCGTCAACGGCGGCGATGGGGCGACGGTCGCGGCGCCCATCGGCGGGCGGGTGCTGGCGAGAGCGGCCGCGGCCGACGTGCCGTGATCGCTCGTCACGGGCGGGGCGCGGCGCAGGGTGGGACGCGGGCGGGACGCGGGGCGAGGGTGGGACGCGGGTGGGCGGGACACGGGCCACGGCGATGCCCTGGCGGGAGTCTGCTATGCTTTCCGGGCCGCGGCCAGGATGGCGGGCCGTGGCATCCCGCCCGCAGCCGCCCATCGGAGCTCAGCCTGCCATGCCCCTCGACCCGGAGACCTACCAGAGCCCGTTCACCTGGCGCTACGGCTCGGATGCCATGCGCCGGCTGTGGAGCGAGGCGACCCGGCGCCGGTTGATGCGGCGCGTGTGGCTGGCGCTCGCCGAGTCCCAACACGCGGCCGGGCTCGTCGGCGCGCCGCAGCTCGAAGACCTGAAGCGCACCGCCGACCGCATCGACATCGGGCGCGCCGCCGAGATCGAGGCCAAGACCCGCCACGACGTGATGGCGGAGATCCTGACCTGGGCGGAGCAGGCGCCGGTGGGCGGCGGCGCGATCCACCTCGGCGCGACGAGCGCGGACATCACCGACAACGTCGACGCCCTGCGGCTGCGCGACGGCCTGGCGCTGATCAGGACGAGCCTGGCGGCCACCATCGCCAGGCTCGCGGATCGGGTGGACGAGACCGCCGACCAGGTGACGCTGGGCTGGACGCACCTGCAGCCGGCGGCGCCGACCACGACGGGCTATCGGCTGGCGGGCGCGCTGCAGGACTTCGTGGCCGATCTCGAGAGCCTCGACGAGGCGCGCCGCGCCGTGCGCGGCAAGGGCTTCAAGGGCGCCGTCGGCACCGCCGCGAGCTACACGGCCCTCGGCGGGGCCGCCGGGCCGGCGGCGGCCGACCTCGAGGCCGACGCCATGGCGCGGCTCGGCCTGTCGCCCGCGCTCGTCACCACCCAGGTCTACCCCCGCAAGCAGGACTGGCAGGTGCTCAACGCGCTGGCGGGCATCGCCGCCAGCGCGGCGTCGTACGCGTTCACCATCCGCATCATGCAGAGCCCGCCGTTCGGCGAGTGGTTCGAGGGATTCGCCCCCGGGCAGGTGGGCTCGTCGGCCATGCCGTGGAAGCGCAACCCGATCAACGCCGAAAACGTGTGCTCGCTGGCGCGCTTCGTCGCCGCCCTTCCGGCGATCGCGTGGCAAAACGAGACGCTGACGCTGCTCGAGCGCACGCTCGACGACAGCGCCAACCGCCGCATGGTCCTGCCCGAGGCTTTCCTGGCGACGGACGAGATCCTCGCCCGCACCGAGATCCTCACCCGCGAGCTGGTATTCGACGCCGCGGCCGCGGGCGCCAACCTCGGCCGCTATGGCCCGTTCGCCGCCACCGAGCGCGTCTTGATGGCGGCGGCGGGCGCCGGCGGCGACCGTCAGGCGCTCCACGAGCGCATCCGGCACCACAGCCTCGAGGCGTGGGCGGCGGTGGGCGGCGGTGGGCCGAACCCGCTCGCCGAGCGCCTCGCAACCGATCCCGACATCCTGCGCTGGATCGACGCCGAAGCGGTGCGCCGGCTCGTGGCGCGGCCCGAAGCGCACGTCGGCGACGCGCCCGTCCGCGCGCGGGCCATGGCGGCACGGGCGCGGGCGCGCCTGGCCGGAGCACCGGGCGCCGGGGATTCGCCGGGGCGGTCGAGCGGCTGATGCCGGCTGCTTACGGGGCGCCGCCGCCTTCGCGGGCGGGCGGTGCGTCGCTGCACGTGCGAGCCAGCCCGCCCGCGGCCAGGCCGGACGAGCCCGGCCGCCGCGCCGGCGGTCGCCCGACCGTCGCGATCGTCACGGTCAACTACAACGGCCGCGATCACCTGGCGGACTGCTTCGACAGCCTGCGCCAGCTCGACTATCCCCGCGACCGCTTCACGGTCGTCTGCGTGGACAACGCGTCGGCCGACGGGTCGGTCGACTTCATCCGAGACGCCTATCCCGAGGTGGTGCTGATCGAGTCCGGGGCCAACCTCGGCTTCGCCGCCGGCTGCAACCTCGGCGCCGAGCACGTCGAAGCGGACCACGTCGCGTTCCTCAACAACGACGCCAAGGTGGATCCCGCGTGGCTCGGCGCGCTGGTCGACGCCGTCGAGGACGACCCTTCGACGGCGTGCGCCGGCGCCAAGATCCTCGACTGGGAAGGCCGCACCGTCGACTTCGTGGAAGGCCACCTCAACTTCCACGGCTTCGCCCGGCAGGCCCACTGGCGAGCGGCGGCGGAGCCCGGGCGGTTCGACGCGGGCAAGGACATCCTGTTCGCGTGCGGGGGCGCCATGCTCGTCCGGCGCGACGTGTACCGCTCGGCCGGCGGCTTCGACCCGGACTACTTCATGTTCTTCGAGGACGTCGACCTCGGCTGGCGGTTGTGGGTCATGGGCTACCGGGTGGTCTTCGCGCCCCGCGCCATCACCTATCACCGGCACCACGGCTCGGCGGGCAAGCTGCCCATGGATCGGCGCAACCTGCTCTACGAGCGCAACGCCTTGTTCACCATCATCAAGAACTACGACCAGGTCAACCTCGACCGGATCCTCCCGGCGGCGCTGATGCTCGCGGTCCATCGCGCGACCGATCGGCTGCAGCACTCGGCGCGCGGCCTCGACGACCTGTCGCCGGACCGCTGGCTCGAGCTCGCGGCCGATGCCCTCGAACGCGACATCTCGTACGGCGACCTGGCGGCGCTGGTGGCGATTCGGGACGTCAGCCGCCGGATGCCGGAGCTGCTGGCCAAGCGGCGGGTCGTCCAGGCCCGGCGGGCCCGGCGCGACGACGAGATCTTCCCGCTGTTCGGCCAGCCGTTCCGCTTGTACCCCATGGCCTACCTCGTCATCCAGGCCTATTGCGACAATCACCACGGCCTCGTCCGCGCGCTCGGCCTCGACGAGGCCTTTAGCGCGGCGAGGACGCGCGTGATGATCGTGTGCGGCGCCGGGCTGCCGTCGTTGGGGTTCGACGACACGCCGGAGGGTCGCCGCGCCGAGGATCTCGGGCGAGGCCTCGAGGCGCTCGGGCACCCGGTGCTCTTCAGCCTCCCGCGCGACCTCGTCGATCGGCACCCGGGCGACGTGCCGGCGCAGATCGCGCGCTTCGCCTGGAACGATCGGAACGTCGACGAGCGGATCATGCGGTTCGGCCCCGACGTCGTCGTGGCCACGCACTGGCGCGTGTTGGCCTATGCCCGCTTGTCGGCCTATCGGCCGGTGGTCCTGGACGCCGGGGACGGGGAGCCGGACCTGCACGGCGAGCCGGCGATCGTGCGCGACACGATCTTGCGCCGGGACTACCTGGCCAACGTCGACCTCTTCATCGCGCCCGACGAGGCCGGCCTGGCGGCGCTGCGCGACCGCGTCGGTCGCTGGGCGGGGGTCGAGCGCGGGCCCCGGCACTGGCGCGTGGTGCCGGCGCGGCGCCTTCCCGACGGCACCGTCGACGGCATCGCGCCGCTCGCCGACTTCTGCCAGCGGAGCTGGGTGGGGCGCGACAAGCTGCCGGTCGACTTCCGGCCGGTGCCGCCGCCGACACCGATCTGGCGGCTGCCGCAGAAGGCGCTCGCGGCCTACCGCCGGCACGGCCGGTCACGGTTGATGGCAGACCTGCGTCAATACACCGCGTGGCGGATGGACCAGCTTCGCCACCACCTGGGAGGGTAGGCCTTGGACACCGCGTATCAACGGCTGCTGGCGCACGTGCGCACCACCAACGACCTCGGCAAGGCATCCGCCGTCTTGCGGTGGGACCGCGAGACCAACATGCCGAAGGCCGGCGACCCGGCCCGGATCGAACAGCTCACCACCTTGCGCCGGCTGATCCACGAGCGGTCGACGTCGACGGCCTACGGCGACCTCATCGAAGCCGCCGCAGCCCAGGTCGATGGCACCGGGGACGCGCTGGCGGCCGACCTGATCCGCGTGCTGCGCTACGACTACGCGCGCGCCCGGCGCCTGCCCGAGGATCTCGTGGTGCGGACGGCCGAGACGAGCGCGCGGGCGCGCACGGTCTGGGAGTCCGCCCGGGCCGATGCCGACTTCGCCCGCTTCCAGCCATGGCTCGAGCAGCTGGTCGAGATCCAGCGTGAGATGGCGGAGCGGTATGGGTATGCCGGCGAGCCCTACGACGCGCTGCTCGAAGGCTACGAGCAAGGCGCCACGACCGCCGAAGTGCGCGCGGTCTTCGACGCCGTCCGGCGCGAGACCGTCCCGCTCGTTAAGGCGATCGCCGAGCGGGCGGACGCGATCGACGACGCGGTCGTCCGCCAGGCCTTCCCCATCGAGGCGCAGACGGCGTTCGCGCGCCACATCGCGGCCGTGGTGGGCTACGACTTGGACCGCGGGCATCTCGGCACGGTCGTCCACCCGTTCGCCACGAGCTTCGGCCGCGACGACGTGCGCATCACGACGCGTTGGTATCCGGACGACCTGCGCCCGGCGCTCTTCGGGACGCTGCACGAGTCCGGTCACGCCATCTACGAGCAGAACACGGGCCCCGAGCTGGCCCGGACGCCGCTGGCCAGCGGAACGTCGGCGGGGATTCACGAGTCGCAGTCGCGCATGATCGAGAACCTGGTGGGGCGCAGCTGGCCGTTCTGGCGCGCGCACTTCCCGGACCTGCGGCGGCACTTTCCCGCCCAGCTGGCCGCGTGCGACGCCGAGCAGTTTTACCGGGCCGTCAACAAGGTGCAGCCGTCCTTCATCCGCGTCGAGGCCGACGAGCTGACCTACAACCTCCACATCATCTTGCGCTTCGAGCTCGAGCAGGCGCTGCTCGGGGGCACCCTCGCCGTCGCCGACCTGCCGGGCGCCTGGAACGACGGCCTGCGCGCGCTGCTCGGGGTCGTTCCGCTCAACGACCGCGAGGGCGTGCTGCAAGACGTCCACTGGTCGGGGCCAAGCTTCGGCTACTTCCCGACCTATGCCCTCGGGAACCTGTACGCCGCGCAGCTCATGGAGGCCGCGCGCGCGCAGTCGCCCGACGTCGACGCCGATCTCGACGCCGGGCGGACCGGCGCGCTGGTCGCCTGGCTGCGGGAGCACGTCCACCGCCACGGCCGGCGCTACCCGCCCGCGGTGCTCATCGAGCGCGCGACCGGCGCGCCGCTCGGGCATGCGGCGTTCGTCCGCTATGCCCGGGCGAAGTTCGGGCGCCTCTACGACTTGCCGATCTAGAACATTCGTGCTAGTCTGAACGCCGACCGACGCCCCCTGCGTCACCCGGAGCCTGCTTCGGCCACCCGCCGGCAACCCGAAGCGACGGCATCCGCGGTGCGGCCGCGCCCGCGACCGATCACGCAAGGGGGACAAGATGTCGTGCTCGCCTTCGCCCGGCGCCATGGACCGGGCTCGACACGTGCTGGCGACGGTGTTTGGCCATCCGCGGCTGACCGAGGTTCAAGCCGCCGCGCTGCCCGTGGTGCTTTCAGGCCGGGACGCGATCATCGTGGGCCCGACCGGGGGCGGCAAGTCGCTGTGCTACCAGGTTCCCGCGGTGTGCGCCGCGCCGCCGTCGCTGACGGTCGTGGTGTCGCCGCTGGTGGCGTTGATGTCGGATCAGGTCACCAGGCTCACGTCGCTCGGGATCGCCGCCGCGGCCGTGCACGCGGGTCAGCCCGCCGGGGAGTCCCGCGCGGCGCTGCACGCGGCGGAGCGCGGCCAGCTCCGCCTGCTGCACGTGTCGCCCGAACGCCTCGTCGGCGCGCCGGACCTGCGTGCGGCCCTGGGCCGCGCGCCGGTCGACCGGGTTGTCGTCGACGAGGCCCACTGCGTGGTGCGGTGGGGGCGCGACTTCAGGCCCGACTACCTCGCCCTGGCGGAGGCGTTCGCCGCTCTCGGCCGGCCGCAGCTTGTGGCCCTGACGGCGACGGCCACGTCCGCGGAGCAAGCCGAGATCCTGCAGGCCCTCGACCGCCCCGCCGCGCGCCGGGTGGTCGTCGGCTTCGACCGCCCGGGGCTGTATTTCGCGGTGCGGGCCACGCCGACGTGGTCGGACAAGCTGCGCGCCGTCGTCGCCACGGCGCGCCAGGTTCCGGGGCCGATGTTGATCTACACGGCGACGCGCGGCGAGTCCGACTGGCTGGCGCGCACCCTTGCCCGGCGCCACCGCCTGCCGGCCGCCAGCTACCACGCGGGGTTGGCCGCCCCGATCCGTGCCGCCGTCCAGGCCGCCTTCATGGCGGACCGCCTGCGCGTCGTGGTGGCCACCGCCGCGTTCGGGATGGGGGTGGACAAGCCCGGCATCCGGTCGGTGATCCACTGGTCGCCGCCGGCCAGCCTCACGGACTACGTGCAGGCCGCGGGCCGCGCCGGCCGCGACGGCGATCCGGCGCTTGCGCTGCTCCTGGTGGCCGAGGCCGACCGGCGGTGGCGGGAGGCCATGCTTGCCGAGCCGGCCCCCACACTGGCGGACCTGAGCCTGACATGCCTGGCCCTGGGCGGCCATGCCACGGCGCACGCCGGCACGCATCCCGAGGCGATCGCGGCGCGCACCGGGCTGTCGCCGCGGCGCGTGCG
>CAYQBA010000124.1:0-14317 GCA_964415605.1 uncultured Anaerolineales bacterium | reverse complement strand
CGTGGACGCCGTCGCCGACGCCGACCGCGTCCAATACGCCGACGGCGACCGACACGCCGACGGACACCCCCACCAATACGCCGACGGCGACCGACACGCCGACGGCGACACCGACGGACACCCCCACCGATACGCCGACGCCCACCGACATGCCGACGGACACGCCCACGGTGACGCCGGCCGACACGCCGACCGACACACCCACGGCGACGGACACGCCCACGGACACGCCGACGGCGACCGACACTTCCACCGTCACCCCGTCACCGACCGACACGCCGACGCCGTCAGATACGCCGATGGACACGCCGACGGCGACCGCTACCCCGACGGACACGCCGATGCCCACGGACACGGCGACGCCGACCATCACGCCAACCCCGACGGACACGCCGACGCCCACTTACACGCCGACGCCGACCATTACGCCAACCTCGACACCAACGGCAACACCGACCGCGACCGACACGCCGACGTCGACACCGACGAGCTCCGCGACGCCAACGCCGTCACACACCCCCGACGCCATCGGCACTGGCGTGGCGGGTACTTTGACCGCGATCGCGCCGACGATCACCCCTACGCCGTCCGATACGCCGACAGCGTCGAACACGCCGACCCCGTCCGATACGCCGACGCCCACGCCAAGCACGAGCCCGACGCCGGACGCGCTTGGGACCGCCGTCGCGGCGACACTCACGGCACTGGCGCCGACCGTGCCGCCATCGGAGACCCCAACCCCGACGCTTACGCCGTCGCGGACGCCGACGGTTGACACCGTGGGCACCGCGGTGGCCGCCACCCTCACCGCCAACGCCCCCACCCCGACGGCCACGCCCACGGCGTCCCGCACGCCGACCCCGAACGCCGTCCAGACCGCGATCGCCGCCACCCTGACGGCCCTGGCACCGACGCGGACGCCGACGCCGACGCCGACGAACACCCACACGCCCTCGACCACTCCGACGCCGACCGACACCCCCACGCCGACCCCTACGCCGACCCACACGCCGACCCCAACGTCGACCCACACGCCGACGTACACGCCGACCCCTACCCCGACCCACACGCCGACGCACACGCCGACGCCCTCGAACACCCCGACGCCGACGCCGACACCGACGCACACGCCGACCCCCGATGTCGTCGGCACGCGGGTGGCCGGCACGCTGACGGCACTGGCGCCGACGGCGACGCCAACGCCGACGGCGACCCCGACGGCGACGCCGGACGAGCTCAGCACGGTGGTGGCCGCCACGCTGACGGCGCTGGCGCCGACGCCGACCCGCACGCCGACGGCGACGGCGACGCCATCGCCCACGTCGACCCCGTCCGCGACGCCGACGCCGACCAACACCCTGACGCCGACGGCGACGGCGACGCCATCGATCACACCCAACGTGTTCGCCACGAACGTGGCGAGCACCTTGACCGCGTTGGCGCCGACGGCCACGACGAGCGCGACGCCCACGCCCACGGACACGGCCACGCTGACCCTCACGCCGGTGGCCTCGTTCACGCCCACGCCCACCCCCGGCCTCGGCACCGTTGTGGCAGGAACGCTGACGGCCCTGGCGCCCACCAGCACCCGCACGCCAACGGCGACCGCCGCGCCGACGGAGCCCGCCACCGCGACGGCGACCCATACATCGACGCTGACCCCGACGGTGACGGCGACGCCCAACGAGTTCGCCACCGGCGTGGCCCTGACGCTGACCGCGTTGGCGCCCACCGCCACGCCGACCCCGACGCCGACCGACACGCCCAGTCTGGCGACGGTCGTGGCCGCCACGCTGACGGCCCTGGTGCCCACGCCCACACCCAGCCGCACGCCGACGGCGACGGCCACGCCCTCGCGGACGCCCACGCTGACCACCGAGCCGACCGACACGCGGACGCCGACCCTCACCGCGACTTCCGTGCCGACCGTGACGCCCGACCTCGTCGGCACCGTCGTGGCCGGCACGTTGACCGCCATCGCCCCGACCGCGACGGTGTCGCCGACGCCGACCGAGACCCCGACGCCGACGCCGACCGCCACGCGCACGGCCACCCCCAACCTCGCCACTTCCGTCGCCGCCACGCTCACCGCCATCGCGTCGTCGCCCACGGCGACCAGCTTGGCGACGGCCACACCGACGGCCTCACGGACAAGCACGCCAACCACTGAGCCGACCGAGACGCGCACCCCCACGCTCACCCCAACCGCCACGCCCACCGGCGAAACCGCCACCGCCGAGGTGACGCCGACCGACCTGCCGACGGCCGCCGCCAGCGCGACGGCGACGGCAGGTGGCTCGTCCACCACCCAGCCGTCGCCCACGCCCACCTCGACCGCATCCCCCACCGTGACCGCGACGGCATCGGCCTCGCCATCGGCGTCCGCCACGGCCTCGGGCACCAGCACGATCGAGGCGACGGCGACCGCCACGACCGGTGGTGCGACCGCGACGCCGGACACCACCGGCACCGCCACCGAGACCCCCGGCGCCACGCTCACGCCGACGGCGCCGGCCGGCAGCGCGACGACCCCGGCGACCGCCACGCCCACGGCCGTGATGGTGAACAGCAGCGGCGACGGAGGGGACGTGCGGCCGGGCGACGGGATTTGCGTCGACAACGCGGGCAACTGCACGCTGCGCGCCGCCATCGAGGAGGTCAACGGGCTGCCGGGCGGCGGGCGCGTCATCCGGTTCGCCCAGGGCATGGTCATCAACGTGCCGGCCGGCCGGCCGCTGCCGCCGGTGCGGCACAACGCGGTGCGGATCGACGGCAGCACCGGCGGCGGGGCCGGTGCCTGCCGACCCGGCGTGACGCTCCAGGGTCCGGGCGGCCAGACGGACATGGCGGGCCTCGAGCTCGACGGGGCCGCCGACGGCGCGGTCGAAGGGCTGGTGATCAAGGGCTTCGCGGTCGGGGTGCTCGTGCGCGGCGGCGCGAAGGGGAACCGGATCGGGGCGCCGGGCGATGGCGCGCGGGACGCCGAGGCGTGCAACGTGATCGCCGGGAACCGCGAGGCGCAGGTGCAAGTGGTCGGGGCGGACACGACGGGGAACTGGATCACAGGCAACCACTTGGGGGTCGAGGCCGACGGGAGTGTCGGGACCCACGTGAACCCGGGGGCGGGGGTCGCGATCCTGGACGGAGCCTCGACCAACGCGGTGGGGCTGCGCGGCCGGGATGCGGCGCTGCAGGGATTGGGGAACGTCATTGGCGGTGGGCACGTGGTGGGCGTGTTGGTGTCGGGCGGCGCGACGCAGGACAACCGGGTGGCGGGCAACGTGATCGGCGCCGATGGGCTGGCGGGCTGGCCGGGGCGCGGGAACGCGACGGGGATCCTCGTCGGCGACAACGCGACCCGGACGACCATCGGCGCCGAGGCCGAGGCGGCGGCGGTTCAGGCGCGGGAGGCGAATCGGATCGGGTGGAACCTCGTGGACGGCGTGGCGGTGGACGGGTCGGCGACGGGGACGCTGCTGCGGGGGAACCGGATCGAGGGAAACGGGCGGGACGGCGTGCGGCTGGCCGCGACCCGATCGAGCCGGACGACGCTGCGTGAGAACGGGATCACCGGGAACGGGGGCGCCGGGATCGCGGTGGACGCCCTGGGGGCGCAGCTCGCGCCGCCCCGGATCCTGTCCGTGGATCGGCCGGGCGGCGTGGTCAGCGGACAGGCGTGCCCGAGCTGCGTGGTCGAGGTCTTTGCCGACCCGGCCGACGAGGCCTCGCTGGTCCTGGGCGCCGTGACGGTGGCCGAGTCCGGGCAATGGACGCTCTCGGACCTCGACCTCGCGTCGCTCGGCGCCATCAACCTGACGGCGACCGTGACGGACCGGGGGGGCAGCACGTCGGTGTTGAGCGATCCGGCGGGGCTGGCCGAGGTGTGGTCGCTGGTCGAGGTGCCGGGCCTCGACCCCGGCGTGCTGCGGTCCGATGGGCATGCCGAGCGGCGCTATCGGCTGCGCGACGCGGGCGGGGCGCCGGCGGCGGGCGTCGAGGTGCGGCTGGCGCCGTTGGGCCGGGTGTTCACGACCGATGCCGAGGGTGTGGTGACGCTCGACCTCGACGTCCAGGCACTCGCGCCGACGGCGAGCGGGGGCATCGCCAATAGCATCGAGGCCGTGACCCGCGCAGGGGCGCGGCACGCGGTGCAGTGGTACCCGCACCTGGCGCTGGCGCGGCAACGGGCGGTCGAGTTCGAGGGCGACGTGCTGCTCGACCTCGGCGGCCTGGGCAGCCGCGGGCTCGGGGCGGTGGTGCGCCAGGCGCTGGCGAGCCAGGCGGCCGACCCGGCTGGCGGTCTCCGATTCGGGTGGATCGACCGGCTTCTGGGCTGGTTCTCGGACGCGGCGTTCGCGCAGGGCGGCGGCCAGGGCCTGGGCGCCGCGGCCCTGGCCCCTCCGTCGGCCAGCTTGAGCGAGGGCCCGCGGGCGTGGCACACCGACCTGGCGCGCGGCGGAGGCGTCTTCCACATCGATCTGGCCGACGTCGTGCCGAACCCCGGGATCGAGATCACGGCCCCGGTGGAGGCCTATACCGCGGGCAACCCCTCGAGCAGCTGTCCGGCCGCGCCGTCGGGCGCGACGATCGCGGGCTGGGTCGGCGACGAGGTCGCCTGGCTGCCGGTGCCGGGCACGGTCATCACGGATCCGCCGCCGGGGGCGCTGTCGTTCCTGGCGACGGGCCACCTCGTCGACGCCGCCGGGTTGGCGGGGAATGCGGCCGGGGCGCCGGCGGGGCTGCGGGCCACGGGCACCATCACGCTGTACACGGTGGGGCACGACCGGACGCCGCCCGTCATCACCCCCACGCTGACCACGGGCGCCGTGCTCACCGAGCTGCCGGCGGTGCTGGCGCACGTCACCGACCGCCAGGCCGGCGTCCGATCGCGCACCGGCGTGGCGGCGACGCTCGGCGGCGTGAGCATCGCGGTGGTGTACGACGCGGCGACAGGCGAAGTGCAGGTGCCGGCGGCGGCCCGCCGGCTGCCGCCGGGCCTCAACGGGCCGACGGTGCTCATGCTCGACGTCACGGACGGCTTCTGCAACATCGCGACGGCGAACGTGTCGGTGGTCGCGCGCGCCGGGACGGCGGGACCGGCCACACCGACGGCGACGCCGGGGAGCCGCACGCCTACCCCGACGACGACGCCGGGCAGCCGGACGCCGACGCCGACCGCCACGCGGGGGACGGTCGAGCCGACGCCGACCGGCACGCGGCGGACGCCGACGGCGACGCGCACGCCGGGGACCGGGCGGTTCCGCCTGTACCTGCCGTCGGCGCAGCAGCGGCGGTCGTGACGGGGGCGTCCGCCCGATCAGCGCGCGTCGGCGTGGGCGTCCGCCCGACCGGGCTCCGCCAAACGATGCGTCCGGCCGCGAAGGCGCGTTGATGGTCTGAACGAGGTCGAGCGCGCTGCTTCACGACTCCGCTTGCGTCGCCTGCCTCAAGTGCGCCCTCACGATCCGGAGCATGTCGTACGACACCGTCCCGTCCAGCTCGTCGAAGGCCGTCCGCAGCTGCCCCGGCCCGACCCGGGTGAGCGTTTCGGCGACGCGGGCATGCGTGGCCTCGTCCACCCAGGCCGCGACGCTCTCCGGCCGCTCGGCGGCGACGTAGTCGGCCAGGTAGCCCCAGGTCGTGCTCTCCGCCCGCCCGATCGCCTCGGCGACCTCGGGGACGGGCGTGCCGGCATCGAACAGGTCGAAGGCCGCGTCACGAGCCGGGTTGGGCCGGCGCTCGCGGGCGCCCCGGGTGTCGGCGGAGGCCAGGCCGCCGGTCGCGTTGTCGCCGGCGCCGCGTGACGCCGGCGACCCCCATCCCGGCGCATCCGGCCGGACGCCGACATCCCGCTCCAGCGCGTGCGCCGCGCAGTACGTTGCCACCTCCTCCAAGAACTGCGGCCCGAGGTCGGCGAGCTTCTTCTCGCCGACGCCGCGCACGAGGAGGAAGCTGCGCGGCGAGGCCGGGCGGATGCGCGCCATGTCGCGCAGCGTCGCGTCGCCGAAGACGATGTAGGCCGGAATGTCGCGCGTGTGCGCGATCTCGGCACGGACGGCGCGCAGGTGCTCGAACAGGCCGCGGTCCACGCCCTCCCACGCGGCGGCGTCGCCGGCGGCGCGCTCGGTGCGGCGGGTTGCGGGCTCGAGCAGCTGGACCGGGCGCCGGCCGCGCAGCACGTCCATCGAGGCGTCGTTGAGCGCGACCACCGGGCGGTCGCCGCCGATCTGGTCGAGCAGGCCCTGGTCGATGAGCTGGTAGACCAGGTGGGTGATCGCCTTGCGCGGGTGGTCGGACAGCAGGCCGTAGGTGCTGAGCGACGCGTGGCCCCAGCGGCGGATGCCGTCGGTCTCCGCCCCGGCCAGGATGGCCACGATGTGTCCGACGCCGAAGCGCCGCCCGGTCGGCCCGGCGGCGCGCGCCACCGCCGACAGGATCTTCTGCGCCACGGTCGTCCCGTCCGCGAGCAGCGCGACCTCGTTGAGGCAGACGTCGCAGGCGCCGCAGCCGGGGCCGAGGTTTCCCCCGCCGCCCGGGGCGGTGTCGGATCGCGGCGCCATGCCCGTCGCCGCCATCGCGGGCGATGGCGGCGCATGGCCCGGTTCCGTCGAATCCCACGTCTCCAACGTCTCCGCGGCCCCCGGCGATGCCGATGACCCCGGCGCCACGTAGGCCTGCCCGAAGTGCGTCACCAGCGCCGCGTGCCGGCAGGTGACGGCGTTGCACAGCCGCTGCATCTCCGCCAGGGCCGCGAGCTGGCCCTCGAGCGCCTCGGGAGGGGTCTCCCCTTCGACGGCACGCCGCTGGAGCAGGCTCTGCCAGCGGATCACGTCGGCCGCGGAGTAGAACAACACGCACTCGGCCGGGAGCCCGTCACGCCCCGCCCGGCCGGTCTCTTGCTGGTAGTGCTCGATGCTCTTGGGCACGGCGGCGTGGATGACGACGCGCACGTTCGAGCGGTCGATGCCCATGCCGAAGGCGACGGTGGCGACGACCACGTCCAGCCGCTCGGCCAGGAAGGCCTCCTGCACCCGCTCGCGCACGCCGCCCTCCAGCCCGGCGTGGTAGGCCGCCGCCTTGATCCCGCGCGCCGTCAGCGCGTCGGCGGTCGACTCGGTGTCGGCGCGGCTCAGGCAGTAGACGATCGCCGCCTCGCCGGGATGGCGGTCGAGGACGTCGAGGATCTGCGCGGTCAGGTTCAGGCGCGGCTGGATGCGGTAGGTGAGGTTGGGCCGGTCGAAGTGGCCGACGAGCACCAAGGGTCGCGTCAGGCCGAGCTGCGCCACGATGTCCTCCCGCACGCGCTCGGTGGCGGTGGCGGTGAAGGCGTGGACGCTGGCGCGCGGGAAGCGCTCCTTGAGCTGGGCGAGCTGGCGGTACTCGGGCCGGAAGTCGTGGCCCCATTGGCTGATGCAGTGGGCCTCGTCGACGGCGAAGGCCCCGACCGGCAGCCGCTCGGCCAGGCGCAGGAAGCCCGGGGTCACGAGCCGCTCGGGCGCGACGAAGACGAGGCGGAGCGCGCCGGCCAACAGCCGCGCCTCGACCTCCATCTGCTCGTGGGGGGGCATGAGGCTGTGCAGCGCGGCGGCGGGGTAGCCGTTGGCGACGAGGCCATCGACCTGGTCCTTCATCAGCGCGATGAGGGGCGACACCACGACGTCGGTGCGCCCCGCGACGAGCGGCGGCACCTGGTAGCACAGCGACTTGCCGCCACCGGTCGGCATCACCACCAGCGAGTCGCGCCCCGCCAGGCCGGCGGCGATGGCCTCTGCCTGCAAGGGCAGGAGCTCGGTGTGCCCCCAGGTGCGGCGCACGGCGGCGCGGATCGCGGCGAGGTCGATGGTGGGCGGGTCGGGCTCGATCATGGTGGCAGGGTCTCCAGGCGGCCGCGGCTTGGCGGGCGCGGCCGTTCCAGCTCCAGGATACCGATTCGGCGGGGCGTTCGCAAGGCGGCCGGCGCCATGTTTGCGACAGGCTTCAGCCGGTGTGAGTGGTGCCGATCAGCCGCGCGATGGTGTTGACCGGCGGGCCGAAGTCGGCGCCGCCCTCCACCCACGGGATGCCGGGGCGCAGGGCCATGCGCACGCGCAGCGCGTCGAACCCCGCCCCGAAGGCGCCCCACGGCTCGGCGCACAGCGCCTGTTGCGCCGCGACGGCGGCGGCCAGCGCGTCGTTGGGGTCCGCGAAGGCCGCGCAGATGGCATCGCCGACGGTCTTGAAGACGGCGCCGTGATGCGCGCGGATGGCGTCGCCGATGAGCGTGTCGTGCCGCTGGAGGGCGGAAGCCATGGCGGCCGGGGCGTCCTCCCAGCGCCGGGTGCTGCCCGCGATATCGGTGCACAGGAAGGTGACCGCGCCCGTGAGCATCTTGGGCATCTGGCGTCTCCCACCGCCGTGCGGGCGACTCCCATGCCCGCGATCGTCGGCGGGCTCAGTCTACCATCTTCGACGAGTTTGGTTCGTTGAGCCTGGAAGACGGCTTCCTCGTTCCGGATCTGGTCGTCGAGCTGGGATTCCAGCCGCGCCAGGTCGAAGTATGGACGAGCCCGTGTTCCGCGAGCGACGAAGCGACCCCAATCGAAGATGGCCGACGACTTCCCATGCGAACCGCACATCGTTGAGGCTTGGCCGCGACCGATCGCCGCGATATCATCCAGCGCGGAGCCGGCGTGCCTTCCCGCAGGCCCGTGATCTGTCGTTGCGAGGACGAAAGCCGAGATGAGCCAACGGTACGAGAAGCTGAAGACCCTCTTGAAGGAGCTGTTCCAGCTCGACCAACCCGACCTGGACTTCGGCTTCTACCGGGTGATGCACGCCCGCAGCGCCGACCTGACGCAGTTCCTGGAGAAGGACCTACTGCCGCAGGTGAAGGCGGCCTTGGCCCAGTACCAGCCGGCGGACAAGGCGGCGATCGAACGGGAGCTGGCCAGGGCCATCGAACAGGCGCGGTCGCTCGGTGCCGATCCGGAGACGCTGCCCAAGGTGAAGGACTTGCGCGCCAAGCTCGCCGACGACGCGGTGGACCTGGACGCGCTCGAAGCCGAGGTCTACGACCATCACTACAGCTTCTTCCGCCGCTACTACTCCGAGGGGGACTTCCTCAGCAAGCGCGTCTACAAGCCGGGGGTCTATGCGATCCCCTACGAGGGCGAGGAGGTCAAGCTCCACTGGGCCAACGCGGACTAGTACTACATCAAGACGAGCGAGCACCTGCGCGACTACGCTTTCCGGCTGCGGCCGGACGACGACACGGACCCGAAGCGCGTGCACTTCCGCCTGGTGGACGCGGCCGAGGGCGAGCACGGCAACGTGAAGGAGTCGGCCGGCAAGGAGCGGCGCTTCAAGCTGGCGCCGGCGCCTTTCGCGGCGGTGGAGGACGGGGAACTGGTGATCCGATTTACCTACCAGCCTGATCCGGCGAAGCAGAAGGATCTGAACGCTGCCGCCGAGGCCGCGATCCTGAGCCTGGTCGACCCGTCACTTGCCGACTGGCTCGGGGCGCTCGGCGCGAAGCATGTGCGCGCCGACGGCACGGTCTCGGACGCCACCCGCCTTCGCGTGCACCTCGACCGTTACACGGCTCGCAACACCTTCGACTACTTCATCCACAAGGATCTGGGCGGCTTCCTGCGCCGCGAGCTCGACTTCTACATCAAGAACGAGGTGATGCACCTCGATGATGTGGAGAACGAGACGGCGCCGCGCGTCGAGCAGTACCTCTCCAAGATCAAGGTCATCCGCCGCATCGCCGGCAAGATCATCGCATTCCTGGCGCAGCTCGAGGATTTCCAGAATAAGCTGTGGCTCAAGAAGAAGGTCGTGGTGGAGACCTCGTACTGCATTCGGCTTGGGGAGATTCCAGAGGAGTTCTATCCGGAGATCGCGGCGAACGACGCGCGGCGGGGGCAGCGCTCGCCCGCGACGGGGAAGGGCGGCTGTGCCTCCAGGGTCGGCTGCAGCAGGAAGCCGGTGGCCGCTGGTGGTTCCGCACCGTCACGGGTGTGACGCCCGACGGCCGCAAGACGCTGGTGATTTGGCGCAAGCGGCCCGGCGGCGAGTCGGTCGAGGGGATCGAGCAGGACAACCTGGTGCTGGGCGAGTGGTTCGTCAGCCAGGGCTACGCCGGCAAGGACAGCGAGTTCGACCTGGTCTACGTGAACGGCGACAACAACCTGGAGAACCTCAAGGCCCCTGAAGACACCTGGAATGTGCGCCTAATCGAAGAGGACTTCTTCCGACTGATGTTCGAGATCGAGAGCGTGTGACATGCCGGGAACCCGGGACGAGTTGCTAGAGAAGATCCGCCTCGGCGAGGACAGCTACCTGGAGCTCAAGGAAGTGCGCATCGTAGGCGACAAGATCCGCGGCCCCGAGCAATCTGATCTCGCCGATGAGCTCGCCGCTTTCGCCAACAGCCGCGGAGGCATGTTGGTGCTGGGGCTGCGTGACCAGCCCCGTGACGTGATCGGCATTCCCACAGACCGGCTCGACGCCGTCGAAGCCCTCGTGCGCCAAGCCTGCCAGGACTCGATCCAGCCGCCATTGGCGCCACTGATCGAGCGCATCACCCTGCCCGATGCGGGCGGCGCCGAACGGCCCGTCTTGCGCGTCGACGTCACGCGCAGCCTGTTCGTCCATCAAAGCCCCGGCGGCTACCTGCACCGCGTGGGGTCGAGCAAGCGCCCCATTCCCCCAGAGTACTTGGCGCGCTTGTTTCAACAGCGCAGCCAGTCCCGCTTGATCCGCTTCGACGAGACACCCGTGCCCCAGGCCACGCTGGCCGACCTGGACCCCAGCCTCTGGCAGCGCTTCGCACCCCGCGCGCCCGTCGAAGCCGTCGAGACCCTGTTGAGCAAGCTCGCCATCGCGGCACAGGATGAGCAGGGCACGTGGCGACCCACTGTCGCTGGCGTGCTCATGGCCTGCCCCGCGCCCGAGCGATTCCTGCCCAACGCCTTCGTGCAGGCCGTAGCCTACCGTGGTACAGACATCGCGTCATGCGGAGAACCGGTCTACCAAAACGACGCCCGGGACATCACTGGACCGCTCGATCGCCAGATCTTCGAGACATGCCACTTTGTGCGCAAGAACATGCAGGTCGCCGCCCGCAAGGACATATCCGGCGGCCGAGAAGACCTACCGCAATTCGACATGCTGGCGATCTTCGAAGCCGTGACAAATGCCATCGCCCATCGCGACTACTCGATGGCTGGCAGCAAGGTGCGCCTCCGCATCTTCGCGGATCGACTCGAGATCCATTCACCCGGTATGCTGCCCAATACCATGACCCCCGACAGCTTGCCCTATCGCCAGGTCTCGCGCAACGAAGCGGTTACCAGCCTGCTCGCGCGCTGCCCAATCCCCGCGGACGGGACGGACATCTCCATGCACCGACGCTACATCATGGATAAGCGCGGTGAAGGCGTGCCGATCATCATCAGCCGAACCCAGGCCCTCAGCGGATTTCGGCCCGAATACCGCCTGATCGACGAGAGCGAGCTCGTGCTGATCATCCCCGCGGCCAACGCGGAGAACCGCTGATGCCGCCGAAGGGCGCCAAGGGCAAGATGAAGCCCTCGCTTCCCTTCAACCGCAAGCTGGCCCTCAACCAGTGGCTCCTCGGGCTGTTCGGTGTCCCGCACTTCGACCAGCTGGCCGAGCACCTGCGGGACGAGGCCCTTGAGGGGATGGACGCAGACAACGTCCATCACTTCCACCACGCGATCTGCCTGCACCTGCCCGCCGACAAGCGTCCGGAGCTGACCGACGATTTGCTGCTCGAACACGACCAGACGATCGTCTCCGTGACCCAGCGCCTGAACGAGCGCCGACTGACGCAAGGCGAGCCACCGATCGCCTGGAACCCCTTGTCCTCCGCGAAGCCGGACCCGAGTTCGGCTACCGCATCCTGATCGATGAGTCGCATCAGGAGATCGTGCAGAGACTGAAGGAACTCAAGGCGGCGATCGAAGCCGGTGACCTGAACCCGTGGGAATTCCGCGGCATCAAGGCGGTCTGGTTCGGACGGCACCTCTATCAGCCCCTGCTCTGCCTCGACGGGAGTGTGATCGAGATTTCGCCAGCCCCCCTCAACAAAGGCGAGAGACGGTTCATCGAGGACCTGAAGAGGTACCACGACGCCAACCCCGATCTATTTTCCGACACGGAGCTGTACCTCCTGCGCAACCTGAGCAAGGGCCGCGGCGTGGGTTTCTTCGAGGCCGGCAACTTCCACCCCGACTTCATCGTGTGGCAACTCACCGCAAGCCAACAACGAGTGGCTTTCGTCGATCCGAAGAGCATCCGCAACGTGGCGTTGCAGGACCCGAAAGTCGCCTTCTATCATACCGTCAAGGAGATCGAGCAGCGACTCGGCAACCCCAACATCGTGCTGGATTCCTTCATCGTCTCGAACACACCATCGCACGTGGTGCGCAAGCAGTGGGGCATCGAGAAGTCCGAGATGACCGAGCGGCACGTCGTCTTCCAGGACGAGGACAAGGACACCTACATCGGAGCCGTGCTACAAACAAGCAGAGGCGTTGGCGCGTGATGCACGCCCAGACTCCCTGTCAGCCGCCAAGCTGTCAGGCAACTCAATGGCTCGTATGTTTCCGCCCACGCGCCCGTCCGCCATGCTCCCCCTCCGACCTCGCTGGAGACCGCGCAAGGAGATCGCCATGTTCGCACCGACTCGCAAGGAGCATGGCCCGAGGGCGGCCGTGACCCTCGTCGTGGCCGCCGCCACCGTCGCGGCGGCCGAGGCCATCATGCCCGTCACCCGCGCCATGCCCCCATCCCTCCCGCACGCCCGCGTCGATCAAGCCGGCATCGAGCGCCTGACGATCCCCGTCGATGCCGACACCACGCTCGCCAGCGACACGCCCGACCAGGCCGGCGGCGGCGAGCCGCTGCTGCGCATCGGCAGCTTCGAGGCCGATCCCGCCGATCCGCCTGGCGCCGACGCCACCTACGCCGTGCTCGTGCGGTTTCCGCTGACGACGCTGCCCGCCGGGGCCACGGTGGTCACCGCCGCGCTGCGGCTGAGCCAAGTGGCGGCGGTGGGACAGGCGTCGCTCCAGGGCCGGGCCGCGCCCGTGACCGAAGCGTGGGGCGAGGCCGCGGCGCGCTGGTCGAATCGCCCGGCGGTGGATGCCGCGCGTCGCGCCTCACTGACCCTCCCCGCCGGCGCGGGACCGGTGGTGTTGGACGTGACCGACGCCGTGCGCGACCGCGACCCCAGCGCCATCACCCTATCCCTGGAGCTGGCCGGCGCGAGCGGCGCGTGCGACGCCGGCCGCAGCCGCGCGTTCGCCAGCCGCGAGGGGGCGGCGGCGCTGGGGGCGGCCGCGCCGGCGTTGTCCATCGCCTACTTCGGCGCCGGGACGCCGCACCCGTTCCCATCGCCGACGGCGACCCCGACGCGCACCGCGACGCCGACCGCCACGCCCTCGCCGACCGTCCCGGGCACCCCGCGCCCAACCGCGACCCCCACCGCCACGGCATCCGCCACTCCGACCAGCAACCGCCCGCCGCTCGGCCGGCTCGAACCGGTCGAGCCCATGCGGGGCGCCCGGCTGGCGCCGCCGGTGGGGGTGGATCGCTGGGTGTTCCGCTGGCGGTGGATCGGCCTGACGACGTTCTGCCAGCGCTACGAGCTGGTGCTCAGGGGGCCTTCGGGACAGACGATCGCGGTGCCTGTCGGCGCCACCGCCTCCAGTGACTGCGCGACCTATGCCGTCCCCGGCCCGCCGGGCCCCGGACATTTCGGCGCCTGGACGTGGGAGCTGACCGCCACATGCCTGCCCCTGGGCACAGGTCGGATCGATCCGGTGTCCTTCACGGTGGTCGGGCCGGCCACGGCGACGGCCGGGCCGACGGTGACGCCGGCGGCCACGCGGGAGCCCACCGCCACGCGGGTGCCTCCGGATGGCCACGAGCGGCGCTTCCTGCCGTGGTCGCGCGGGGGGCGGTAGGCAATGGGGCCGGCGCGGTGGATCGTCTTCAGTGGCCGACAAACACGCGCGATCAGACCACACCCAGCAATCGCAAGACCTCGATCTCCGACGGCAAAGGATCCCGCCAGAGCCAGGCATCCTCGAGCCAGAAGCCCGGCGATCTGCTCTTCGAGTGAGGCATCGATGGTCATGGTTCACCTCTGTCCAGGCTCCCAGCCGGACTCAGGATAGCGGCGATGGCTACGTGCCGCCCATCACCCTCTCCTACCCCCCGCCCAAGGCAGCCACGCCCGCCCCCCGCCGCTCCCCGGCGTCGGCCGCGCGGCCGTCGCCCCGCCGGTCGGCGTGGCGCCCGGCGT
>CAYQBA010000123.1:0-14461 GCA_964415605.1 uncultured Anaerolineales bacterium | reverse complement strand
GCGACGGCGGCCGCCGCGCGCCGCGCGCGCCCCCACGCCGCCGCGGCGAGCGCGATCCCCACCGCCACCGCCCCGAACGCGCCGGCCGCGAGCAGGATCCGCACCCGGCGCTGGACGTCCACCAGGTGCGCGATCTCGGACTCGGTGTACAGCGGCGCGTCGCCCCGCCGCAGCGCCGCCAGCGCCGCGGGCGGCGTGTCGCCGAGGATGAACACCGTCGAGGGGACAGCCACGGCCAGCCGCTCGTCGGCCGTGAAGCCCGGGGCGGCCGGGAAGTGGGCGCGCCCATACTCCCAGCGGAGGTACGCCGCGCTGGCCAGCAGCCGCACGTTGACGGTGACGAGCGTGACCGGCACGGCCGCCGCCACGAGCAGCAGCGCCAGCCGCTGGGTCGCCGACGGACCCCGGCTCATGTCGCCGTGCCGCCGGCGGGAGCGGGCGTCTCTGGCGCGTGGCGGCCATCGGCACCCGCGGCTCGGGCGCCCGCCGAAAGCGAACCGGTCTCGTCGGGCCCGCACGGCGCCGTGCCGCCGCCGGTGGTCAGGGCATCCGGCCAGCGCGCGACGATCGCGGCCAGGTGCGCGACGACGGCCTCGACGCCGCAGCGATCCGTGTTCACCACGACCGCGTCGGCGGCCACGGCCAGCGGCGCGACCGAGCGCCCGGCGTCGCGCGCGTCGCGCTCGAGCGTGGCGCGCAGCACGTCGCCGTAAGCGGCCGGCTCGCCCAGCGCCAGGCGTTCGCGAAACCGCCGGCGCGCCCGCGCACCCGGCGAGGCGTCGAGGTACAGCTTGAGGTCGGCATCCGGGAGCACCACCGTCCCGATGTCGCGGCCGAGCATGATCACGCCCGTGTGCTCGGCCACGCGCCGCTGGGTGTCGAGCAGCGCCGCGCGAACCGCGGCATGCCCGCTGACCGCCGACACGGCGGCGTCGACCTCCGCGCCGTGCAGGGCATCCGTCAGGTCGGCGCCGCGCGACGTCACCCGGCAGCCGAGCCGGTGGCCCGCGTCCGGCGCGACCGCGATGGCGGCGGCCGCCGCCAGATCGGCCAGCGCCGCGGCGTCGCCGGGGGGCACGTCCTCGCGCAGCGCGAGCACCGTCAGCGCGCGGTACAGGAGGCCGGTGTCGAAGCACAGGAGCCCCAGCCGTGCGGCCAGCCTGGCTCCGACGGTCGACTTGCCCGACGCCGCCGGCCCGTCCAGCGCGATCGTCCGCGGCCGCCCGGGCGCCGACGCCGGCTCAGGCATCCCTGGCGCGGCCGTTGCGGCGCCGGTCGACGTGGCCGTTGGCGTGGCCGCCCGCGCGACCGTTGCCCATCGCCCCGCCGGGGCTGCCCGCCGCGGCGGAGCCGCTCCCCGTCTCGGCCACAGCCCCGCCGGTCCACGCGTCCAGCGTGATCGACACGCCCTCGCCCTCATCGTCGGCGTCGCCGGCGCGACCGATATCGTCGCTGCCGCCGCTGATCGCGCCGTCGTCGACGTCTCCATTGTCACCGATGGCGTCTTCGAGCGCGTTGCCATGCGCCTCGCCCACCATCTCGCCATCCGTCTCCGCCTCGACCAGCATCCCGAGCGGCGGGAGGTCCGCCAGGCTGCCGAGCCCGAAGTACTCGAGGAACTGGAACGTCGTGCCGTACTCCACGGGGTGGCCGACGGTCTCGCGGCGCCCGACCGGCTCCACGAGCCCCCGGGCCAGCAGTGTGCGCAGCACGCCGTCGGAGTTCACGCCGCGCAGGGCGTCGATCTCGGGGCGGGTCAGGGGCTGGCGGTAGGCGATGATCGAGAGCGACTCGAGCGCCGCCCGCGACAGGCGCGCCGATGCCTCTAGCCCGAGGAAGCGCTGGATGGCCTCGGCGGTCTCCGGTGCGCTGACCATCTGGACGTACCCGCCGTTGCGCTGCAGCCGGACCCCGCGGTCGCGGCACGCGGCGTCGATGTCGGCCAGCGCCCGCTCGACAGCGTCGCGCGAGGCCTCGAGCGCCTGGGCCAACTCGGCCAGGGCCACCGGCCGATCGGCGACGAAGAGGATGCCCTCGAGCCGCATCCGGAGCAGGGCGCCGGCGGTGCGGAGATCCGCGTCACCGCCCTCGGTGGTGTCCACCGGGACCGCGCGGACCACCGCCTCGAGGCGCGCCACGGGTCCGGTTGTCAACATGCCCATGCTTGGCTCCAGCACCGCGGCATCGCTTGGCATCATATCCTCTGCCCGTTTCCATCCAGATCTCGGTTGGCGGGTCGACGCGACCACAACATGTTGTGGTGTGTGGGGAACGACAGCGCAATTATAGGCCCCGCGCGGGAGTGTCGTCAATCGGCGGCGATGGTGAGCAAACAAAAGGGCGGGGCGCCCCGCTCGGGGCGCCCCGCCTGATCTCGAACATCCGCGACGGGATCCCGACCCCCATCGCGCCCCGTCGCTAGCGCCGCGCGCCCGGCGACGCCTCCGGCATCGCCATGTCGTGCTCCTTGAGCAGGATGGGCAGGTACGCCCGCGCCGGCGTGGGCGTGTTGGTCGCCTCAGGCGTGTGGGTCGGCGTGTTCGTCGGCGTCGGGGTGTTGGACGGCGTCGGCGTGTTGGTCGGGGTCAACGTGTCGGTGGGCGTCGGCGTGTCCGTCGGGATCGGGGTGTCGGTCGGGGTCGGGGTGTTGGACGGCGTCGGGGTGTTGGACGGCGTCGGCGTCGGCGTCGTGCCCGGGTTGAACGTGATGATCAGCCGCGGCGACAGGCCGAGCAGCCCGGGCGGCGTGCCCTCCTTGCTCTGGAACTGGAAGCGCCGCTCCGCGCGGTCGTCGGCCGCCTCGATCGCCCAGCCGTGGTTGGGGAGCTGGCCGGAGTACCAGCGCGACATCACGTCGACGAGCTTTTCGGTCACCTCGGCGTTGCCCTTGGTGGTGACCCACTGGCCCTTGCACTCCTCGAGCCGCCAGTTGACGTTCGGGCCCCCGATCGGCGGGAAGTCCCGGAAGATGATCGAGCCCTCGTCCCACTCCTTGTTGACGACGCTGAACTTGACGGTGCCCTGCTTGGTCGTGTCGAACTCGCTGTCGATACAGTACAGCCGCAGCTCGACGTCGGTGATGACGGCGCCGCTCCCCATCTGAGCGGGGGGGATGAACTTGATCAACGTCGCGAGCTGAGCCTTGCTCCAGTAGCCCACCCGGATCGTGCGGTCCCCCAGCGGCGTGTCGATTCCCTGCGCCAGGTAGGTGTCCTTGTCAGGGAACACCGTGACGGTTCGGGACGCCTGTTGGGCCACGCGGGGCTCAGCCGCCGGTGCGGCGAGCGCGGGCTGGGCCGGCGGCCGAACGACCGACGCGGCGGCCATGGCCGCCACGGCCGCCAGCAGCGCCAGCGAGATCCATTGTTTCACGCACATCCTCCTCAACGCGTCGAAGTTGACCAAAGGTGACGGCAGACCGGCCCGATCAGGCATCCTGAGACAAGGCCAGTCAATGTACCCCACTTCGTCGTGGGTGTCAAGCCGCCCGGGGTCAAGGAAGTCCAACTTGTAGCGGAAATGTCAGGTTGGCGCCACCTGGGCATCGAAACAAAAGCGGGGCGGCCACCTGGCCGCCCCGCCCCACGCCTTGGCGAGACCACCCGCATCGCCGATCGCCGCTCAATCCACGAGGTGGCACGCCACCCAGTGCTCCGTCCCGTTCGCGCCGACGTTGCGCAGCGCCGGCTCCTGTTCGCTGCAGATGCCGATGGCCACCGGGCAACGCGGGTGGAAGCGGCAGCCCGACGGCGGGTTGAGCGGGCTGGGCACGTCGCCGGCCAGGATGATGCGGTCACGCTTGAGCGTGGGGTCCGGCATCGGGATGGCGCTGATCAGCGCCTTGGTGTACGGGTGCAGTGGGTTGGCGTAGAGCTCCTCGCGCCCGGCCACCTCGACGAGCTTGCCGAGGTACATCACGCCGACGCGGTTGGAGATGTGCTCGACGACGCTGAGGTTGTGCGCGATGAACAGGTACGTGAGCCCGTACTCCTTCTGGAGGTCGTTCAGCAGGTTGAGCACCTGCGACTGGATCGACACGTCCAGCGCCGACACCGGCTCGTCGCACACGATGAGCTTCGGCCGGAGCGCCAGCGCCCGCGCGATGCCGATGCGCTGGCGCTGGCCGCCCGAGAACTCGTGCGGGTAGCGCCGCGCGTGGTCGGGGAGCAGGCCGACCTCGCCGAGCACGCGGCGGACGATCTGGTCCGCCTCCTGGCCCTTCGTGCCGTGCACGTGCAGCCCTTCGGCGATGCTGGCCCCGATCGGCATGCGCGGGTCCAGGCTCGAGAACGGATCCTGGAAGATGATCTGCATGTCCTTGCGCATGCGCTTGAGGTCCTGCCCGTGCAGGCCGAAGACATCCTGGCCCTTGAAGTAGACCTTGCCGCCCGTCGGCTCGATCAGGCGCAGGATCGTCCGCCCCACGGTCGTCTTGCCGCAGCCGGACTCGCCGACCAGGCCGAACGTCTCGCCGTCGCGGATCTCGAACGACACGTCGTCGACCGCCTTGACCCAGGCGGCGACCCGCTGCAGGACGCCGGTGCGCACCGGGAAGTGCTTGACCAGGTTCTGGACGCGCAGCAGCGCGCCCGCGCTGTCGGCGCTGTCTGCGCCGGTGCGCGGCGCCGCCGGCGCGGTGGTGGTGGTGACGGTCACAGGGTCCCCCTCAATTGGCGCCCATGCCCCAGTGGCGGGCGGCTTCCTCGGCGGCGCGGCTGGTGGCCAGCGGGGCCTTGAACCCCGAGGGCGAATGGTCGTGGTACAGCCAGCAGCGCGCCAGGTGCCCCTCTTCCACGGGCAGGAGCGCCGGATCGGTCTGGTTGCAGATGGCCAGGTCGTGCTCGACGCGCGCCACGCAGCGGTTGGCGAACCGGCAGCCCGGCGGCAGGTCGACGAGGTTGGGCACCGTGCCCGGGATCACGGCCAACCGGTCGCGCACGTCGCCCAGGACGGGGATCGATGCCAGGAGCCCCTGGGTGTAGGGCATCCGCGGCTGCGCGAAGACCGTGCGGACGTCGGCGTACTCCACGACCTGCCCGGCATACATCACCGCCACGTTGTCCGCCATCTCGGCCACCACGCCGAGGTCGTGCGTGATGAAGATGATCGACGTGTTCGACCGGCTGCGCAGCGCGCGCATCAGGTCGAGGATCTGCGCCTGGATCGTGACGTCGAGCGCCGTCGTCGGCTCGTCCGCGATCAGCAGCTCGGGCTCGTTGGCCAGGGCCATCGCGATCATCACGCGCTGGGCCTGGCCGCCCGAGATCTCGTGCGGGAACCGATTGGCGCTGCGCTCGGGGTCGGGGATCCCGACCATCTGGAGCATGCGCACCGCCTGCTTGCGCGCCTCGTCCTTCGACACCCCGCGGTGGATCTCGAACACCTCGCCGATCTGGTCGCCGATGCGGAACACCGGGTTGAGGCTCGAGAGCGGCTGCTGGAAGATCATCGACATGCGGTTGCCGCGCAGGTCCTGCATGTCGCCCTCGGAAAGCTCGAGGATGGACTTGCCGTCGAACCGCACCTCGCCTTCGACGATCCGCCCGGGCTGGCCGATGAGGCGCATGACCGAGAACATCGTGACGCTCTTGCCGCACCCCGACTCGCCCACCAGGCCGAGCGTCTCGCCGCGGCTGACGGTCAGGTCCACGCCGTCTACGGCCTTGACGACGCCGTCCTCGGTGAAGAAATAGGTTTTCAGGCCGCGGATCTCCAGAATCGGCGCGCGGCCGTTTGACTTGGCCATCAAATCGCGATCCTCCTCATCGGCAGGCGGGTGGTGGTCGGAATCATATTAGAGCTTCAGCCGCGGGTCCAGCGCATCGCGCAGGGCGTCCCCGATGAAGTTGAACGACAAGCTGGTGAGGAAGATCGCCAGGCCCGGGAAGAACACCTCGTAGGGCTTGCTCATCATGTTGGCCTGGGCCGCCAGGACCATGTTGCCCCAGCTCGGGAACGGCGGCTGGACGCCGAAGCCCAGGAACGACAGGCCGGCCTCCGCCACCACGACGCCGCCGACGGCCAGCGTGGCCGACACCAGCACCGGCGCGATGGCGTTGGGGATCATGTGCCGCAGGATGATGCGCCGGTCGGACGCCCCGACGGCGCGCGAGGCGTCGGCGAACTCCTGGTTGCGCAGCGAGAGCACCATGCCTCGCGAGAGCCGCGCGTCGCCGATCCACCCGAACGCGATGAAGATGATCGCCAGGACGGTGATCGATCCGCCCGGGATCGCGTCCTGCGGGATGATCGTGTAGATGGTGAGGAAGATCGGCAGCGTCGGGAGCGTGAGCATGAAGTCCACCACGCGCATGATGAAGCTGTCGATCCACCCGCCATAGTAGGCGCTGAAGCTGCCGATGACGATGCCGATGGCCGACGACAGGAGCGTGACGACCAGCGCCAGCGACAGCGACACGCGGCCGCCCTCCATCAGGCGGGTGAGGTAGTCGCGCCCGGTCTTGTCGGTGCCCAGGATGTGGAAGTGCGACTCCCCGGCACTGTCGACCCAGCTCGACAGCGGCGACAGGTAGCGTGCCTTGCTGAAGTCGGCGCCCGTCGGGATCGTCGTCGAGTCGTAGGGCGACACGCTGGGCCCGACGAACGCGAGCAGGAACAGCATCGTGACGATCCCGAGCCCGGCGACGGCCAGCTTGTGCCGGCGGAAGCGGGACCAGATCACCTGCAGCTGAGACTGATCCTCCGGTCGGGCGAGATCTTCCGCCCCAAACGTCAACTCTGCGACTGCCATGTCGGGTATCCTTAGCTTTCGCGGACCGATCTCAGCTGAACCGGATGCGTGGATCGACCACGGTGTACAAGATGTCGGTGAGCAACGTCGCGGTTACCGTGAGGAGCGCCGTGATCACGAGGAAGGCCTGGGCAACGGGGTAGTCGAACCCCGTCAGGGCCTGGACGTACATCCGGCCCATCCCCGGCCAGGCGAACACCGTCTCGATCAGGATCGCGCCGCCGAACAGGATCGGCAGCTCGAAGGTGATGATCGTGACCAGCGGGATCAACGCGTTGCGCAGGGCGTGCTTGACGATCACGACGCGCTCCGTCAGCCCCTTGGCGCGTGCCGTGCGCACGTAGTCCTGGCGCAGCACCTCGAGCATGCTCGAGCGGACGAAGCGCCCCCAGCCGGCCATCGAGCGCAGGCTGAGCACCATCGTGGGCAGGATGAGGTGCACGCCGCGGTCCAGCCACGTGCCGGGCGCCGCGCCGACCATGTACAGGAAGCTGCCCGGCGCGGGCGGCCGCACGCTGGAAGTGCCTCCGGTGGGCAGGTAGGGCAGCCCCCAGCTCTTGAACACCTGGCCGAAGATGATGATGACCATGAGCCCGAACCAGAACGACGGGATGGCGATGCCGAAGAATGTCCCCATCGTGAACGTGTAATCCAACCGCGAGTACTGCCGCACCGCCGAGTAGATGCCGACGGGGATGGCGATGACCAGCGACACGATGGCCGAGGCCGCCATGAGCAGCACGGTGTTGAGCAGCCGCTCGCCGATGATCTCGATGACCGGCCGGTTCTGCTTGAACGAGCGGCCGAAGTCGCCGCGCAGCACGCCCTTGCGCTCGCCCTCCCAGTCCGGGTTGATGACGCCCATCCAGTCGTCGCCGGTGAGCCAGGCCACGTACTGCATCTGCACCGGCAGGTGCAGGCCCAGGAACTTCTCCATCTCCTTGATCTGCGCCTCGCTGACCCGCTCCTTGGCGCCGGCCAGCTGCCGCAGCCCGGAGAACGGCCCGCCGGGCGCCATCGCCAGGAGGCCGTAGATGGCCATCGAGGTGACGATCAGCACGATCACCATCTGGATGACGCGGCGAATCAAATATGCGGTCATGGCTCGACTCCTGTGCCGCTTCGGGCGGCCGAGACCCGGGCGCCTGGCGGCGGGCGCCCTGGAAAGCCTCGGGGCCGGGCCGACCGCACATCGGCTGGCCCGGCCCCTCGGCAGGCATCACATCGGTGCGCGGGCGGGACGCCCGCCGCGGGTCACGGCGTCGTCGCCGCGCCCTCGGCGAAGCCCCACGCCTCGACGTTCCACGTCTCGCTGTTGATGGTCGGGTTCGGCTTGAAGTTCACGACCTCGGGCCGCGTCCCGAACACCTTCACGCGCGCGAACAGCGGCAGCACCGGCACGTTCTCGGAGAAGATGCGCTGCGCCTCGTGGTACAGCGGCAGCGCCTCGTCGCGCTTGAGCGTGGTGTCGGCGCGCTTGGCCGTCTTGTCGTAGTCGGGATTGCACCAGCCGGTCTCGTTCTGGCCGGCCCAGGCGTTCTCCTCGCTCGGGATCTCGCTGCAGTAGTACAGGCCCACCGGCGGCTGCACGCCCGTCAGCCAGCCGAACTGCCCCAGGTCGAACCGGCGGCCGAACAGCGGGCCCTCCGGGCCGTCCTCGAAGTAGACGGCGGCGGCCAGGTACTCCAGGTTGACCTGGATGCCGATGTCCTTCATGTTCTGCTGGAAGAGCAGCGTGCTCTGCTCGCGCAGGGCGTTGCCCTCGGTCGTGTTCAGCGTGATCTCGAGCGTGGTGCCCGCCGGGATCGTCTGCTCCTTCGTCGTCCCGTTGACGTCGGTGGTGATGGTGCACGTGATGTCCTTGGACGCCTCGCGGATGCCATCGCCGTCGCTGTCGGTGAAGCCGAGCGTCTCGAGCATCGTCTTGGCCGCCTCGGCGTCGTAGTCGTAGACGCTGACCACACCCTCCGGCGGGAAGGCCCAGTGCTCCTCGGGGATGAACGTGTGCTGGACCTTGGTCTTGCCCTTCTGGATCGTATCGACCATGTTCTGGCGGTCGGTGCCGTGGGCGATCGCCTTGCGCACTTCGACGCACGCGCCGACCGGTACGCGGTCGTCGGTCGGGTTGAGGTTGAAGTCGATGTGCTCCCACGACGTGCCGACGACGGTGTACGCCTTGACCTCGCCGGCCGCCTCGGCCTCGATCAGGCCGTCGTACTGCTCGAGCGTCAGGCCGAGGGCGACGTCGATCTCGCCGGCCTTCAGCGACTGCAGCAGCGTGTTGGACTCGGGGATGAACCGGTGCACGACCGAGTCGAGGAACGGCAGGCCCTCGCTGGCGCGCCAGTAGTGCTCGTTCTTCTCGAGCACGATCTTCTCGCCGCTGGTCCACTCGGTGACCTTGAACGGCCCGTACGACAGCGGCTTGCGGGTGAAGGTCTCGTCCTTCAGGATGGCGTCCGCCGCCATCTCGGACATCGCGGTGCCGTCGGCGCCCTTCTGGTGGCGCGGGAGCGGCGCATAGAAGTTGGTGTAGTAGGTCTGGTCGGTGAAGCCCGGCAGGCCCTTCCACTCCACCGTCTTGTCGTCGATCTTGGTGTAGCTCGCCGTGCGGTCGCACGTGAACTTGCTGGTCGGCGTCAGCGGGTCGCAGCTCAGCTTCTCGGCGAACACCGAGTCGTCGGCCGTCACCGGCGTGCCGTCGTCCCACGTCAGCCCGTCGACCATCTTGAAGGTGACGGTGAGCTGGCCGAGGTCGGCCACTTGCTGCGTGGCGGTGACGACTTCCTGGGTCTCGGGGTCGACGTACTGCTGGCCGCTCTCGACGGTGACCATCTCGAGGGTGGCGCCGCCGTTCTCGAGCTTCGGCAGGTCCTCGAGGATGACCGCCTGGAAGTCGTAGTCCATGCCCTCGATCGGGCCGTCGTAGATCGAGTTCAGGATGTGGCTGGCCGCGAGCATCGAGCCGCCCAGGCGGTACAGCGTGTCGGGCTCCTGCTCTTGGCCGATGATCAGCGTCCCGCCCTTGCTGGCGGGATCGAAGGCCATCGGGTCGGCCATGCCGTCGGCGGCGGCCTCCTCGGCGGGTGCGGCCGCCTCGGTGGGCGCGGCTTCCTCGGCCGGCGCGCCTTCTTCGGCGGGCGCGGCCTCCTCGGGCGTGGTGTCGGCCGGCTGCTGGCACGCGGCCGCCGACAACACGAGCGTGCTCGTCAAGCCGAGCAACATCAGGAATCGCTTCATGTGTGGTTCTCCTCCATCAGGAACGAGCTGTGGCCGTTGGGAGGCGGCGGGACGGAATCCGCGGGGGGAACGCCACCACCGCCCGGCGGCCTTGCGTTCAAAGCCATCCGTCGTCAGAGTGAGCAGCGACGAATTCACGGCATTGTAACCCAAGGCCGAAACCGATGTCAACCACCTGGGCCGGCCACACGGATGGCCCGGCGGTCTTGGCCGCTATTAACGGCGTTGGTCGGACGGGGGTTCAATTACGGCGCTTGCGGCTCACCCATGGCCCGTGCGTCCAGCCACACCGCGGCCATGCGCGGCACGACGATGGGGGGCAGCGCGAAGCCGTGGACGTACGGCGCCACCAGCCAGGTTTCGACGCCGTGGTAAAGCGGGAGCCACGCGGCGTCGTCGAGGATCTGGCGCTCAGCCTGGCGGTACAGCGCGAAGCGGCGCGCCTGGTCGCGCTCGACGCGCGCCGCCTCGAGCCAGCCATCGACCTCTGGGCTGGCGTAGCCGCTGTGGTTGAGCGGGCTCTGGCTGTGGAACAAGACGTCGAGGAAGTCCTGCGGATCGGCGTAGTCGGCCGACCAGCCCAGGGTGAAGAGGGGATAGGCGCCGGCGTCGACCTCGTGCTGGAACACCTCCCACGGCGTCTGCTCGACGGCGATGGGGATGCCGAGCGTCTCGCCGATCATGTCGGCCACGGCCTCGCTGATCGGGTCGCCGCCGCCCTCGCCGCTGGTCTGCAGCGTGATCGGCGGCAGGGCCCGCGCGTCCCGGTAGCGCGACAGCGCCAGCTCGGCGCGCGCGCGCGCCGGGTCGAACGTGAGGGTGCCGAGGCCCGGCGTGTAGCCCGGCATCCCGGGCGGGAGGATCGTGTCCATCGGCTCGACCGCCCCGCGCAGCACCACCTCGGCCAGCGCGCGCTTGTCGAGGGCCAGGTTGAACGCGCGGCGCACGTGGACGTCGTCGAACGGCGCGGCGCGCGTGTTGAAGCCGAGGTAGCTCAGCCCGAGATCGCCCGGGCCTTCGACGACCTCGGCCGACAACGGGTTCAGCGGGTCGCGGACGCGGTCGAGGTCGCCGACGCCGACCGGCGCGGCGTCGATCTCGCCGTTCTCGTACATCGTGAGCGACGACACCGGCCGCAGGTCGAACAGCACCCGCTCCAGGTGGGCCACCGTGCCGTAGTACCCGGCGTGGCGCGCCAGCTCGATCCGCCCCTCGGGCTCGTAGGTCGCCAGCCGGAACGGCCCGGTGGCGTTGGGGTGCGTCTGCCACGCCGGATCGCTGGCAACCTGGTCGGGATCGACGACGAACGACGTGGGATAGGTCAGCTTGCTGAGGAAGTACGCCTTGGGCGCGTCGATGGTGATGGCGACGGTGCGCGCGTCCGGCGTGGCGACGCCCGCCACCGCCGCGGCCTCCCCGGCCAGCTTGGCGGCGCAGCCCACGATGTCGCCGAGGTACGTCTCGGCCACGCGCGACTGCGTGGCGGGGTCGCACGCGCGCTCGATCGCGAACGCGACGTCGTCCGCCGCCAGCGGGCGGCCATCGTGGAAGACGATGCCGGCGCGGAGCGTGAACGTGTAGACCGTTCCGTCGGGGCTGATGGCCCAGCGCTCCGCCAGGTCGGGCACGACCTCGAGCGCCGGCGACAGCGTGACGAGCCCGCTGTAGATCTCGTAGATGTAGTCGGCCGACACGACGTCGCCGACGAGCGCCGGGTCGAGCGTCGTGGGCTCGCCACCCGGCAGCACGAAGATGCCGCCGTCGAGCGGCGCCGGCGCGGCCGCGGTCAGGGCCGCCGTGGCGCCGGGCTCAGGGCCCGGCGCGCTGGCGTCGCCGGGGCCGGCATCCACTGCCGCCTGGCGCGCCTGCCAGCGCGTGAGCGCCCAGTCGCCGACCAGCGCGCCGAAGCACGTGAGCGCCGCCATCGCCAGGCAGCCGATGCCGACGAGGGCGACGATCTGACGGTTCATGCGGCGGGTCGGCGGCGGGGGGCACGGCTCGGGCGCGCGGGCACGCTCAATGCAGCGCCACGGCGAGCGGGGGCACCGCCACCGTCCCGTTGGACGGGGATGGCGGCGGCAACAGCCATTCGTGCCGGTTGTAGGCCTCGCGCCCCGTCGACAGCCGATACCACCGGGCGGTGCGGTCGATGAAGCGGATCTGCGGCACCCGGAACAGCGAGGCAAGGGGCTTGGGTGGCATCACCGCGTCGGCCTGCACGACCGGCTGGATGGCCAGCTCGGACGGGGACATTGTGTCCCACACGCACGCCGCGCTCGCCGCGTCCAGGCAGCGGGGCCCCGAAGGCCACCGCGCGAGGACGGTCAGGTTCCCGAAGGCGACCAGGCCGAGCACGAGCCCGGTGCCGAGGATCGCCGAGGTCCCGCTGCCGAGCACGTGGCGCGACCGCCAGGCGGCGGGGTCCGGGTCGGGCGCGGCCGGGCAGCAGAGCCAGGCCAGCCAGCGCGGGCGCCGCGGTGCCCGGCGGGGCTCGATCTCGCGCGCGATCCGCCGCCAGACCTCGGGCGACGGCGCGCTCGCCCGACCCGGAGCGGCGAGGCCGGCCCGCACGCGCGCGCCGAGCCGATCGTCGCGCCAGGGATGGGGCTCAGCTCGCGTGGGGCGCGGCATGCGCCACCTCCAGGTGCATGGGCAGCCGGACGTCGGATGCGAGCCGCGCCCGCAGGCGGGCACGGCCGTAGTAGAGGCGGGATTTGACCGTCCCGGCGGGGAGGTTAAGGGTGGCGGCGATCTCGACCAGGTCCATGTCCTGCAGGTAGAACAGGATGACGACGACGCGTTGCTTGAACGGCAGGTCGGCCACGGCCTCGCCGACCACCTGCTCGACGGCGCGCTGCTCCACCTGGCGCTCCGGCGAGAGCGTCCGCGCCGCGAGGCGCTCGACCGGGGCGTCGGACGGCTCGGCGTGGGCGCGGCGGCGGGCCGACCAGTCGTAAGCGAGGTTGATGATGATCCGGTGCAGCCACGGCTTGAGGCTCGCGCCGGGCTCGAGGCTGACCCGCGCGATGTGCCGGTAGGCCCTGAGGAAAGCCTCCTGGAGCAGCTCCTCGGCCACCGCCCGCTCGCGCGTGATGGCCAGGGCGGTCCGGAACAGCGGGAGGTGATGGCGCTCGTACAGGGCCTCGAACGCGCCGCGGTCGCCGTCGACGACCCGCGCGACCAGGGTCGCGTCGTCGGCGTCCGGCTCGGCCGTCCGGCACTGAAGGCTCATGGTGCGTGGCTCCGCGTGGGATAGGGTCATGAGTCTAGCCTCGGGGTCTCACGGCGGCAAGCGATGCCGTATCCAACGGCCCGCGCCGCGGCGCGGTTCATTCCGCTTGCGGCGGGCGCCGGCATGGCGCCGTCGATCGGGGAGGGCGTCCGGCGCCGCGAATCGCTCCTGAACCGGTCACGCCCACGCCGCGTAGTACGTTTGAACATGGGCGATGACGACGATGGCATATCCCCACGAGTCCACCCACGGCCTGGGCCGGGTCGGCGCGGCCCCCGACGCGGCGGTCGAGACGCTCTTCCTCGGCCTGGTGCGCGACTACCACCGCCGGATCTACAACTACGTCTACCGCATCGTCGGTGATACCGGCCTGGCGGAAGACCTGACGCAAGAGGCCTACCTGCGGGCCTACCGCGGCCTGCCCAAGCTCGACGCCGGGGCCAACCACCGCGCCTGGCTGTACCGCATCGCCACCAACGTGGCCACCGACGAGCTGCGCCGCCAGCGCCGCCGCCCGCGCCTGGCGATGGGCCTCGCGCCGACCCTGGCCGCGGTGACGCTGAGCGAGGACGCCCGGCTCGGGCGGGTCGAGGTCGGCGGTGCGCTCCAGCGGGTTTCGCCGCACCATCGCGTCGTGCTCCTTCTGTTCGAGTTCTTCGACCTGTCCGCGCCCGAGGTCGGCGAGGTGCTCGGCATCGCGCCGGAGACCGCGCGCAAGCGGCGTCAGCGCGCCCGCGAGGCCCTGGCCAAGGTCCTGGGCGGCCAACCATGAACACGCACCTGCGCGTCAGCCGCCTGGTCGGCGTGTACGGCGAGCTCGACCGGGCCGAGCGCCGGATGATCGACGAGCACCTGCGCGCCTGCGACGCCTGTCGCCAGGCGTGGTGCGACGAGCAGCGTGTCCGCGCCTACCTCAAGGGGCTGCCGTGCGTCGAGCCTCCGGTGGGTCTCGAGGGCCGCCTGCTCGCCATCCCCACCGCCGTCGCGGGGGGTGGCGGGGGCGCGGCCGGCGGCACGGCCTGGCCCGGCTGGCCATGGCTGGCGTCGCTGACCGCCGCCGTGGCGCTCGTCGGCGGCCTGTCGATGGCGACGCGGGGGGGCGGCGCGACGCCGGCCGCGCCGCTCGACGACGCGCCGCGCGATGTCGCCGGCTTCATGCATGACGGGGGCCCATCGCCGGTCGTGCGCGCCGCGCGCCCCCCGCTGGCGCCCTTGACGACGGGCGGGTCGGACGCGCC
>CAYQBA010000122.1:4175-14547 GCA_964415605.1 uncultured Anaerolineales bacterium | reverse complement strand
GCTGTACGGCGCGGGGGCCTCACGGGGGGGCGCGTTTTTTTCGCCCCCCCAACCCCCGCGGGGGGGGGGGGGCGGGGGGGGGGGCGGCGCCGCCCCCCGCGGCCGGCGGGATCCCGAGGGCCGTGGGCGCCAGTCCCGGCAGCGCGTCCCCGGCGACCCGATCCCGCCCGTTCGGCCGGCCGCCCGCGCCGGCCAGCCCCAGCAGCCCGCCCGCGGCCAGGAGGCCCAGCTCGCCGGCGCCCAGCGCGTACAGGCCGAGCGCGCCGAGCGCGACCGCCGCCATGAGCCTGTTCTTGATCGCGGACCGCGCCAAGGTCCATACGGCGTGCGCGACGATGGCGATGACCACCGGCTGGACGCCGACGAGGAGCCACGTTGCCTGGGGCGTCGTGCCGTAGCGGACGTACGCCCACGCCAGCGCCATAACGATGAGCATGGCCGGGGCGATGAAGCATACCCCCGCCACCACGAGCCCTGGCCATCCGGCCCGGCGGTGCCCGATGTGGATCGCCATCTCGGTGGAGTTCGGGCCGGGGATCAGGTTCGTCGCGCCGAGCAGGTCGAGGAACGCCTGCTCGCTCAGCCAGCGCCGGCGGCGGACTGTCTCGGCGTGCATCATCGCGATGTGGGCGGCGGGACCGCCGAAGGCCGTGAGCCCAAGCCGGAGGAACAGCGCCGCCAGGGCGCGGATCTCGGCGCGGGCCGGGCCGGCCGGTCGCGGGTTCAGATCGTCGCCTGCCGGCGCCGACAACCCGCCCTGACCGTTGCCCTCACCGTCGTCGTGACCGCCTCGACGCTCGCCGAGGCTGCCACCACCATCATCCACGCCGAGCGTGCTCGCGTTCACGCCGCAGCGAGCGGCGACCCACGCCGCCGCCCGCGCCGCGCCAGCGCCTCGGCGACGACGCCCTCGAGCACCGGCCGCGCCGCGTCCCAGCTGAAGCGCGCCACGCAGCGCGCCCGCGCCGCCGCGCCGAGCGCCGCCGCCCGGCGGGGATCAGTCAACACGCCGCGAAGCGCGGCGGCCAGGGCGTCGACGTCGCCCGGCGGGACGACGACGCCGCAGCCGTCGAGCACCTCGGGCATCCAGCCGACGGCGGTGGCGACGATCGGGCGGGCCAGCGCCATCGCGTCGAACAGCTTGGCCGGGATCTGCGCGTGGGCGAACGGGAGATCGCGCTGAGGCAAGGCGACGGCATCCGCCGCCACCAGCGTCGGCCCGATGCGGTCCCACGGCCGCGGCGGCAGGAGCGTCACCGCCGCGCCGCCGATGCCTGCCAGCCGTGCGGCGTATGCGTCGCCGGGCTCGGCGCCGACGATCACGAGGCGCGCCCCGATGTCCCCGAGCCGCGTGACGGCCGCCGCCAGCTCCTCCAGCCCCTTGTGCGGCCGCGGCGTGCCGAGGAACACGACGGCCGGCTCGGCCCCGATCCCGAGCTCAGCCCGGCACGCGCCGCGGTCGAACCGGGCCGGGTCGAGCGCCGCGGTGTCGCGGACGTGCGGTACGAGTGTGCCGCCGAAGAGCGCCCGGAGCGGCGGCGATGCCACGGTGACGGCATCGGCGCTGCCCGCGCGGCGGCCGAGGAGGCGGAGGTAGAGGTTCGAGTACGGGTCGGCGAGCGTCGCGATCTCGCGGAGCCGCTGGGCGACCTCTCCCAGGCCGTACACCCCCGCGAGGTCCCAGTCGTCGATGTCGAGCACGACCGCGGCGTGTGTGCGCCGCCGCGCCCACAGCGCCACGCCGAAGCTCGACGGCCGCGGCTTGACCGCCAGCAGCACCGGCGCGGTCGCCAGGCGCGCCAGGTCGCGGAACGTCGCCGCAAAGCGTGGCAGGCGGGAGCCGGGGCGCGCCGCCACGTCGAGGCTGCCGTCGTCGCACGGCGGCCACAGCCCGCGGCCGAACGTCACGCCCAGCACGCGCACGGGATGGCGCGGCGCGAGGAGGTGGGCCAGCATGTAGGCCCGCCCGTAGGCGTTGGACGACAGGTTGGCGCAGAGGATGTCGATGGGGACGTCCGCGGCGGCTTCGGTGTCGCGCGTGCCCACAATCGCCGCCGTGCCTGGATGCGCGATCGCCGCGGTCCCCGGGTTCACGGCGCCCACGGTGTTCGGGACCGCCTGGATCGGAATTTCAGTCCCACCCTGCCGAACATACACCCCCAGGCGCCGCGCGTCAAGCGCGCTTGCCCGACGTGTGGGTGGCCGTGCCGGCCTCGACGTCGTGCTTCAGGCGCTCCAATGGCACCGGGCAGCGGGCGCAGTCGCGGGCGAGATGGCAGCGCAGCGGTGGAACTACCGCACCGGGTGACCCTGTTGACACGGAGGAGGGGCGGGACTATGCTGTTTGTCGCTCTCGGCGCCGCCACCCACGCCGAATCTCGCCCCATCCTCGCCCGCGCGGCGCTCCGACTGCCTCGGCAACGGCGCATGACAGATCGGAGGGTTGTTGCGATGCGCAACCGCTATGTCCTGTCGGCCACCCTCGCGGCGGCACTCATCCTGGCCGCTGCCCTGTACCCGCTCGGGGTGGCCTCGGCCCAGCCTGTCGAGCCCGCCAAGGTGACGGGCGCCTGCATGGGGACGATCAGCACCACCCTGTCCACCCCGGCGGTGCGCATCTGCGATACCTTCAGCGTCACGACGCGCATCGAGCCCGACTGTCGGTACTGCCCGGGCGGCATCAACGTCGTGTTCGTCTCGTACATGAAGCACGGCCAGCTACGAGCCCACCCAAACTGGACGAACCAGGAGCTGCGGTCCGCGCTGGTGATGCTCGAACGTCTGCGCCGCGACGATCTCAAGGTCGGCGTTATCTTGTACACGGCACGGGGTGGACCCCAGGTAGCCGTGCCGCTAACCAACGACCTGGAGAAGGCAAATGGACCGCTATCCCAGCCGAGCTGCTGCGGATGGGATGGGGGCAGCCCATTCCCCCGAGTGGCCAACGAGGTTCTGAGGATGCTGCGTGACGACAGGCGCGGGGCGACCCCGGGACTTGAGCCCTGTGAGATCGTCGTGTTCATGGCCTACCACACCGGCGGCATTGAGGAAGAAGACGATGGGGCGTGGCGAGACCTGCGCGATGCCGGCCGGATTCTTCGCGGCGAGGGTGTCCCGTTCATCACGGGCTGCCCAATTCCCGAGGAAAACGATCCCATCCGGGACTGGTGTACGGTCGTCAAGGAAATCGCCAAGAGCGCCCAGTACCACGTTCGAGCCCCCGGCGCCATTCGAGCGCCGATGGACAAGGTGCTCTCCGATGTCCGCACCTCCAACGGCCCCGGCCGCATGCAAGGAATGTCCCTGACGGAGTTGCTCCCCCCCGGCCTGGCATTCATCGACGGCTCCGCCAGCGAGCCGCCGACCGTGGTGACCGGGACGGTCGGCACGCTGCTCCGCTGGGTCTGGGATCCCTTCTCCTCCACTCAGATGCGCACCGTCACGTATCGCGCCCAGCCCATTTCCGAAGGCAACCACGTCATCACCGGCACGCTGCACGTCCGCGACACGGCCCAACGCACCGACATCACCGCCATGCGCCCGATCACCCAGACCGTCGCCGGACTCTGCCTCCCCGACACGCCCACCCCCACCCCGACCAGCACCTCCACGCCGGTCCCGACCGCCACCGATACCCCGACCGCCACGCCAACCGCCTCGCCCACCCCGATCGCCAGCCCCACGCCGACCCGGACCGCGACGGCGACGTCCACCGCGACCGCGACGCGCACGGCAACCCCCACGGCCGTACCGATCCCCGGCCCGGTCTACCTCCCCCTCCTCTTGCGCGAGAAGTGCATCCCCGAGGCCCGCCGTGTCGACGTCGTCCTGGCCATCGACGCCTCAACCAGCATGACCGAGCGAACGCCGGCAGGCGGGACCAAGCTCGACGCGGCGATCGCTGCCGCCCGCGAGTTCCTCGGCGAGCTGCGCTTCGACCGCGGCGACCAGGCGGCGATCGTCGCCTTCAACGCGGAAGCCACGCTCGTCGCGCCCCTCACCGGCGACCGCGCGGCGCTGGACGCCGCGCTCGCCGGCATCCGGACCGCCCGGCAGACGTGCCTGGTCTGCGCGGTCGAGGCCGGCGCCGTCGAGCTTGGTGGCCCGCGGCACGTCGCCGCCCATCTCTCCACGCTGATCCTCCTCACCGACGGGCGCTCGAATCCCCGGCCCGTCAGCGAGGCGGTCGCGCGTGCGGGCGAGGCGAAGGCGGCGGGGGTGGTGGTCTACACCATCGGACTGGGTGCGGAGGTTGACGCGGAGGCGCTGGCGGCGATCGCGAGCCGGCCGGAGGGCTACTTCGCGGCGCCGGAGGCGGAGGCGCTGGCGGGCATCTACGCGCAGATAGCGACGGCGCTGCCTTGCCCGGCGGGGGCGTTCTGGGGTGGGCGGTAGGATGCGTGCAGTGACCGGCTCGGATCGCTGACCGTCCGGTCAGGGTCGAAAGGTCGGCAGGCTACCATTGCCTCGGGCCCAAGCCCCTTACTCAGGCCGAGCAAGCGCAGTTGATTCAACGCACCGAAAAGGAGATCAGAGCAGCAATCGGCGGCGGCCGTAAGCGGCGGGCCGGCGCGGCCAGAGCTGCTCATCGGGACACCGGATGTCCTTCGCCACGCCGGCATAGATTGCCCGCAGGTCGGCCGACTCTGGCGCGAAGCAGTAGCGCGACGACGTGCCCGCGATCGCGGTCAAGATGCCGGCGTCCACATCTTCTCCCAGGCCGATCGCATACAGCGCGATCCCCGCGTCGCGCACAAGCCGTGCGGCCTCCAAAGCAGCCTGCGCATCGCCTGATTGCCTGCCATCGGTAAGCAGCACGACGACCGGGATGTTAGCCTTGATCCGCCGGACGCTTTGCAGCTCCGCCAGCGCCGCAGCCAATCCTCGGTCGATGTGGGTGCCCGAGCGGACACCCAGACCTCGGATCACCTGCTCGATCGCCGACCGGTCATGGGTCAGCGTCTGTCGCACCTCGGCGTCGGAGTCGAAGCGGACCACCGTGACCTGATCGCGGCCGGGCGCCAGGTCCATGGCGTCGACGAACGCCAGCACGGCATCCTGCGCATCGCGCAGCTTCTGGCCAGTCATGCTGCTGGAGGTGTCGATGAGCAAGGCCACGTCGGCACGCTGGTGTTGGCTTCGGCACGCTTCACGTAGAATGAGCGGGAAGTAAATCGGCCGCGGCTCCGGCGTCGCCGTGTCGGTCGGGGCGGGTGAGGGCGACGGCGGACGCGAGGGCGTGGCGCTCGCCGTCGGACGGGGCGTCGCCGTCGGCGTCGATGTCGGCGCGGGCGTCGCCGTCGGGATCGGGCTGGGCGTCGCCGTCGGCGCCTCACACCTTCCGCTGACGCGAATGGACTGGCCGGTCATGGGCACCTGCCGGGGCAGCTTCTGGCCGTCGGCGACGCCCAGCGTGCCGTCGATCGTCCAGTCGCCTTCCGACAGGGGTTACACGCGGTACGTGATGGTGTGGACCTGGCTGGCGCCGACCTCCGGCCACTCCCAGCGCAGGTCGGTCTCTCCGCCGGAGCGAGTGACGCTCGCCGGCGCCTCGCTGGCCGACCCGTCGACGTACGCGAGCCCGGTGGGGATGGTCTGCTGGAGCTCCAGTCCCGTGGCCGCACCGGATGCAAGGTAGTCCGCGAAGTCTTCCTCGATCAACTGTTCGACGCGCATCTCGGGCGACCGGATGTAGTAACGCCGCGACTTCACCAGCTCCGGCATCTCCGAGCACCATGTCGAATCGCTCGGCGGGATGCCGATGCAGCCGGCCACCAGGGCGACCTTCGCGGCGTGGACGTTCCGGGCCGCGTCCAGCAAACGCTGCCGGCACGGGTCCCACCAGTGCTCCTTGGTTCCCCCGAAGAAGATGACCATCTCCAAGGGTGCCCGCTGTGCGGCCAGGTCCTTCGGCCGCGCGTCCTCGAGCATGTTCACGGCCTCGCGCGTCGCCGCTTCGAAGTGGACGCAGCCCACGGTGCCGGCTGGCCCCGGTTGGCGGATCGTAGAGCGGACCTGCGATCCGTCTTCCGGCACGTTCGACAAGGGCAGGATCGTGCGCGGCAAGGTCCGGTAGAGGATCACCCCGACCTTGGCCGGCGTCCCCTGTGCCGCGAACTTCTCCATCGCATCGACGGCGCTGAGCGAGGCGCGCTTCATCCAGTCGAGGTCGAAGGCGTGCATCGGCTCCACGACGACCACGTGGGCGGAGCCGCGGAGGCATTGGGGCTCGACGCGCACAGTCACCGTGAGCGTGTCGCACATCCGAATGCTGGCGGCGGACAAGGTGGGCGAGATCAGGCCGCCGCACTGGCCGGCGCGCTGGACGGCCGGCTTGGCCGGCGCGGCGCCGTGGACCGGGGGCCTTGCCAGGCCGAGGACGAAGCCGACGGCTAGCCCGAAAGCCGCGAACGGACGCATGATGCCCTCCCCGATCCTCGTGGCGCCGGCCGCGCCACATCGCATTCGTGGACAGCAATTTCAATCTGACTTCTCCTAAAGTACACCCCCAGGCGCCGCGCGTCAAGCGCTCTCCGCACCGGTGTCGCGCGCTCGCCACCTGCCCGGCCGCCCCACCTGCCCGCTTCCGCCCGGCCGTCACCCCCGCCCGAGCCCGCCCGACGGGCCTCTGACCGCCCGTCGTCCAGCCCGCGATTGCACTCGCGGCCGCCGCTCCGGCCGTCAGCGCCATCTCCGTCGCCCAGCCGCCTGCGCCGCCGGTCCCCCGATTGCCCAGCGCCGCCTTGCGTCGCCCCGCGAGCAGTCCTCCGGCTCCACGAGGGTGACGCCGCCCTCCGGCAGCTCCGGCCCCTCCGGCCGCTTCGGGTTCGCTCTCGGCGCGCCGCCATCGCCTTCGACGCCCGCGGTGGCCGACTGGCGTCGTTCGCCCACGCGAAGGCGGTCGGGCCGGCGTTCAGCGCAGCGACGTGGCACTTGACGAAGTCGCGGACGTAGGCCTGGTAGCGGCCGACGAGGATCGACGATTGACAGACGACGACGGCATCGTAGTCTTCGACGGCCAGGGCGACGGCCAGGGCGTCGCCCTTGAAGAGGGTGACGGCGTGCCCGCGGGCTTGGAGAGCGGCGGCGATGCTTCCGTGCCGCCTTGCCAAAGACCCCCGCTCGCCTGTATCGTAGTCTGTGAACATGACCACTCCCCCCACCCGCGACCAGGGCTTCCAGATCTTCACCTCGCGCCAGTTCCCCGCCTGGCTCGCCGGCCAGGACGCCAGCATCGCCTTCACCACCTACCAGACCGGCACGCTCTTCCTCGTCGGCCTCAAGCTCGACGGCCGCCTGTCGGTGCACACGCGCAGCTTCAACCGCGCGATGGGCCTGTGGAGCGACGGCCAGACGCTGTGGCTGGGCACCGCCTACCAGCTCTGGCGCTTCGAGAACCTGCTCGAGCCCGGCCAGCGCCACGGCGAACGCGACCGGCTCTACGCGCCGATGCTCGGCCACACCACCGGCGACGTCGACATCCACGACATCGTCGTCGAGGCGGACGGGCGGGTGGTCTTCGTCAACACGCTGTTCAGCTGCCTGGCAACGCCCGACCCGCGGCAGAGCTTCCGCCCGGTCTGGCAGCCGCCCTACATCTCGCGGCTCGCGCCGGAGGACCGCTGCCACCTCAACGGCCTGGCGCTGCGGGACGGTCGGGTCGCATACGTCACCAGCGTCAGCCGCTCGGATGCCGCCGCCGGCTGGCGCGACCGGCGCGGGCAGGGCGGCGTGGTGGTCGACGTCGAGAGCGGCGCGGTCGTCGTCGAGGGACTCTCGATGCCGCATTCGCCGCGCTGGTATCGGGACACCCTGTACATCCTCAACTCCGGCACGGGCTTCTTCGGGCGGGTGAACCTGGACCGCGGCACCTTCGATCCGATCGCCTTCGTGCCCGGCTATCTGCGCGGCCTGGCCTTCCTCGGCGACTACGCGGTGATCGGCGCCTCGAAGCCGCGCGAAAACCGGACCTTCGGCGGCCTGCCGCTCGACGAGAACCTCCGCGGGCGCGATGTCGAACCCCGCTGCGGCCTCTATAGCGACCACTTCGTCGACCTGCGCGAGGCGAGCGACGTCGAGGCCGCGACGCGCATCCACGCCGACGGCATCCACATCCTGGTCGACCTGATGGGCTACGTGGCCAACTGCCGGCCGGAGGTGCTGGCGCTCCGCCCCGCGCCGATCCAGGTCAACTAATTGGGCTATCCGGGCACGATGGGCGCAGGCTTCATGGACTACTTCGTCACCGACCGCGTGACGACGCCGCCGGAGGACGTCCCCTTCATCGACGAAGCGATCGTCCACATGCCGCACACCTACCAGGTCACCGACGATCAGCAGCCGATCGACCCGGGGCCGGTGACGCGGGTGGACGAGGGCCTGCCGGAGAGCGGCATCGTCTTCTGCTGCTTCAACACCTTGTACAAGATCGAGCCGACGATGTTCGGCGCGTGGATGCGCATCCTCGCGGCCGTACCTGGGAGCGTGCTGTGGATGCTGGCCAGGCCCGCGGCAGTGCGGGCCAACCTGCGGCGAGAGGCGGAGGCGGCTGGCGTGGATCCCGATCGGCTCGTCTTCGGCGTGGGCAAGCACAAGCCGCTGCACCTGGCGCGCCTGCGTCTGGCGGACCTCTTCCTCGACACGCGCTACTACAACGCCCACACGACCACGAGCGACGCGCTGTGGGCAGGCGTCCCCGTGCTCACCTGGCCCGGGGACGGCTTCCCCGCGCGAGTCGCGGCCAGCCTGTTGACCGCGATCGACCTGCCGGAGCTGATCATGCCGGACCTGGCGGCCTACGAGCGCGAGGCGATCCGCCTGGGAACCGATCCCGCTGCGCTGGCAAGGCTGAAGGCGCGGCTGGCGGAGCGTCGGACGGCCCGGCCGCTGTTCGACACGCGGCGCTGGGTGCGGGACTTCGAGCGGGTGTTGGAGGCGATGTGGGCGCGCCATGCGGCGGGCGAGGCGCCAAGGGAGATCCCGGCTTGAAGGCCGGTCGGCAAAGCCCGGCCGCGCGACCGACCGCGCCTCACCCCTGGCTCGCCGACCCTCGCGAGTCGTCCCGAACCGCCCCTCGCACACCGCCGCTTCGGCTCGACGCTTCCGCCGCCGGCGGCACCGCCTCCACCGCGGCCGCTCAGGGGTCGAAGGACCGGGAGACCACCGGCAGGTAGAGCCGCGGCCCATCCCACCGGACCGCCATCGGTCCGAACACGTCCGGCGAGCCGTCGCGGTTGATCACTTCCAGGCGGTAGAAGTAACTCCCCTTGGCCGGCGGCACGTCGCCGAGCAGGTACTGCGCGCCGGCGGCGGCACCGCCGGCGGCCGGGATCAGCGCCGCGTTGACGCGGTTGCCCTGTTCGCCTTCTTCAGTGGACCGATAGATGTTGAAGCCGACGGCGTCGGCCTCGGTCGCGGTCTCCCAGCTCAATGTCACTCGATCCCCGGCGCCGATGGCGCGGAAGTAGCGCAGGTCGACCGAGGTCGGCGCGCAGTTGACGGTGGTGCACTCGGTGACCGAGGCGGTCACCTGCGCGCCGTTGTCGAACGCCGTGCTGATGCACAGCGGCGCTCCGACCGGCACGCCGGCGCCGACCTGCACCTGGTAGTTGATCGTCAAGATCGAGGCCGCCGGCAGGTCGCCCGTCCACGTGACGCCCCCGGCCGCGACGATGCAGCTCGGTGCGCCGGATCCGCCGACGAACGTGCAGCTCGCCGCCACGCCGGTGAGTCCGATGGGCAGCGTGGACTGGACGGTGGCGCCGGTGAGCGGGCCGCCATTGTTGTTGACGACGATTTGAACGTTCAGCACGTCGCCGTTATCCGTGCAGGCGAACGGATCGGTGATCGAAACGGCTGGCGGAATGGGAGTGCTGGTCGGCGTGTTAGTTGGCGTGTTGGTGGGTGTATTGGTTGGCGTGTTCGTCGGCGTGTTCGTCGGCGTGTTGGTGGGTGTGTCCGTCGGCGTGTTGGTGGCCGTGTTCGTTGGGGTCGCCGTCGGCGGCGGGAGCAACAGCTCCGTGCCGTCGGCGTTGCTCGGGGTGTTGGCGGTGAACGCCATCGCGAGCGGCAGGTCGTTCACCCGGTCCTCGGCGGTGCTGCTGGCCTCGGTGATGTGGGTGACGCGGATCATGGTGACGCCGTTGCGCGCTGGGTCGGTCGGGTAGGTCGATGTGAGGTCCAGCACCACGAAGTAGGTCCGCGTGCCCGTGGCGTGAGGGAGTTGGACGTTCGGATCGGCGTCAGTGAACGTGACGATCTGGTCGCCGCTGCCGTCCAGCGCCAGCGTGCCGACGGTGGTGACAAGGGTGTCGGAGCCGCCCTCGTAGATCCCGCTGCCGTCATCGCGGTAGATCTTGAGGTTTTGGATGAG
>CAYQBA010000122.1:0-4165 GCA_964415605.1 uncultured Anaerolineales bacterium | reverse complement strand
GGTGTCCTCGAAGCGCAGGTGGAGCGTGACGAGCTCCTCGTCGGTGTCGCCCGTGCGGCCGTTGTGGGTGAAGTCGATCTTCAAGAAGTCGTCAGAGCCGCTCGGGCTCATGCTGACCGGCGCGGAGCCTGTCGTCGGCAGCGTGAACTGGCCACCCATGTTCTGCCACCATGTGACGTCGTCGGGGATGTAGGCCGCGCCCAGCACGTCGAGGTCGCCGTCACCGTCCAGGTCCGCGGCGGCCACGCTGTAGGCCGAGTCGAAGAAGCCGGAGATGGTGTGGGTGATCCAGCCGCCGTCCGCCGGCGTGCCGTCACTCTCCCACCACGTGATGTCGTCGGCAGAGCGGGCCGCGCCGAGCACGTCGAGGTCGCCGTCGCCGTCCAGGTCCGCGGCGGCCTGGCTCCGCGCCCCGGCGAAGGCACCGTCGATCGTGTGGGTGGTCCAGCCACCATCCAGCGGCGTCCCGTCGTTTTCCCACCACGTGATGAGGCCGGCGCTGCGGGCTGTGCCGAGGACGTCGAGGTCGCCGTCACCGTCAAGATCCGCCACGGCGAGGTCGTGAGTCCCGTCGAAGTCCCCCGAGATGGTACGCGTGGTCCAGCCCCCATCTGGCGGCGTGCCGTCGTTCTCCCACCACGTGATGTCGTCGGCGACGGCGGCCGCGCCGAGGACGTCGAGGTCCCCGTCCCCGTCCAGGTCCGCCGTCGTGACGTGCGCCGCGCCATCGAAGGATCCGTCGATGGTGTGGGTAATCCAGCCGCCGTTGGCCGGGGTGCCGTCGTTCGCCCACCACGTGATGTCGTCGTCGCTGACCGCCGCGCCGAGGACGTCGAGGTCACCGTCGCCATCCACGTCCGCCGCTGCCACGGAAAAGGCGGCATCGAAGCTGCCGGAGATGGTGTGGGTGGTCCAGCCTCCGTCGACCGGCGTCCCGTCGCTCTCCCACCATGTGATGTCGTCGGCAAGGAAGGACGCGCCGAGGACGTCCAGATCGCCGTCCATGTCGAGGTCGGCGACGGCGACGCGCTCGGCGCCGGTGAACGCACCATCGATCGTGTGGGTGGTCCAGCCTCCGTCGGCCGGCGTCCCGTCGTTCTCCCACCAGAACACGCCCGCGCTGGTCGCACCGAGGACGTCCAGGTCGCCGTCGCCGTCCAGATCCGCCGAGATCGTGTGGTAGGGGTTGTTCACCGTCCCGTCGATCGTATGCGTGTAGGGGATCGTGCCGCCGAGCAGCGCGTTGCGGTGGATGGTGCGGTTCTCCCACCAGGCGATGTCGCCGGCATTCGTGGCCGCGGCGAGGACGTCGAGGTCGCCGTCGCCGTCCAGGTCCGCCGCCACGGCGCCATAGGGCCCGTCGAAGGCGCCGTCGATGGTGTGGATGATCCAGCCGCCGTCCGCCGGCGCCCCATCGTTCTCCCACCAGGCGATGTCGTCGGCGTAGCTGGCCGCGCCGAGGACGTCGAGGTCGCCGTCCATGTCCAGGTCCGCGGCCGCCACGCTCGCGGCCCCGCCGAAGGCACCGTCGATCGTGTGGGTGATCCAGCCGCCGTTCGCGGGGCTGCCGTCGTTCTCCCACCAGGCGATGTCGTTGTCGTAGCTGGCCGCGCCGAGCACGTCGAGGTCGCCGTCGCCGTCCAGGTCACCGTAGCTGACCGCCTGGGCCCCGTCGAAGGCGGCGTCGATGGTGTGGGCGATCCAGCCACCGTTGGCGGGCGTCCCGTCGCTTTCCCACCAGATCACCTGGTCGCCGTAGTAGCTCGTGCCGATGACATCGACGTCGCCGTCGCCGTCCAGATCGGCCGCCGCCACGCCCTGCGCCCCGGGGACCGAACCGTCGATGGTGTGGGTAGTCCAGCCGCCGTTCGCCGGCGTGCCGTCGTTCTCCCACCATGTGATGTCGTCCGTCGGGTTGAACATCGCGGCGAGCACGTCCAGGTCGCCGTCGTCGTCGAGGTCGACCGCGACCACGGTCTGGCCTCCCAGAAAGGAATTGTCGATGGTGTGGGTGGTCCAGCCGCCGTTCGCCGGCGATCCGTCGTTCTCCCACCAGGCGATGAAGTAGCCGGAGCCCACGGCGAGGACATCGAGGTCGCCGTCCGTGTCCAGGTCGGCGGCCGTGACGCTCGTGGGCAGGATGAAGTTGCCGTCGATGGTGTGGGTGATCCAGCCACCGTCAGCCGGCGTCCCGTCGTTCTCCCACCACGTGACGTCGTAGGGGCTCGTGGCCGCGCCGACGGCGTCGAGGTCGCCGTCGGCGTCAAGGTCGGCGTAGGTAACGGATCTGGCGTTGTCGAAGGCGCCGTCGATGGTCCTGCCCACGAAGAACGGGATCGTCGCCGCCTCGGTCGGCCCACCCGATCCCAGCCCGCGCGCGAGGCCACCCAGCACCAGCAGCAGACCCGCCGCCGCCTGCGCCAGCCGCCGCCAGCGGTTGCGCCGTTGCCCGATCCCCGTGCGCCGGGCAGCCCGCCACAGGCGCCACTCTTCGATCAGCTCACCACAGCGCGCGATCGCCGCGCGGGACATCGCGAGGCGCAGCCGACCTTGCCCCGCGAGCGCGGCGCGGTCGACGTCCGACGAGATGGCGGAAAGGACCGCGGGCGTGGGGTCGTTCGGTGCGGCCGGCGGCAGCTCGGGGGGCATCAAGTGCTCCATCGCGGGCGGACATGCCCGACCAACACCGGGTTCGCCCCGACGGCGGCACGATTACGGGCGAAAGCATGGCTTGGCCAGGGCGGGTCTGATTTCGAGTGTGCTCATTAACGCGGGGAGTGCCGGCAAAGATACGGGGTGAGCCGGCAAGCAAGAGCGCGCGCGGGATGGCACAGACTGCCCATCCCGGCAGATCCTGCGAACCGTTGGCTCTACCCCCGCGGCCCCCTCCACCAGTCCCGCACAACCTCCGACACACTGCGCCCTTCAACGGACTCTTCCGTTGCCGCTTGCTCCTCCCCCGCCGTGAGATCCACGGACCGGGCGACTGCCGGGAGGGAGAGCCGCGGCCCCTCCCGGCGCACCGCCATCGGCCCGACCACGTCCGGCGGACCGTCCCGGTTGGTCACTTCGAGGCGGCAGGGGATAGGGGGACGGGGGATAGGAGTTTCTATCCCACGCTCCGCAACACCCCCCCCCAGGCGCCGCGCGTCAAGAGACGACCATGCGAAGATGGTAGGAGATGAGAGGCAGGAGATGGTATCCACGTGATGCGACGAAAGGCGATGACAAGGTCCGGAGAGGGCGGCGCCACCGCGAGCATCGGCGTTGAGGCCAGTCAGCCTCCCCTCACGCCACCTCGCCCGATCCCCCCTCCTGCCCCCCGCTCAACTGCCGCGCATACAGCCACGCCCCCGCCCAACCGGTGATCGCCGCGGCGGTGGGGATCGTCACGAGCAGGATCAAGCCGCCGAGGCCGAGGTCGCGGCCGCCGGGCGCGACCCGAACCGCGATCGAGCGCAGCAAGCCCCCCGCCAGCCCGACCCAGGCGGCCATGCCGACCGGAGCGGCCAGCGCGGCCAGCGTGAACATCCGGCGGTCGATCTCCAGCCTGGAGACCAGGCCGGCGACCCCGAGATTGACGACGAAGACCACGCCAAGCAGCAGGTAGCTCGGCTCCATCGTCGACATCCCGTCTTCCGATCGCAGCAACACGCCCGCCACCGGGGCGAGTGCGGCGGCGGGGGCGGCGAACGCCGCGACGACGGTGGCGACGCTCAACCGTGCGTCCAGGGCCCGCGCTTGCGCCTGGGGCATCGACGGCCGGCGCGAAGCCAGGGCCGCGAATGCGGCGCCGTATTGCAGCATCGCGGGAAGCGTGAACATGAGCCAGAGGACCCCGCACTGGCGGAAGTTGTCCGGCAGCAGCCCCGCGGGTAATACCAGCGCCGCGATGACCAGGAACACGCCGATGCTTCGCCAGAGCCCAGGCATCATGACCACCGGGGATAGGGGGATAGGAGTTTCAATCCCACGCTCCGCAACATACACCCCCAGGCGCCGCGCGTCAAGCGCTCTCCGCACCGGTGTCACACGCTCCTCACCCGCCCGGCCGCCCCCACCTGCCCGCATCCGCCCGGCCATCACCCCCGCTCGAGCCCGCCCGACGGCCCTCTGACCGCCCGTCGTCCAGCCCGCGATTGCACTCGCGGCCGCCGCTCCGGCC
>CAYQBA010000121.1:0-14579 GCA_964415605.1 uncultured Anaerolineales bacterium | reverse complement strand
GGCGGCGGCGCGCCTGGCGGCGGTGGCGGCGGTGGCCTTCGGGCTGGCGCTGCCGTGGCTGCCGCGGGTGCTGGCCGGCCCGCTCGGCGCGGCGGCGGTGGCGCTGTCGACGTCGCGGGTGGCCAACCCGGATGTGTACGGGGTGGTGTCGCCGTGGGTGGTGTGGCAGCCGGACGCCGTGGGCCGGAACGTCGGGTGGCCGCTGGTGGCGGCGACGGCGCTGGCCCTGGCCTGGGCGCTGGCCCGCCGCGACCGGCTTGCCGCGGTCGGCGTGGCCTGGGCGGGGGCGATGCTGCTGGCGGCGTACCCGGGGCTGCTCGGGCTGCCGGTGACGGGGGTCATCAAGGACTTCACGGTGGCGATCATGCTGTACCTGCCGTGCGGGTTGATCGTCGGCGGGGCGCTGGGCGACGCGGCGGCGCGGGGCGGGCACGGGCGGGCCATCCCGGCGGCCCTGACGGCGGCGGTCGTCCTGGCCGCCGCGGCATGCGCCTGGCGGCAGCGGGCCGTCGTCGCGCCCGACAACAGGCTGGTGATGCCGGCGGACGAGCGGGCGATCGCGTGGGTCCGGGACCACACGCCGCCGGACGCGGTGTTCCTGGTCAGCAGCTTCTCGGCGTTCGCCGACAGCGTCCAGGCCGGCGAGGACGCGGGCTGGTGGCTGCCGCTCCTGGCGGCGCCGCGCCGGACGACGCTGCCGCCGATCAACTACGGGATCGAGCGCAGCGTCGACCCGGGCTTCCGCGAGGGCGTCAACGCGCTGGCGCGGCTGTGGTCGGCGGACCTCGACGCGCCGGCGACCCGCGCGGCGCTGGCGGCGGCGGGCGTGACGCACGCGTACGTCGGGGTCAAGGCCCGGCAGCTGGACGGCGACGCGCTGGCGGCAAGCCCGTACTGGCGCCCGGTGTACGACGCCGAGGGGGTCCGGGTGTTCGAGCGGGCGGCCAGGTAGCCGCGTGCCGCGCCTCCTCGTGGTGGCCAACGATGCCATCGGCGAACGCATGGCGGGGCCGAGCATCCGTGCCTGGGAGGCCGCCCGGGCGCTGCACGCGCGCGGGATCGAGGTGGTGCTGGCGGCGCCGGGCGCGGCGATGGCGGCGCCGTTCGAGACGGTGGCGTTCGACGTCCGGGGCGACGCCTTGCGCGCCGCCGCCGACCGGGCCGACGCCCTCTTCGTCCAGGGGCTGGTCCTGGCGCACTACCCGTTCCTGGCGGCGCTGGACCGGCCGCTGGCGGTGGACATCTACGACCCGTTCGTGCTGGAGAACCTGGCGCAGCGGGCGGCGGAGTCGTCGGCCAACCGGGAGCGCTACCACCGGCAGGACCTCGACGTGCTGTGCGCGCAGCTCGAGCGGGGCGATTTCTTCGTGTGCGCCAGCGAGCAGCAGCGGGACTTCTGGCTGGGGATGCTGACGGCGCTGGGGCGGGTCAACCCGGCCACGTACGACGACGACGCGGGCTTGCGGCGGCTGGTCGACGTGATGCCGTTCGGGCTCCCGGACGAGCCGCCGCGGGCGGAGCGCCCGGTGCTGCGCGGCGTCGTCCCCGGCATCGGCGCCGGCGATCGGGTGATCCTGTGGGGCGGAGGGATCTGGAACTGGTTCGACCCGCTGACGCTGATCCGCGCGGTGGCGGAGCTGGCGCGGGCGCGCGGGGATGTCCGGCTGTTCTTCATGGGTACGCGCTCGCCGAGCCTGTATCAGCCGAAGCTGGCGATGGCGGCGCGGGCGGAGGCGCTGGCGCGTGAGCTCGGGCTCCTGGACCGCGCGGTTTTCTTCAACGCGGGCTGGGTGCCGTACGCCGAGCGGGCGGGCTACCTGTTGGAGGCGGACGTCGGGGCGAGCTGCCACCTGCCGCACATCGAGACGCGCTACGCGTTCCGGACGCGGCTCCTCGACTGCATCTGGGCGGGCCTGCCGATGGTCGTGACGGAGGGTGACGTGCTGGCGGACTTGGTCGCGGCGCGCGGGCTGGGCCGGGCGGTGCCGCCGGAGTCGGTGCCCGCGACGGCGGCGGCGCTGGCCGACGTGCTCGACGCGCCGGGCGGGCGGGCGGCTTACGCGGAGCGCTTCGCGGCGGCGCGGCCGGCGCTGGCGTGGTCGCGGACGGTGGAAGCGCTGGCGCGGTTCGCCGTGGACCCGTACCGGGCGGCGGACCGGCCGGCGGCGGGCTTGAGCCCGGACCGGCTCGCGCCGACGCCGATCGGGTCGCTGCCGTACCGGGCGGTGGAGATCCTGCGCGAGGGCGGGCCGCTGCTGCTGGCGGAGGAGGTCGTGCGCTACGTGCGGTGGCGGCGGCGGCCGGGGTAGGGGGCAAGGGGGGGCGGTGCGGGCGGTGTGCGCGGCAGGGCTGCTGCCACCTATCGCGTCCTCGAGCGCGAAGTCCTGGCTTGTGCCGGGCGCGCCCATCCCGTCTCGTCGTTAGACAACAATTAATATCGGATTGCACGCTTCCGTAGTAGACTGTGCGCCACGGAGGATTCGTGCGCATGTCGATCCGCTCGCATCGCCTTCGTCCTCGCACCCTCGCGGGTCTCGTCTGCATCCTCGTCGCGGGGGGGGGGGGCTCGCCCTGTGGCAGGCATGGCCGGCCGGTCGTGAGGCACCCCCGGCGGCCGTGACGGCGCAAGGCGCCGCGCCTGATCTCGACGGGACCGTCGCTTGCGACGTCCTGTGCCCCACCCCATCGCCCTACATTGAAGGCACCCTCGGCCCCCGCGAGGTCTGCGTCGTGCGCGTCCACACCCGCGGCATGGCCCCCAGCGTCGAAGTGGTCGACGGCTGGTGGCTCGTCCGAACCGACGAGGGCGACACGTGGATCAGCGACGGGCGCTTCACCGCCGACCCCTTCGGCACGTGGCGCTCGCGCGGCCCGGACTCGGTGTTCGCCCCGCCGCTGACGCCCATCCCGTGCGATGCCGTCGACGACGTGCTGGCGTTCGGCTGGAAGCACGTCGATCCCATCGACCCCGAGATGTCGGCGGTGAGCGCGGTGCTGGTCGAGGATGAGTGCCCGTGCGGACCGGGCTGCAATCTGAGCTGCGTGACGCCGTCACCGACGCCGACGATCACGCCCACCCCGACGTCCACGCCCACGCCGGGCGTGACGCCGACGGTGTGCTGCCAGTGCGTGGCGCCGGGGACGACGGCGTGCGAGCCGTGCCAGGGCACGGGGACGCCGGCGTGCCCGAGCCCACCGCCGCCGCCGACGGTGGTGCCGTGCGCGTCGTGCACGCCGCCGCCGACGCCCTCGACCGGACACCGACGCCGGCGACGGCGACGCCGGTCGGCACGGGCACACCGGTTGCGGCGGCGTGTGGGCTGGGGACCGGACCGGCGTTCGTCGACTGGCGGCAGTGGTACCCGCTCTACGTCGGGCAGCTGCCCGGACAGCGGGCGGTGAATTGGTTCGAGCATCCGGGGATGTGCAAGGGGTTGTCCTTCGCCGGTGTATCGCTGTGGGACATTCCACTCGTGCCGGGCGGCGGGTTCCCTACGCAGCACGCCGGCGAGTGCGTGGACTACTACTGGCTGTGGAACTGCGCCGAGCCCGAGTGCCGGATGGCACGCGATTCGTCGTCATTGGTGGCCGAGTTGTTATCGATCAGCAGCGACGGGCAGTTCCTGGACCGGTGGGCGATCGGGCTGCCGAAGAACTGGATGGAGATCTACCTCGACCCGAGCGATCTCGGCGAGTGCGCGTGTGAGGACAACGCGCTGCGGGAGCACCTGGCAGCCAATCCCGACCTGCTGATGACGGCCCGGGTGCCATACCGCTGGAAGATGTCGCGGACGCCGGGTGAGAAGACGACGAGTCCGGTAGTGTGCGCGGTGCGGTTCCGCGATGCGCTCAACGCCGACGGGTCGATGAACATCGGCGTGTGCAACATCATGGATGCCGGGGCCCACCTCGAGTTCGTGCGGACGAGCATCGTGAACTACAGCGACGCCACCGGCAACGGCGCCGATGCCCGGTGCGACCGGTTCCTGGCGCTCAACGAGTACTTCACCACAGACTGCAACTACGTGGACAGAATGTGCGAAATTGCGAAGGAAGGCTACTGCAACGACCCGAGGTGTGGTCGCCAGGGTCGGGCGCTGCGGGTGTCGCCCACCGAGCAGCCCCCGCTGCCAGCCGGCGGGTACGGGGGGTGCCCTGTCGGCAACTGCGAGTGGTGCTATCACAACGTCGAGGCGTATGCTGCTGAGCGGGTGACGCGGCCGTTCGGGGGCAACATCGCGTTCCTGACGATGGTCAGCCGCGGCAACTGCCCGTACGACACGTGCGTGCACTACTACGTTGAGGACTTCATACCGGCGATCTCAGAGGAGGAGCCTCGGCCCGAGCAGCGTTTCGTGTGCGCGCCCGCGGCAGAGTTTTGGCGAACGCTCTGTCCTGACCATCCACACTGCAACGACTGCCCCAACTGCGGCATGGGTGGTCCGGTGCCAAGCTCGACCGGGACGCCGGAGGCGTGCTGCGATGAGGATCCGCGGCCGACGCCCAACGCGTCGACCACGCCCTGTGCCACCTGCCCGCAACTCGCGCCAGTGCCGACGCCCGCGCACGGCTGCTGTGGGGTGGTCGTGCCGACGCTTGATCCGACGCCGCCCGTTGGAGCAACGTGGCAGGCCGTGTGCGGGACGGTGACGCCGACGCCTCCAGGAGCAACGCCAACCTCTGATCCGGCCCATACGGCCACGCCAACATGGACACCTGGACCGACGGCCGTGTCATGTTGCACATCCGGCCGCCAGGTGCAGTTCCAATTCACTGACCGCCCAGCGACCGCTGAGGATTGCGACGTTCTGGATGGGCTCATCGACAACACTGGGGCGACGTTCCCGGTCACCGCCTTCTGCGGGGCGGGTGATGACCGCTATGCGGCGATCATTGAAGTGGACCTGTGCTGCGCCCAAGGGGACTGTTCAGGCGAGCTTATCGGTTGTCCCGCTTCGCCCATCCCCATCCCTCCGCTTGGCATCCTTAGGGCATTCGGCGGTGACCAGACCGAGGTCATGAGCCCTGTGTCGATCTGTTATGCCGCCGACCGGCGACACTGGGTGATCCGGCTGGATTGCATCTTCGACTCGGACGATCTGCCGACGCGCTGGCAACTGGAAGTTAACGAAACGACCGTGAGGCCGTGGCGTATGACCGTGACCTATGTGTGCTGCTTCGCGGGCAACTGTGCGCCCACGCCAACAGCGACACCGTAGGAGTCTTGTCGTGCGCCATGGCGAAGGGGAATGCAGGGTCGACTCAAGGGTCTGGCACTGGCGTTTATGCCGGCGGACGATTGCAGTTCTCCCAGCCCTGGCAGTAGCACTCACTTCCCTTGGCACGACGTCCGCCCAACAGAGTGCCACGTCGTGCAGCTGGCTGCACGACTTGCTGACGCGTTGTCAACCACGGGATGGCGCGATCTATTTTATTCGCGACACCTGCCCCAACGGCGCATCCGGCCACATCAACTACGCAAGGGTGCGGCTCATGACGGTTGGGCAAGCTCCATCGATTCACCCGGTTGAGGGGTGGTGGGTCATCTGGGCGCCTTCCGAGCAGCGTTGGTACAAGCTCTACGATGGGCGAACTACGGCTGATCCGGCCGGCGAAACAAGAGAGATGTACTTTTGCGGCCTGCCCTGTGGGGCGTATCCTAGGGGCTACGAGTGGGTGAACTTGGATCCATTCCCGGACCCTAACTTCACCCGTGTCTCGGCAGAGGTCATGGGAACCTCATGCTACGACTGCCGTACCCCCACGCCCACTCCGTGGTTCAAACGACCGGATCCCTCCAGCACGCCACCCACCGCGTGCATCTGGCGCGCCTTCGTGCCGTATGCCTGGCGCGAGTGACGACGGTCCAACGCCCACCGGAGTAACGGAGCTTCACGTTGAGGCACTTGGCCCACGCATCACCGCCACGACCCGAGTATCGGCCGCCGCCAGCGGCGCCGCCACAGGGTAGGAGCCCTGGTTGATGGTCAGCACCGACCACGGCAGCGTGTTCCACACAGCGTTCACGGTCCCGGCAGGTGATCCGCTGCCCGTGCCGACGGTCGGGACATGGAGCGTGTGCGCGGCGGGGCGTTCAGGGATGGGATGGCGAAGCTGGAGGATTTGGCTCGCGGTGGTCGGGCAGATGGCGGTCCAGGACCCGGCGACGCGGCGGGAGAAGGTCGGGCGGTGGCTGCGGGGAGTGGGGTGATGCGAATCAGACCGGTCGTGGTGCCTGTCTCACGCCCCGCCCCTCCGCGCCCGCGGCGCCTTCACCATCCGTTCCACCCACGCCTGATCCGCCGGCGAGAGCGGCGGGTCTGGAATGGGCATGGCGTAATCGACGCTGTCGGCGAAGCGGGCGCGGCCGTACGTGGTGTCAAGGGCTTGCTGGAGATCCAACAGGACGTGCGCTTCGGGTTCTCCAAGCGGGACCGAAACGGTGGGGAGCCGGTCGCGCAGGTCGGCGAACCACGCGTAGAGCTTCATCGCCCCCGCCGGCCACAGCGCCACGCAGTAGTCGCCCTGACCGGCCAGCCGCGGATCGCGTTCCCCGGCTCGCAGGAGGTCAATCTCCATCCAATGCACGTTCGCCCGGCGCAAGAGATCGCGCTGCTTGAGCATGGCCAGCCGGCCGCGGCTGCGCCGGACCTTGTTGGCGGGAGAGAGCAGCTCGATGGCCGCAACCACCTCGCGCGAACGCGCGTCGTGAATCTGTAGGTAACGGTCATGGATCTCGGGGTCGAGCAGCGACTCGATGACGACCGGCGGCGTCAGCGTCAGAGCACCGAGCCCAGACGCGTGCTCAGGCAAGGGGGCCAAGGGGCCTTGGCGCTCGGTGACGATGACGTCGGGCACCAGCTTGCCGTAGCCTGCGTCGCGAAGGGGATCGGTGATGTAGACCCGTTCTTCGACGTGATTGTAGTATCGTGGCCCGACCGCGGACGCGAGCTGTTCGTGGATGCCGCCGAGCAGAAGGAGGTGTACGCCCGGCCAGCCGATCGGGTCTTCCAAGTACGGGTCCATGCCCGGGAATGGCGAAGGCAAGCCCACTCCTTTCGCGAGAGCATCACCGCGCGCCGGCATTCGGCTGGACCGCGAGCCGTCGCCGCACCCGCAAGCCGTTTGCTGCGGCCGAGGAGACTATGTATCCGGCCGCCCGCCTCCACAAGCGGCCTGGGCTGGCGATGGAACCATTTGGCGGCGCCGGACGTTGGATCCCACATGCAACTCAAGCTGATGTACCGCGATCCGATCGGCGCGACCGCCGCGCCGCCGCCCGCGTGCCCGCACGCCGGCTGCGGCAGCGGTCGCCTGCGGCTGCGCCAGACCGTCGCCAAGGCGATCCGCCCCGCCCACGCCGAGCAGCCGGCCGCCGTCCCCGCCGCCCGCTACACGTGCCTCGACTGCGGGCGAACGTTCCGCGCCTATCCGGCGGGCGTCGACCGCGGGCAGGTGCCCGTCGGCGTCAAGCACCTCGCCGCGGCGCTCCACCTCCTCGGCCTGAGCTTCCGCGACGCGAGCCTGGCGCTGGCGGCGCTGGGCATGCCGCTCGGCAAGAGCCAGGCGCAGGCCGCGGCGGCAACCATCATCGGCGCCGCGCGCGCCGCCGGGATCGCGCCGCTCTTCGCCCGCGCGGGCCTCGGCGACGGGGCGGCATGGATCGAGGCCGACAGCCGCAAACTGCCGCTCGTGCGGGTCGAGGACGAGCATGGGCGACCGGGGCTGGCCATCGTGGACGCTGGCTGGTGGATGCGCGGCGAGATCGACCGCTGGGGCCGCGCGATGCTGGCCGCCATCGGCGTGGAGGTCGAGATCATGGGCGACGCGGCGTGCCCCGACGCCGATGGCGGGGCGTGCTGCGACGGGGGGGCGGGCCCCGACGCCGATGGCGGGGCCTGCTGCGACGGTGGGCGGGATGCTGAACGCGGCTGGGATGAAGCGATCGCGGTCACGGGGGGCGGCGCGGAGGATCCTCGGGCGGTCGCGTACGTACCCGACGCCTGGCGCACGCGGCCCTGCGGGCGGGTTGGCGTGACGCCGGTCGAGCGGGGCCGCGGAGTGCGGGTTCGCGCGACGTGTGTCGGGTTGGGCCGCAGACTGGGTATGGCTGCCCCACCACATCGCCTCCCTCGGCTGCGGTCGGCCCCAGGCCGTCGCGGCGCCCGTCGCGGCGAGGACGCCAGGCACGGCGCCGCGGCGCGGGTTGGGCAACGGACATGCCGGCGGGCGGGGGGAAGGCCGCTGGCGGCGTCTTGGGTGTGATGCCCGCGCGCGCCGGCTCGTGGTGTCGGGACTCGAGGGGCGGGCGCCACGCCCGTCCAGACCGGCGGGCTCGGCGTCCGGGCCCGCGTCATGCCACCCACCGTGGCCGCATTCAGCGGCCGACCGATCACCGGACGAAGGGCCGCGATTCCGCTTGTGATCTGGCAGCCGATGCTTGTGGATCTGGCGACACCTACCAACCCGCCCGAGGATCGCCGCCCCGTCGCTCCGACCACACCTGGCGGAACTTGCCCGTGCGCGGATCCCGGCGGGGCGGCTCCGGGTCGCGTTCGACGGTCGTGCCCGGTGCGCCGCGGGCCGCAAGGAAAGTTCCCAGCCGGGCCGCCAACGCGGTCCAGACCGAGACAGGATTGGCGCCCGGCTCCACCGCGAGGCGGATGCGCAGCGTCGCGGGGGCGGACTGGATGATCTGAAATCGCTCGACACCCGGCACGGCCTCGGCCTCGGCCACCAGGGCCAGGGGCGGCAGGCGCAGCAGAGAGCCGTCCGCCGCCGTGATCGCCAGCACCTCGTCGCACCGTCCTTCGACCCGCATGGCCGGCAGCGGGCTGCCGCAAGCGCAGGCTTCTCCAGACAGGGTCACGCTGTCGCCGAGATCGTAGCGCAGCACCGGCTGCACCCGGTTGGCGAGGTTGGTCAGCAGCACGGTGTGGGACGGCTCGCCCGGAGGCACGGGGCGGTAGGCGGCGTCCACGGCTTCCAGGATCGCCCAATCGGCGTTGAGGTGCAGCCAGCCCTGACCGCAGTCGGAAGCGAGCGCGATGAACTCGGTCGCGCCGTACATGTCCCGCACCGGGCAGTCGAAAGCCGCCGCGAGGCTCTCCCGCGTCGCGGGATCCAGCGACTCGCCGCCCGTGGCGACGAGCTCCGGGCGGACGCGGAGTCGCGCCAAGCGCTGTTCGTCGGCCAGGAGCGCGATCGCGGTGGGATAGCCGGCGAGGATGGTGGGCTTGAAGGCATTCAGGGCTGCCACCAAGTCCGGCAGGGGTTGCTGCACGGAGAAGGCCCGGCTGGAGGCCGACCGGCTGCCAAAGCGGCGTTCGGCGAGCGCCTGGAACTCCGCCGCCGCGAAAGGCCCGCCCGTGGCCACCACGTACGCAGCGCGGATGCCCTGCCGCATCAGCCGAAGGCGGCCGCGCCACGGCAGCCAGCGCAGCCAGCATCGCATCACCAGGAGGGCCGCGTAGACCCCCAGCGCGGACACGTCGTGCAGGAAGATCCCCGGCCGGCCGGAGCTGCCGGACGTGGTCCACACCGCGTAGCGGCCGAGGTATAGCCGACCGACGTGGTCCTGGCCGGCCATGAAGGCCTGCACCGCTTCCCGCGAGACGCGGCGGTCCGTCAATCCATCGGCGAACGCGCTCATCAGCTCGGCCTTGGTGGTGACAGGCAGCTGCGCCACGCTATCCACCCGCTCGGGCAGGCCGGCGTATAGCGAACGATAGAAGGGCGATTGCGCGCGCGCGAAGGCGACCAGCTCCGACAAGCGGCGGGACTGGAGCGCAGCCAGGCGCTCCCGCGCGGCCGGCCCGGCGCGACCGGCGCGCAGCACCGACCACGACGCCGACAGGAACTGCCGCTCAAACATGCCAAGGCTCCACGATCAGGGAGGAATCGGTCTTGCGAGCACCCCGGTCCGCCCGCATGGCCCGCGCTACCACAGCCCAGGCACCAGCCGATAGCGCACCCGCCGCGCGTAGTCCGCGTAGCCGGCGAGGTTGGCCTGCAGGAACCGGTCCTCCAGCGCGGTGCGCACGACGAGCACGGTGCCGCCAAGAAGCGCCGGCGCGACGGCCCAGGGGGAGCGCAGGACAGGGGGCGTGGACAGCAGAAACAGCACGATACCGACATAGCCGGGATGCCGCACATATGCATAGGGGCCGCTGGTAACGGTGACATGCCCGCGCTCGTGCTGGATGCGAACCAAGGTCTCGAAGAAAGGATTGCAGGCCATTGACCACCCGATCAGCGCATAGGCCAAGAGGAATCCAACCGCACCCAGCAGCGGCAGGGCGAGGGGCAAGCCGCTCAGGCCCCGCCAGCGATACTCCAGGCCGGCGAGCACCAGCACCGCGGCCCATGCCAGCGCATAGGCCACAACGATCGCCCGGTCCCAACGCGGCGCCTCGGAACGCCACATGTGGGACCGCGCGGCGATTACCTCCGGATGGCACCGAGTGGACGCCAGCTCCGCCGCAAGCGTGCCGACAGCGGTGAGGCCGACGAGCAGCCAGGCCTCTGGCCAACGCCAGGTGCCGGCTACGCCGAAGAGGATCAGCGCGGTGACCAGCATCGTGATGCCGATCTGGATCATACGCCGGGCCATGTCACGACGCAGATCGCGCGGCGCGGCGTCGCCCGAATCGCCCGGCACGGCAGGTAGATCGTCGGTATTGGGCATCGGCCGGAATTCTAGCCGAACAGCAGGGCAGGCGGCTGCGCGCATGGCGGCGCGGCGGGGTGAACTTGCCCTTTGGCGAGCGATGCGGTTAGATTGCAGGCGTCTTACCACGGGAGGGTCTCTCGATGCACCAGACGACCGTTGACCTGCTCGCCTGCCCGAGCTGCCGCGGGCCGCTCACCTTGGCCGCCGCAACCGATGCCGTCGCTGGCGGCGGCATCGTCAGCGACGGCTCCCTCGCCTGCGCGGGCTGCGGACGGCGTTTCCCCGTCGCGCTGCACCTCGGCGGCATCAACTTCTTCACCGACCGCGCCGCCGCCCTGCGCGAGATGGCGCGCGTCGCCCGGCCCGGCGCGCGGATGGTGGTCATCGACGAGACCGAAGCGGTCGCCAGCGGTTACCGGCGCTTCAGCCACCTCGTGCCCGGCTTCACCGATCTGTTCACCGGCCCGGCGGGTGAAGCGGTCAAACCGCCGGTCGATCTCCTTCCGCCGGGGATGGAGGACGTCAGCGTCGAGTCGATCTGGCGCGACCACGGCTGGTGCCTGTCGTTCCGAGTGCCGGCGGCGGCGTAGATGCCTCGCGATCGGCTGCGGGCTGGACACGCGCTTCGATGGTTGGATAATGGGGCTTCAAGCGCCGATGATCGGCAAGAGCACCCATGACCACCCTCCGCATTCCCGGCCTCATCCGCGCCATGAACGACGTACGCGCCCGCCTCGCCGCCGGCATTCCGCCCGGCGAGGCGGATGCGTTCCGCGCGCACGTTGCGCACATCGTCGAAGACGTCGAACGGATCTGCCGCACCCGCCGCACTCGGCCCGCGGACCTGCCGGCACCGAGCTACCGGGCGTTCCTGTTCCTGAAGACGCTGGATCTGCGCCGCCTGCCCATCCGTCCGGCGGATGCCGCGCCGCCACCTCCGCACGACTTCCGCGTCACGAACCTCGTCGCCATCTGCGACGACCTGCACGCCGCGATCCTGGCGCTGGTCGATCCCGCGGCCTGGCCGCCGGGCGCCGGCGACCCGCGCCTGGCCGGCCTGCGCGCCCAGCTCGTCACCGAGGCGGCGGACACCGAGCGCATCTGTCGCCAAGGCGGGGTCAGCCCGGCGGATCTCCCGATCCGCTCGCGGCGGGCCTACCAATGGCTGCGCCTCCTGGCCGAGCCGGGCAACCTCGAGGCGCACGTGGCCACGGTGGCGGCCGCGCTGGCCGCCGGCCGGCCGCGTTTGGCGGACGACCGGCGGCTTCAAACCAACGGCGTCCGGACGGTGGCGCCGCGCCTCTACCATTCCAACACCCTGGTCGGCGGGCGCGTCGAGGGCGACGCCTACGCCATCCGCATGCATCAGGGCCTGATGAGCGCGCCCCAGGCGGTCGTCGAAGCGGCAGTGGCCGCCGCGTTCGGAGAGGACTGGCGGCTGCCGGTGGTGCGCGACTACGCGCATTCCGCTGCGTTCAGGGACGTGATGGCGAAGCTGGAGGATCCGGCCGGTGCTGGTCGGGCCGATGGCGGTCCGGGGCGCGGCGACGCGGGGATGGTCGCGCCGCAGCGAGGCGATGCAGCCCACTTCGATGCGGCGCCCGTCGACGCGGGTGGGGAAGGGCTGGGCGACCACGACACCGCCGCGGGTCCCGGCGCGGCCGGCGACAGCGGCTCCCTGATCCGGGATCTCGAGGATGAAGCCGTCAGTGCCGGCGCGTCCCGGGTCGCCGATCTCCGCGCCACCGGCCGCCACCACAACCTGAACGCGTCGTTCGATCGCGTGAACCGGGCGTACTTCGGGGGGCGGATGCCCCGGCCGGTGCTGACGTGGAACGCGACCTTCACGCAACGCAAGCTCGGCCACTACGACGTTCATGCCGACACGGTGATGCTGAGCATCACGCTCGACGATCCGAAGACGCCCGCCTACGTCGTGGACTTCGTCGTGTACCACGAGCTGCTGCACAAGCAGCTCGGTGTCCGGGCGGTCAACGGCCGGCGCCGGATGCACACGCCGGAGTTCCGGCGCGCCGAGCGGCGGTTTCGGGAGTGGAATCGAGTCGAGAGGTGGCTGCGGGGGGCGAGGTAGTCGAATCCGGGCGGACGATACCTTTTCGCCTCGCCAGGCGTTCGTTCCCACCTGCAACGCGGCCCGATGTGCCGCGACCGGAGCTGCGGCGCAGCCTATCGCGTCGTCAGCAACGCCGCCAGATCCGCGGGTCGTAGAACGGCGACCGGGCTGATCCGGAAATCGGCCGGATTGCGGGTGACGACGTGTGTCGCACCGGTCGAGGCGGCCGCCGCCATCTGCACCGCATCCTCGAAATCGCGCCCGCCCAGGCCACTGCCGTTAACAGCACATGGCCGTCGACCGGCGCGATCTCGAATACGCCCAGCACATCGGTCAACGCGGCGATCGCGCGGGCATGGTCGGAATGGCGTTGCAGCAGATCGTAGAGCGTCGTCGCCGTGTGTGCGGCAAGCAGGCCGTCCACACGACCGGTCTCGATCGCCGCCCACACCTGGGCCGATCCCTCGAAGTACGGTTGCCGGCGCGCCAGAACGTCCAGGACGACGTTGACGTCGACGAGCACGCGCAGCCTGTCAGCCACCGTACTTCTCTGCGAGATGTCGACGGTGGTCGTCGACGTCGACATCCGCCGGCAGAATGCCGGCCAACCGGTCCAGAACGGGCGTGTTTCCCAGGGGCTTCTCGGCGATCGAGAGATCTCGCACGTGCGTGCGGTACTTCGTCGAGGATTTCATCCCGGCGACCTCCGAGGAGGAGCCGCGGCCGGAGCAGCGCTTTGCGTGTGCGCCGGAACCAGGGTTCTTTCAAACACCATGCCCCAAGCGTCCGTACTGCAACGATTGCCCCAACTGCGGCGCGGGTGGTCCGGCCGCAAGTTCGACCGGTACGCCTGAAGTGTGCTGCGACGACGCTCCACGACCGACGCCCAATGCGTCGACCACGCCGTGCACCACCTGCCCGCAACTCGCGCCAGTGCCGACGCCCGCGCACGGCTGCTGCGGGGTGAGCGTGCCAACGCTTGTCCCAACACCGCCGGTGGGGCCGACGTGGCAGGCCCAGCGCGGGATGGTGACGCCGACGCCCCCCGGAGCAACGCCGACGGACGATCCAGCCCATACACCGACCCCCACATGGACGCCCGGACCGACGACCATGTCATGTTGCGCGCCTGTCCGACGGGTGCAGTTCCAATACACCGACCGTCCGGCGACGGCCGAGGATTGCGACCTCCTGGATGGCTTCATCGGCAACACCGAGGCGACGTTCCCGGTCACAGCGTTCTGCGGGGCGGGCGACGACCGCTATGCGGCGATTGTCGAGGTGGATCTGTGCTGCGCTGAGGGCGACTGCACCGGCGATCGCGGTATCTGTCAGTCGAACGCCCCAATCCTGGCCACCCTCAGGGCATTCGGCGACAACGAGTCCCAGGTCATGACCCCTGTGTCGATCTGCAGTGTAGCCAACCAACTGCACTGGGTCATCCGGTTGGATTGCATCTTCGACTCGGACGCTCTGCCGACGCACTGGAAACTGGATGTCGACGACAATACCTTGCGTCCCTGGCGCTTGACTGTGACCTATGTCTGCTGCTTTGCGGGCAACTGTGAGCCTACGGCGACGGCGACACCGACGGCGACTTCAACCCCGTCTGGGGCAATCAGTACAGGCAATGAGAATCGAACAAGTGTCATCCAATGACCTACTCCAAGCACCGGAGCGCAAGATGCGTGGCTGCGACCATTGCCGTGGTGATGGGGATCCACTCCTCGAGCATTGCTGTTGCACAACAGAGTTCTAGCTCGTGTGGCTGGTTACACTGGAGTTGCCCCGATTTCGTGGACACCATACCCTTTGGGTGACAGGAGTCCAGAA
>CAYQBA010000120.1:0-14970 GCA_964415605.1 uncultured Anaerolineales bacterium | reverse complement strand
CGCCATCTTCGGTGGTGAGGGTCGCCGGTAGGCCTACGTGGGCCCATGAAGCCACCGCCTCGTCGTGCTCTTGACCGCGCAGTCGATGGTGTCCTGCCCTCTTTGGAGGCGACGTGGCGCCCAGCGCCGGTGTGAGGTGCCCCACCCCGAAGGCCCCGCTGTTCCCCGCCCTGTCACACCCCGCCTCAGCCAAGGCTCAGGTCGCCCGCAGCCCGCGCTCAGCCGTCCCGTCCGTGGATCGGCGATACTGGGGTCAGATCAACCAACCCCATCCGACCTGATCCGATCCAGAAAGGCGACGACGATGAACCTCAAGCTGTACGGACCGACCACCCTCGTGAGCCAGATCGACCCCTTCAGCTCGCTGAACGACAACCAAGGAGCCACGACCATGAAGATGCGCACCCTCGCCCTGACCGCCGCCGCCTTGCTGGTGGCCACGCTGGCCGCCACGCCCGCCGGCGCCGAAGCCGACGACGCCCCCATCGCCGCCGCCGACGACGCCGCGCTCCAGGCGCAGCCCCTCCCGGCCGTGACGGCGGCCGACGCCGCCCCGGTCTTGAACGCCGACGACGTCGATCTGCCGCTCGGCATGGGCGCGCCGATGCCCGCCCTGTTCGACGCCGGCACCGACGGCGCGTCCGACGCCGCGGGCGGCGCGGGCATCCAGGCCGTCGCGGTGGTCGACTGGAAGTTCCGGACGCTCAACGCCTACTCCGACAAGTGCCTCGACCTGGCCATGAACGGCACCTACCGCCTCTACCAGCACGCCTGCAACGGCGGCCGCAACCAGCAGTGGCTGTTCGAGCCCACGACCACCGTTGCCCCCAACGGCTACCCGTACTACCGCATCCGCTCGGAGTGGGGCGGGATGTGCGTGACGGCCACGGCCTCGCAGGTCTACGTGGCGACGTGCGGGACCAGCACCTACCAGCAGTTCGCGGTGGAGCCGGGGTTCTACAGCAAGACCGGCCTGACGGCGCGGGTCAAGGCGCGGGCGATCGGGCGCTACCTCCGGGTGGACACGACCGCCGAGGCCAACCTGATCACCGACGCGAACCCCAACGTGGTCTCGGCAGGCTGGCAGGTCATCCCGTGACCGGCGGGAGGCCGAGGCCGGCGGGCGCGCGATGAGCGTGCGCCCGCCCCGGTGGATCGGCGATGGCGGACGCGAAGGCCGACCAGCGATCCCGAGCGCAGCGACAACTGAATACCGGGCTCAACCCGGCGGGGACCAAGCTCCCCGCCGGGTTTCTTATGCGCGTGTTCGCGAGACCGCTCCGGTGGTCGGGTGCCGGATGCGCGGGCCGGCCGCGGTGAGTGTGATGCCATCGGCGGGGATGCCGGCAGCGCCGGACGGGCGTCGCATCCACGCAGACGCAGCTTGCAGCGGCACGCGGGATCCTTTGCGCCACCACGCGCCGTCGTTGCGAGAGGTGGCACGACCGGTCATGGTTGTGCCCGCCGCATGCCATCAACCTCGCGTACCCCGTGTTTCGACTGGCCGAAGCGCCCGAAGGTTGTTATGATTAGTAGTTGTGAGAACATCCAACACGAAGTCCCAACGGCAATCGACAACCCCATGTACCACAAACTGAATATCGCGCCCGACCGCACCGTCTACTACCGCTACAATCCCGACGCCGACGTCCTCGCGGTCCGCCTCACCCCCGAGTTCGGGCCTGCCACCGAGGAAGCGCTTCCCGACCAGCCGGACGTCACCTTGAGCCGGCACCCCCAGACCGGCGCCGCCCTCGGCCTGCGCGTCGCGGGCGTGCAGCGGCTCATCCTCGACCTGCTCGTCCGCGACGTCGTCATGCGCGCCGGCACCCGCCTCGACCTCGCGAGCCCCGCGAAGGCCGGGGGGACCGCCGCGGCCGCGATGCCCGCCGCGCGACCCGCCGCCACCCCATCCCCGATCGCGCCTGCCAGCGCCCCGGCCCAGGGCCGCGTGGCCGAACCGGCGGACGGGGGTGAGGATCGTGCCCCCGGCCGGCGGCGACGCCGGCGCCGCCGCGGCGGCACCGGCGCGTTCGCCCAGGCCGAAGGCACGCACGACACCTCCACCCTTGACACCGCAGACGACGTCGACTTCTACGCCGAGGCCGGCAGCGACGCCGGCGCGCCGCACGTGGCGACCGATGCCGGCGATGCCGAGACGTCTCGCCACGCAGCCGCGACCCATACGCCGCTCGAAGATGAAGCCGAGCTGGGTTGGGACACCGAGCCCCCGCCGGCCGCCGGCCCCACCTTCGAAGCGCCCGAGGCCGCCGACGTCGCGCATGCCCCGTGGGACTCCCTGCCGGTGGAGACGTCTGAACCCGCCGCCTGGGAGCCGCACCCGGCCGAGCCCGCCGCCACGGCCTCGAGCGGCGCAGGCGACACATGGACCGTCGGCGCCTCGGCCGACGACGCCGTCAGCGCCACCGACGATTCGGGTGTTGGACCCAGCCACACCACCGACGACGACAGTGCCAGCCACCCGATCGAGGCCGCCGACATCGACACCGTCGACGCTCCCGGCCCGATCGAGACCACCGACATCGACACCATCGACGCCCACGGCCCGTTCGAGGCCGCCGGCGCCGACACCATCGACGTCCACAACGCGTTCGCGACCGCCGACATCGACACCGCCGACGCCCACGACGACGACGCATTCGAGGCCGCCGATGCCGACGCCCCTGATGCCGCCGACGCCCCCGGCGGCGAGCCGACCCGTCGCCGCCGGCGCGGCGGCCGTCGCCGGCGGCGCACCGAAGCCGGCCCCGCCGATGCCGAGGGCGAGCCCGGCGAACCCGGCGAGCAGGTCTACCGGTTCGACGCCGCCGTGGACGACACGGCCGACGACGACCGCGACGACACCTGGGACGACCGGGCGTCCCACGACACCGATTGGGACACCCCGGCGCGCCCCGCCGTGTTCGACGACGACCTCGACCGCCCCGGGGCGGCCGACGAGCTCGAGACCCCCGAGGGCTTCGCCCCCCTCGGCCTCGAGCCGCGCCTCGGGCAGGCCATCGCGGCCCTCGGCTTCGAGAAGCCCACGCCCATCCAGGCCGAGGCCGTCCCCGCCGGCCTGGCCGGCCGCGACGTGATCGGCCTGGCCCAGACCGGCACCGGCAAGACCCTGGCGTTCGTCGTGCCCGGCCTCCAGCGCCTCCTGCGCTCGCCCGACCCCCGCCACCGGCCCCGCATGCTCGTGCTCGTGCCCACCCGCGAGCTCGCCGTGCAGGTCGCCCAGGAAACCGAGCGGCTTGCCCGCTTCACCGACCTGCGCGTCGCCACCATCTACGGCGGCGTCGGCATGGGCCCGCAGATCCGCGCCCTCCAGCATGCCGCCGACGTCGTCGTGGCCACCCCCGGCCGCATGCTCGACCACATCCGCCGCGGCAACGCCGTGCTCGGGGGCGTGGAAGTGTTGGTGATGGACGAAGCCGACCGCATGCTCGACATGGGCTTCCTGCCCGACGTCCGCACGCTCATCCGCAACCTCTCGCGCGAGCGCCAGACCTCGCTCTTCACCGCCACCATGCCGCCGGAGATCCAGTCGCTCTCGATGGAGTTCCAGCGCGAGCCCCAGATCATCGAGATCGCCCGCCGGCGCCCGCCCGAGCAGATCGAGCAGGTGCTCTACCCGGTGGGCAAGCACCTGAAGCCCGCCCTGCTGGCGCACCTGCTCAAGACCGATCCCACCATGACCAGCGTCCTGGTCTTCACCGAGCGCAAGGTCGACGCCGACATCCTGGCCCGCCAGCTCCGCCAGAGCGGCATCCCGGTGGCCCTCATGCACGGCGACCGCCGCCAGGTCGACCGCGAGCGGGCGCTGCAGCAGCTCCGCAGCGGCCAGTCGCGCGTGCTCGTGGCGACGAACGTGGCCGCCCGCGGGCTCGACATCGACGACATCTCGCACGTCGTCAACTACGACGTGCCGCAGACCGTCGACGAGTACGTCCACCGCATCGGTCGCACGGCGCGCGCCGAGGCCGAGGGCAAGGCCTACACCTTCGTCACGCTCGGCGACGAGACCATGGTCACCCGGTTCGAGGCCGCGCTCGGGCGAACTCTGCCGCGGGCCGAGGTCGAGGGCTTCGACTACGACGTGCCGGCGCCGAACTGGGCCAAGCCATCTGCCAAGGACGTCATGGCCATGCTTGACCGGCACCAGTCCGTGGTCGACCGGCTGCGGCACCTCGGACGGCGGCGCTAGGGCAGGACTCGCCTCGCTCGGTCGACGCAAGGCGGATCAGGCTCGTTGAACGTGATGGCGCGACCGTGGGGGTGGCGCGGGGCACCCCCACCCCCGGCGCTGCGCGCCACCCCCACGGGGCACGCCGTCCCACCGACCATCCACCCGGATCTCCCCGCCGGAGTCGGCGCCCCCCTCCCCCGCCTACGCCTACTCCGCCGCGAACCCGTTATACGTCACGCTGTCCGCCTGCACCGTGGCGATCGAGACCACCACCGCCACCGGCACGTCGCTCTCGATGACCGCCGAGCCCTCGAAGAGGCCCGGGGCGCGATCGCTGATGCCCGGCACCGCGCCCGTCCACCACGTGTGGGCCCGGCGCCAGCCGATGGTCCGAGCCGACGACGCCGCCGGGATGCGGTTCCCGCCCATGTCGACGAACGTGATCTGGACGTTCGCCGGGCGGTTCGCCGGGTCGACGTTCATCACCTGGATGCCTGTGGCCACCCGGGGCACCCGCTCGCCCGGCACCCGCGTGCTGTCGTGGCGCACCACCGGCACCGCCACCCGCCGCGCGGCGTCCTCCTGCCGCACCGGCATGTAGCCGCTGGCCGTCCGCACCACGTTGACGCCGCCCGGCCCGCGCTCGACCCGGACGTCGTGCATCATCGCCACGACGCCGTCGCCCTCGGTGACCTCGAGCACGGCCGAGCCGAAGCAGTTGGCCGCCAGCGGGAAGCGCCCGACGTTGGCCGGCGCCACCGCGTTGCCCGGCAGCTGGTACAGCACGATGTTCTCGTTGGGCCCGATGGGGATCGTGTCGCTCCCGTCCGCCGCGATGTGGGTCGTCGGCGCCTGGCTCGGGCAGCCGTGCCCCGGCAGGTCCGACCCGAAGTAGGTCAGCCGCACCCGGGCCGGCCGCGTCGCGTCGGGGTTGACGATCGAGAGGCCGGTGATGCCGTCGAACAGGCCGCGGAAGAGCGGCAGGTAGTAGCGCGTGGTCTTATGCGTCACCGGCACCCCGGCGTAACCGCTGACCGCCGTGTTGATCGACCGCAGGTTCGAGAACGCCTCGGCCCCCACGCGCGTGGCGGCGTTCGGCGTGCGGATGCGCATCCACCCCACCGTGCCGACGAGCACCCGGTTGGGGGGCGCGGCCTCGAACGGGGCGAACTCGTCCCACGTCGACAGGTCGGTCATCCACGACCCGCCCGTGTTGACGGCCGACAGCGTGCGGGCCACGGAGGGGTTGACGCGGGCCGGGTCGTACTGGCCGGTCACCGGCTCCTGGAAGTACGTCTTGGAGTACACCGTGGCGTCGACCGTCGTCAACGGGTTGGTCTCGGTGCTCTGGATCGAGATGATCGACGTCATGTCGGCCGGCCGCGAGAAGGCGCGCGTCATGAGCGGCACGATGATCTCCGGCGCCACGTCGACGTGGGTGTACGTCACCGCCGCGCCGGTGAAGGGCTCGACCGTGTAGTTGAGCGACGCCACCCGGCGCGTGGAGTTGACGATCACCGCGTACTGCCCGAGCTCGCCAAACGGCGGGCCCGGCGTGCCGGGGTCGGTCGGCGGGCGCGGCGAGCGGTAGCGGAACACCGACGACTGGCCGGGGAAGAGCAGCATCACCGGCTGGAGCATCTCCTCCGGCGCCGTGAGCGGCGGCACGCCGGCCATCGGGTAATAGTCCACCCGGACCGTCGCCGGCTGGTTGGGGTCGAGGTTCTGCACCCACACGTCGGTCCGGCCGTCCACCCACGCCACCTGCGGCTGCGTGGGCTGCGCCTGCGCGCGGTGGCCCGCCTCGGGGCCTGCCAGGGCCAAGAACCCGGCCACGACCGCCGCACCCGTCGCCCCGCGCACCAGCCGCCATCGCCAGTCGTTCATCGCCAACCTCCCCCCAAATCGAATCGACCCACGCCAACACAGAGTATAACGCGTCAAGCCGTCTCAGGATACGCGCCGCGCGCGCCGATCCCGGCCGCCCACGCCGGAGCACGGGGCCTCACGACCCCGCACGCACCCGCATGCCCGGCGCCGTCGCCGCCCTGCCGCCGAGGCCGCGCGGCGGCCCGCCGCGGCGCGCCGGCGCTACTTCTCCGTCAGGTGCCACACGCCGTCCCACGCGCCCGCCGGGGGGTGCGCCTCGAGCTGCAGGCAGCGGTCGACGTACAGCCGGGCCAGCCCGTCGCCCGGGCGGATGGCCAGCGCCTTCTCGAAGGCGGCGATCGCGTCGCGCCAGCGCCCCTGGCGATACAGCGTCAGGCCGTCGCGGTGGGCGTCGAGCGCGTCGATCATCCCCGGGAACGTCGTGTCGTCGTGGTGCTCCAGGATCTCGAAGATCGAGACCGCTTCGGTCTTGCCCTTGACCACCACCCGGTCGACCTCGCGCATCCGGTACGTCCCGCGCAGCGCGCGCCGCGTGCCCTCGCTGATCATCAGCGTGGTGCCGTACTGCTTGCCGGCGCTCTCGATGCGCGCGCCGAGGTTGACGCCGTCGCCCATGACCGTGAAGTCCATCCGGCGCGGCGAGCCGATGTTGCCCGAGAACACGTCGCCGGTGTTGATGCCGATCCGCATCTCGAGCGGCACGTCGTGGGATGCCTGGCGGTCGGCGTTCATCGCCCGCAGCGCCCGCAGCATCGCCACCGCCGCCCGCACCGCGCGGTCCGGATCGTCGGCGTGCGGGTAGGGAACGCCGAACACGGCCATGATCCCGTCGCCGATGAACTTGTCGAGCGTGCCCCCCTCGTCCTCGATGCACGCCACCATGCGGGTCAGGTAGTCGTTCAGGAGCGCCACGGTCCGGGCCGGGCCGAGCCGCTCGGCGATGGGCGTGAAGCCCTTGACGTCCGAGAACAGCACCGTGGCCACGCTGCTCTGGCCCTCCAGGATCTCGGCGTCGGCGGCGATCAGCCGGTCGGCCACCGCGGCGTCGACGTAGCGGGCCAACGTCGTGCGGAGGCGCTTCTCGCTGCTGATGTCGTCGAAGAGCAGCATCGAGCCCAGCGACTCGCCCTTGGCGCCGATCAGCGGCATCGCCGTGAGGTTGACGCTGATCCGCTCGCCGCCCGCCACGATCGCCGCGTCGACGGCGCTCTCCGGCGCGGCCTCGGCCACGGCGCGCTGGAGCTTCTCGACAACCCAATGGTTCTCGCCGGCGAACACGTCGCCCCAGGGTCGCCCCACGACGTCCTCGCCGTCGGCGCGCAGGATCCGCCGCGCGGCCGGGTTGAACGTCACGACATCGCCGTCCACGCCGAACGTGATCACCGCGCTCGACATGCTGGCCAGGATCCGGTCGTTGTACTGCTGCATGCGCTGGACGTCGTCGAACAGCTGGGCGTTCTCGATGCCGATGGCGATCTGGGCCGTGAACGCCCGCAGGCGCGCCTCGTCGTGTGGCGTGAACACGCCGCCGCGCTTGTTGAGCACCTGGGTGACGCCGATGACCTTGCCGTTCTTGTTGACCATCGGGACGCACAAGATGGAGCGCGTGAAGAAGCCGGTCTGCTTGTCGATCTCGGGGTTGAAGCGCAGGTCGGCGTACGCGTAGGGGATGTTGACCGACCGGCCGGAGGTGAACACCGTGCCGGCGATGCCCTGCGTGCTCGGGATCCGGATGGTCCGCGTGCCGAGCCCCTGGCCGACCTCGGTGAACAGCTCTCCGGCCTTCTCGTCGTGGAGGAACAGCGTCGAGCGCTCGGCGTCGAGGAGCCGGGTGACGGCCGCCATGATCTTCTGGAGCAGCGGCCCGAGCTTGAGCTCGGTCGAGATCTCCGATACGACCTCGACGAAGTGCGCCGCGCGCTGGCTCGAGCGCAGCGCGTCCTCCATGCGCAGCGTGTTGCGCAGTGCCAGCGCGGCCTGGGCCGTCACGGCCTCGAGGTCCGCCTGGTCCTTGGCCGTGAACGTGCCGCGTCGCTTGTTCAAGGCCTCGGCCACGCCGATGACCGCGCCGTCGACGGTCCGCAGCGGGACGCACAGGAGCGAGCGGGTGGCGAAGCCGACCTGGGCATCGATGCGCGGGTGGAACCGCGGGTCGGTGCTGACGTCGTCGATCCGCACCGGGCGCCCCGTGGTGAACACGTCGCCGGCGACGCCTTCGGTGGCTAGGATGCGGATCTCGCAGGCCTGGACGCCGGATGCCACGCGGGCGTACAGCTCGTCGGTCCGCGGGTCGTGCAGGAAGAGCGACGCCCGCTCGGCGTCGACGAGCTGCGTCACCATGTCGATGAAGGCCGCGAGCTGCCCGTCGAGCCCCTCGGCGGCGGCGAGGTCGGTGTGGACCCGCAGCAGGAGGTCCTGGATGCCGGCGCGCGCGCTCATGCCTCGCCCCCGGTGCCGGGCGCCTCGAGCCGCTCGCGGAGCGCGCGCACCGTCGCCTCGAGCTGCCGGACCGCCTGGGCGTGCTCGCGGCCCAGCGCGTCGACCGCGTCAGCGTGGGACAGGTTCGCCGCCTCGAGCTCGCGCCGGAGCGCGCGGATCTGCGCCTGGTGGTGCTGGGCGTCGCGCGCCGCGGCGGCCATGGCCGCCGCGTGGCGCGCCTCGTCCTCGGCGCGCTGCGCCTCGAGGACCCGCCGGAGGTTGGCGATGGTGTCTCTGAGCTCGGTCGACTCCTGGCTGGAGGCCACGTGCGCCCGGCGCAGGTCGCCTTCCGCCTCGCGGCGCTGCGCCTCGAGCGCCTCGCGCAGCTGGGCGATGGTGGCCCGGGCCTCGGCCAGCGCCCGCGCGCCCGCCGCTTCGGCCGCGGCCTCGCGCGCGGCGGCCGCCGCCGCCTCGGCCGCCAGCCGCTCACGCAGGGCGCGCACGGCGTCCTGGAGCTGGCACACCTCGGCGCGGGCCAGCCGCAGCGCGTGCTCCGGCTCGTCGGGCGTGTCGGGCGCCCAGGCGTCCGGCGGTGGCCCGTCTGGCTGGCGCTGCCGTTCGCGCGTCACCACCATGGCTCTTCGTCCCCTCCGCGGTCCGGCCCGCTCGCCGACTGCCGGCGGGCCGGCCGCAAGTATGCCGCAACGGGGGGGCCGCGGCCAGCGCGGGCACGCCCGGGATTCCTTTACCTTTTCCGGGTTCCGGTTTATGCTTTCCGCCCGGGCCCGGCGCCAGCCGCCGGTCCCCGTTTCGGTCGCCGCCGAACGCCGCCGCCGCGCGGCGCCGCCAACCCCGATGGAGTGGTGCCCACGATGACCATACCCGCCCACCTGAGATACACCGCCGAGCACGAGTGGCTCGACGTCGCCGCCGACGGCCTGGCGCGGGTCGGCATCACCGCCTACGCCCAGAACCAGCTCGGCGACGTCGTGTACGTCGACGTGCCGGCCGTGGGGACGACCGTCCGGGCCGGCAAGCCGTTCGGCGTGGTCGAGAGCGTCAAGGCCGCGAGCGATCTCTACAGCCCGCTCACCGGCACGGTGGTGGAGGTCAACGCGAAGCTCGTCGACCACCCCGAGCTCGTCAACGCCGACCCCTACGGCGACGGCTGGATGGTCGTGGTGCGGCCGGCCGACGCGGCCGAGCTCGACGGGCTGCTCGACGCCGAGGCCTACACCGCGCTGACGGCCGAGGGCTAGGGCATGGGGTTGACGGTCGGGCGCGACACCGACGCGCTCGAGGGGATCCGGCGCCGGCTCGCCGTCTGGAGCATTCGCATGACGACCGCGGCCGGTAGCGGCCACCCCTCGACCTGCCTCAGCGCGTCGCACCTCGTCACCGCGCTGTACTTCGGCGACGTCCTGCGCTACGACGTGGCGCGCCCGGACTGGCCGGACCGCGACCGGTTCGTGCTCAGCAAGGGCCACGGCGCGCCGATCCTGTACGCCGCGCTGGCCGAGCGCGGCGCGTTTCCCACCGCGCGTCTCATGGACCTGCGGACCATCGGCAGCCCGCTCGAGGGCCATCCCAACGCGCGGCGGCTGCCGTGGGTCGAGGCCTCGACCGGCTCGCTCGGCCAGGGGCTGTCGCTTGGCCTAGGCATGGCCCTGGCCGCGCGGGTGCAGGGGCGGGGGTTCCGGACGTTCGTCCTGACCGGCGACGGCGAGATCGACGAGGGGCAGGTGTGGGAGGCGGCCATGGCCGCCGCCAAGTACGCCACCGACAACCTCGTGGCGATCGTCGACCGCAACGGCATGCAGCAGACCGGCGCCAGCGACGCGGTGCTGCCCCTGGAGCCGCTGGCCGACAAGTGGCGCGCCTTCGGGTGGGCGACGTTCGAGATCGACGGGCACGACTGGGGCGCGATCTTCGACGCGCTCGACGCCGCCGTCGCCGTCGAGGGCCGGCCGGCGGTGATCATCGCCCGCACCGTCAAGGGCTTCGGCGTTTCGCAGATCGAGAACGACCCCGGCAACAAGTTCCACGGCGTGCCGCTGAAGCCCGACGAGGCCGAGCGGGCCATCCGCGAGATCGAGGGCGCATGAACATCGGCGCGGGCATCGGCCTGCCGCTCGGCGACGCGACGCGCGCCGCGTTCGGCGAGACGCTGGCGGACCTCGGCGCGGCCTACCCGTCGCTCGTCGTCGTCGACGGCGACGTCGGGAACTCGACGTACACCGAGTGGTTCGGGCGGCGCTACCCGGAGCGCTTCTTCAACGTCGGGATCGCCGAGAGCAACATGGTCGGCGTGGCGGCGGGGCTGGCGCTGTCCGGCCACATCGCCGTCACCGCCAGCTTCGCGGCGTTCCTGACGTGCAACGGGTTCGACCAGATCCGGATGTGCGTGGGGTTCGCGCACGCCAACGTCAAGCTCGTCGGCAGCCATTGCGGCATCTCGATCGGCGAGGACGGGCCGAGCCAGATGGGCATCGAGGACGTGGCGCTGATGTGCGCCGTCCCCGGCATGGTGGTGCTGTCGCCGGCCGACGCCGCGAGCGCGCGGGTGCTGACGCGGCAGATGATCGAGCACGTCGGGCCGGTGTACATGCGCACCGGCCGCCCGAAGGTGCCGGTGATCTACCCCGCCGAGCCCGACCTGCGGATCGGCCGGGCCGAGGTCCTGCGCGAGGGGCGGGATGTGACGCTCATCGGCACGGGCCTCATGGTGGCGGCCGCCCTGGAAGCCGCCCACGTGCTGGCCGCGTCCGGCATCCAGGCCCGCGTGCTGGACATGCACACCATCAAGCCGATCGACCGGGCCGCGATCGTGGCCGCCGCGCGCGAGACGCGGGGCATCGTGACGGCGGAGAGCCACCTCCTGGACGGCGGCCTGGGCAGCGTGGTGGCCCGCGTCGTCGCGCGCGAGGCGCCGTGCCGGATGGGCTTCATCGGCCTGGACGACACCTACGCCGAGAGCGGCAAGCCTGACGATCTGCTCGAGAAATATGGCCTGGGCGCCGCGGCCATCGCGGCCGAGGCCCGAAGGGTGCTCGGCTAGCGCCCGCCCGGCGCGCCGCGGACCCGCAAACGGAAGGTCAAGACCATGGCAATCCTGTCCGCCTATCGCACCACCGTCGGCAAGAAGATCGTGATGGCCGTGACCGGCCTGATCTGGGTCGGCTACGTGGTGCTCCACATGTTCGGCAACCTCAAGTTCTTCGCCGGGGCCGGCGACGGGCTGGGGACCATCAACGCCTGGGCGCACTTCCTGCGCGTCTTCGGCCAGGACGTCGTGGGCTACGCCGGCGTCCTGTGGCTGGTGCGGGTGGTGCTGGTGGCGGCCCTGGTGCTCCACGTGGCCACGGCCGTCCAGCTCCGCCGCATCAACCGCGCCAGCCGGCCGGTCGACTACCAGCGCCGCGGCTACGTCCAGACCGACGTGCCCGCGCGGTCGATGTGGTGGGGGGGGCTGTTCATCCTGATGTTCGTGGTGTACCACGTGCTGCACATGACCGCCGGCACGGTGCACCCAGCGTTCCGCGAAGGCGACGTCTTCCACAACCTCGTGGTCGGCCTGGGCCGGCCGCTGGCCGGGGCCTTCTACCTGACGGCCATGGTCGCGCTCGGCCTGCACCTGTACCACGGTACGTGGAGCGTATTCCAGACGCTGGGCGTCGACGTGTTCGACCGCTCGAGCGCGATCCGGCGGGCCGGCCAGGCCCTGGCGCTGGTGGTCGCCGGGGGCTTCGTGCTGGTGCCGCTGTCGATCCTGCTGGGCTTCATGCGCTGAGGCCCGCGATCCCGAAGCGGGCGGGCCCGGGTGGCCCGCCCGGCGACCGCCGCGGCGGGGCGCGCCGGCGCCGCCCCCGCGGCCGACGACCGAGGTGAAGACGACCATGACCGACGTGATGCAGGCGCCGAGGATCAAGCGCATGACCGCGGCCCCCCCATGGGCCGAGTCGGACGAGCCGCTCGACGGCCACGTGCCGCCGGGGCCGATCGACGCGAAGTGGCAGAAGCACCGCTTCGCGATGAAGCTGCTCAACCCGGCCAACCGGCGCAAGTACACCGTCGTGGTGGTGGGCTCGGGGCTGGCGGGCGGCGGCGCGGCGGCGGCGCTGGGCGAGCTGGGCTACCACGTCAAGTGCTTCTGCTACCAGGACAGCCCGCGCCGGGCCCACAGCATCGCGGCGCAGGGCGGCATCAACGCCGCCAAGAACTACCGCAATGACGGCGACAGCGTCTACCGGCTGTTCTACGACACCGTCAAGGGCGGCGACTTCCGCGCCCGCGAGGCCAACGTGCACCGGCTGGCCGAGCTGTCGCTCAACATCATCGACCAGTGCGTGGCGGTCGGCGTGCCGTTCGCCCGCGAGTACGGCGGGCTGCTCGACACGCGGTCGTTCGGCGGGGCGCAGGTGGCGCGCACGTTCTACGCCCGCGGCCAGACGGGCCAGCAGCTCCTGCTCGGCGTCTACCAGGCCCTCGAGCGCCAGATCGAGCGCGGCGCCGTGGCGATGTACGGCCGCCACGAGATGCTCGACCTCGTGCTCGTCGACGGCGTGGCGCGCGGCGTGATCGCGCGCAACCTCGTCACCGGCGAGATCGAGCCGCACGCGGCCGACGCGGTGGTGCTGTGCACCGGCGGCTACGGCAACGTGTTCAACCTCTCGACGTACGCGCGCGGCGCCAACGCCACCGCCATCTGGCGCGCCCACAAGCGCGGGGCGCTCTTCGCCAACCCATGCTTCGTCCAGATCCACCCGACGTGCATCCCGGTCAAGGGCGACTACCAGAGCAAGCTGACGCTGATGAGCGAGTCGGTGCGCAACGACGGCCGCTGCTGGGTGCCCGTGAAGCCCGGCGACACGCGGGCGCCCGGCGACATCCCGGAGCACGAGCGCGACTACTACCTCGAGCGGATGTACCCGACCTTCGGCAACCTGGCGCCGCGCGACATCGCGTCGCGCGCCGCCAAGCGCGTGTGCGACGAGGGCCGCGGCGTCGGCCCGGGCGGGCTCGGGGTCTACCTCGACCTCGGCGACGCCATCCGCCGCCTGGGCGAAGATGTCATCCGCGCGCGCTACGGCAACCTGATGGAGATGTACGAGGACATCACGGGCGAGAACCCGTACCGCGTGCCGATGCGCATCTTCCCGGCCGTGCACTACACGATGGGCGGGTTGTGGGTGGACTACAACCTCATGAGCAACGTGCCGGGGCTGTTCGTCGGCGGCGAGGCGAACTTCTCCGACCACGGCGCCAACCGCCTCGGCGCCAGCGCGCTCATGCAGGGGCTGGCCGACGGCTACTTCGTCCTGCCGGCGACGGTGCCGGACTACCTGGCGCGCGCCGGAGCGGCGCCCGTCACCACGGAGCACCCGGCCTTCCGGGCGGCGAACGCCGAGGTCGAGGACCGCGCGCGCCGGCTCCTTTCGATCAACGGCTCGCGGACGGTGAGCACGTTCCACCGCGAGCTCGGCAAGCTGATGTGGGACCACTGCGGCATGGCGCGCGACGACGCCGGCCTGCGAACGGCGCTCGAGCGGATCCCGGCGCTGCGCGAGGCGTTCTGGCGCGACGTGCGCGTGCCGGGCGAGGGCGGCGAGCTCAACCAGGAGCTCGAGAAGGCGGGGCGCGTGGCGGACTTCCTCGAGCTGGCCGAGCTGATCGTCACCGACGCGCTGCACCGCACCGAGAGCTGCGGGGGGCACTTCCGCGAGGAGAGCCAGACGCCGGACGGCGAGGCGCTGCGCGACGACGCCGCCTTCAGCTACGTCGCGGCCTGGCGCCACGACCCGGATGGGTCGCCGGTGCTGCTGAAGGAGCCGCTGGTGTTCGACAACATCCCGCTCGCCGTGCGCAGCTACAAGTAGGGGAACGCGCGACATGAACCTCACGCTCAAGGTCTGGCGGCAAGCAGGCCCGCAGGCGCCCGGCCGCTTCGAAACGTACGCGGCGCGCGACATCGACGCCGACATGTCGTTCCTCGAGATGCTCGACATCGTCAACGAGGACATCGTCCTGGCCGGCGGCGACCCGATCGCCTTCGACCATGACTGCCGCGAGGGCATCTGCGGCATGTGCGGGCTGGTCATCGGCGGGGTGGCGCACGGCCCGCGGCAGTGCACCACCTGCCAGCTCTACATGCGCAACTTCCGCGACGGCGACACGATCACGGTCGAGCCGTGGCGGGCGCGCGCGTTCCCGGTCATCAAGGACCTGGTGGTGGATCGGAGCGCGCTCGACCGGATCATCGCGGCCGGGGGCTACGTCAGCGCCGGCACGGGCAGCGCGCCGGACGCCAACGGGACGCTGATCCCCAAGCCCGACGCCGACGCGGCGTTCGACGCGGCGGTGTGCATCGGCTGCGGGGCATGCGCGGCCGCCTGCCCCAACGGCTCGGCCATGCTGTTCACGGCGGCCAAGGTGAGCCACCTGGGGCACCTGCCGCAGGGGCAGCCGGAGCG
>CAYQBA010000119.1:0-15079 GCA_964415605.1 uncultured Anaerolineales bacterium | reverse complement strand
GTCCCGCCCGGCGGCGGCGGCGATGCCGCGGCCGTGGCGCCCGGCGGCGGCACCGGCGGGCCCGGGGGCGGGACCGGCGGGAAGTTGGGGTCGTAGCAGCGGATCGGGTACGGGAAGATCACGCACGGATGCGGGTAGCACGGGTACACGCATGGGAAGGGGTAGCACGGGTGGGCCGGGTAGTCGTCGGCGGTCGAGGCGGCCGCGACCGCGTCGATCCCGGCTGTGTCGACCACCATCGCGTGGGATTCAGCCTGAGCCTGGGCCTCGGCCGCGACCGGGGCCGGCTGCCAGCCGGCCACGAACCCGAGCCAGCCGACGCAGGCCGCGGCGAACAGGCCGAGCACGCGATCGGAGCGTCGATCGGGAAGCAGGTGCATGGGTTCATCCTCCTACGGGGACGGGCAGAGGTGGCGTGATTCTAGCACCGGTGGCGGACGGGCGTCGGGTTGTCCCCGGCGGGTCGCCCGGCGCCCAGCCCTGCGCCGCGGGCCACGTCGCCATCGCCGCCGCCGGCCGGCCCCGCCGCTACATCGACCGCATGCCGATCGCCACCACAGCGGCCAGGCCGACCCCCGTGACCACGAACGCGGCCGCGAGGATCAGTAGTCGCCGGCTGCGGCGCCAGGCGCCGGCGGCACCGGCGGCAAGGCCGGTTGCGACCAAGGCGAGGATCACGATGGAAACGGGCATGGTTGTCCCCATGGATGGCGTCGATGCAGCGTGAACATCATTCTACCTTCTCCAGCCGGCCGGCGCCGCCCGCGGGCTGCGCCCGACGCACCGATGTGCGGCTGTGCGGCACGCGCTGACCCGCGCCGCCGCCTGACCTGTGCTGCCCCAGCCCACCGCACCGCGCTCAACGCCCCGCCCGCGGTTCGCCCCACCCCGCGTACACCCAATCCACCTCCCCGTCCCCCGGCTGCTCGCCCGCCAGACGCGGCAGGTCCATCCGCGCCGCGATCCGGCACGGCCGGTCCGTGCCCGCCTCGAGCCACACCGTCCCTTCCGCCGTGAACTTGTGCAGCCCGCCGGCGTCGGCGTTGACCGGGAGCCAGGCCCGGTGCCGCAGCCACCACGCCGCGTACGCCGGCGCCGCGACCAGGAAGTCCACCCGCCCGCAATCGCGCCCGCCGATCGACGCGATGCCCGCCGCCCGCGCCCCATGGCCGGTCGCCACCAGCGCCAGCGGGTCGCCCGCCGGAAAGATCAGCGCCACGGCGTGCGGCTCCATCGCCGCCGGCGAGGCCACCCCCGCCGTCGAGGCCAGCGGCGTCACCCGCGGCCACGCGACGAAGTAGGTGACCGTCGGGCCCGTGCCCGCCCGCACCGTCAGCGTCAACGCGCCCGCCGCCGTCCCGACGCCCTCCACCGCGTACGCCGCCACACCGTCCGCCGTCACGGCGCGCGTCGTGCCGGAAACCCGGTAAAGGCCCGCCGCCTGGGCCGCCGACCATGCCCGGCGCAGGGGATCGCGCGCCGCCGCCTGGCGGCCTGCCAGCGCCAGGAGGCCCAGCATGCCCGCCGCCAGCGCCACGCCGAGGGCGGGTCCCCGCGTCCCCCCCGGAACGCGATCTTGGGCCGAGCGGGCATGTGCCGACATGGCGCGCGATGATACGCCGGCCCGGGATGACCGGCCAGCCCGCCGGTGGTAGAATCGCGGCGATGTCCGGTCCGCCCCCCGCCGTCGACCCGGCCGCCGCCCGCATCGGGTTGTGGTCCACGCTGACCAGCCTCGGCTCGCGCCAGCTCGTGACGACCATCGCGGGCGCCGTCGTCGCCGGCGACGTCCCGCGTGCCGCCATCGCGTACCTGTTCGTCAACCGCGAGCCCGGCGAGTCCGCCGACACCGACGCCTCGGTGGCGGAGATCGCGGCCCGGTTCGCCATCCCGATCATCCGGGCGTCGGCCGTGCGCTTCCGGCCCGACGACCGCAAGGCCGGCCGCGGGGCCGCCGACGCCGGCGATCCCGCGCCGCTGTGGGCCTGGCGCGACGCGTATTACGCCAGCTACCGCGACCGCCTCCCGCCCACCGATCTCGACCTCCTCCTCGGCGACATGTGGATCTGGGGCCGCCGCCAGTGCGCCGAGCGGCGCGGCGTCAACCTCCATCCGTCGCTGCCGACCGGCCCGCTCGGCAAGATGTGGTTCGACGTCGTGTGGGACCTCGTGGTCCAGGACGCGACGGAGTCCGGCGTCATGCTGCACCTCGTGACCCCCGAGGTCGACGAGGGCCCGGTGGTGGCGTACTGCCGCTACCCGCTCCGCGGCCCGGGCCTCGACCCGCTGTGGGCGACGATCCCGGGCTGTCTCGAGGACCGCGTCGCCCTCATCGGCCTGCACCGATCGCTCAAGCGCGCGTCGCCGCACCCGCTCTTCAAGGCCATCCGCGCCGCCGGCCTGGCGCGCGAGATGCCGCTGATGCTCGAGACGCTGCGGGCCGTCGGCGATCGCCGGCTGTCCATCGCCGAAGGCGTCGTGCGCGACGCCCGCGGTGTCGAGATCGTCGGCGGGCTGGATCTCACGGCCGAGGTCGAGGCGGCGGTGGCGCGCACAGGGGAGAGCACACGACCGCCGTTCGAGGTGTAGCCTCACGATGGCGCCTCGGCGGCGCTCCAGCGTGGAGGGTAACAATGAAGCACCGACCCATGGTGGCCTTCGCCGTGACGATCGCGGCCACGACGTCGCTGGCATGGCCACGCCTCGATCCCTTCCGCCTCGCGCCCGGCCCCGGCGCGGCGTCCGACGGTGCCGGTCCGGCGCCGGCAGCGGAGCGCCACGCGCGAGCCCATCGCGCCGGGCTCGCGGCGTCATCGGCCGGACACACCGTCGCCGTGCTGCCGATCGCCCTCCGGCATGCTGCGCTGGACGACCTGCCAGCGCCCGCGACCGCGGCGGCCTCGCCGACACGAACGGCCGCCCCGCCGCCGACGGCGACGCCCACGCCGACCGCCGGCCCCGGCGTGCCGATGTGCGATCAGACCACCGGCGACGCGGGCGGGCTCCGCTTCTCGCGCGATGGCGGCGTCACGTTGGCCCCCAACGCGCGGCACCTGGACCGGATCGCCTACACGTGGGACATCGACGTCGACCCCCGCGATCCCAATGTCATCCTCGAGCTGCACCAGAGCCGTCTGTACCGCTCGGGCGACGCCGGCTGCACGTTCACGGCGGTGACGGGCGTGCCCGCGGGCGACTGGGACCGCCTGGCCCAGGCCCCCTCCGCGCCAGACATCCTCGTCCTCTCGGCCATCACCGCGCCGCGGCTGGCCTACTCCGCCGACGGCGGGACCACGTGGACCGCGCAGGACCTCCCCGACGACGTGGTGGCCCTGGCCATCGACCCGACCGATCCGTGGCGCTGGACGTTCGCGGGGCGCAACCCGGCGCTCTACAGCCGTGCCGGCGCGGACGCGCGCTGGACGGCGCTGCCCGTTCCGTTGGGTGGGCGCACCAGCATCGTCTCGGCCGTGAACGCTCCCCTGCGGCCGCAGCGTTGGCTGGTGGGCAGCGCGACCCACGGGGTGTTCTTCACCGACGATGCCGGACACACCTGGGAACCCGGCAACGACGGCCTGTTCGGCCCGATCGGCGATCCGGCGGAGCCGCCGCAGGCCGTGGTCCCCGCCTCGCTCACCTTCGCGCCGTCCGAGCCCGACGTGGCCTTCGCGGTCGTGAACCAGGTCGGGCGCAATCACAGCCTGCGCGGCATCTGGCGGTCCGCCGACGGCGGGCGCAGCTGGACGCGCCGCGTGGCCAACGGCGACATGGTCGGCAACGTCCCGGCCCGGCTCACCGGCGGCACGCGCGTCTTCGTCGGCCCCGACGATCCCGACTGGGCGTTCTTCGCGTACGGCATCGCCTACGACGGCTACGGCACCGACGTGTTCCGATCGCGCGACGGCCTGGCGACGCTGAGCGTCAGCCACTTCGCCGACTTCTACAAGGTCTACGCGATGGCGTTCGGCCCGCCCGGCACGTCCGTCGTGTTCGTGGGGGCGTCGAGCGACGTCCCGTCGTGGTGACCGGGCGGGGGCGCGGCGATGGCGGCCGCCGCGCCCCCGCCCGTGGTACAATCCTCTGCCGGAGGCACCCGTGACCACCCCTGACCTCGACCCCTCGACCGTCCTCGTCGTCGGCGGCGGCGGCCGCGAGCACGCCCTGGCGTGGGCCATCGCCCGCTCGGCGCGCGTCCGGCGCGTGTACGCCGCCCCCGGCAACGCCGGCACCGCCGCCGAGCCCAAGGTCGCCAACGTCGACCTCGCCGACGACGACCTCGACGGGCTCGCGGCCTTTGCCGCCGAGCGGCGCGTCGGGCTGACGGTCGTCGGGCCCGAGAAGCCGCTCGCCGCCGGGATCGTCGACCGCTTCCGCGCGGCCGGGCTGCCGGTGTTCGGACCGACCCGGGCGGCCGCGCGCATCGAGACCAGCAAGGCCTGGGCGCGCGACTTCATGGCCCGCCACGGCGTGCCGCACCCGCGCTACGCCGTCGCCGGCGACCTCGCCGCCGCCGAGCGGGCGATCCGCGACGTGGGCGGGCGCTGCGTCGTCAAGGCCGACGGCCTCGCCGCCGGCAAGGGCGTCGTCGTCTGCGACACGGCCGATGAGGGCATCGCCGCGGCGCGCGCCATGCTCGTCGACGACGCGTTCGGGGCGGCCGGGGCGCGGGTGCTGGTCGAAGAGCGGATCGACGGCCCGGAGCTCTCGATCATGGCCATCGCGGCCGGCGATGCCTGCACGCTCCTGCCGTCCGCCCAGGACCACAAGCGCGCGCTCGACGGCGACCGCGGGCCCAACACCGGCGGGATGGGCGCCTACGCGCCGGCGCCGGCGGGCACACCCGCCATCGTCGACCTCGCCCGCCGCACCGTCGTCGAGCCCGTGCTGGCCGGCATGCGCGCCGAGGGCCACCCGTTCACCGGCTGCCTGTACGCCGGGCTGATGCTGACCGCCGCCGGGCCGGTCGTCATCGAGTTCAATGCGCGCTTCGGCGACCCCGAGACCCAGGTCCAGCTCCCGCTGCTCGACGCCGACCTCTTTGAGATCCTCGCGGCCGCTGCCACCGGCGGGGCGATCCCGCCCGCCCGCGTGCGGGCCGGTCACGCCGCGGCGTGTGTCGTCGTGGCAGCGGGCGGCTACCCGGGCCCGTATCCCTCCGGGCGCTCGATCACCGGCCTCGACGAGGCCGCCGCGATGGCCGGCGTCAAGGTGTTCCACGCCGGCACCCGCCTCGATCCCGCCGCCGGTGCTGCCGGCGCCGCGGTCACCGCCGGCGGGCGCGTCCTGAACGTCGTGTGCGTCCGCCCCACCCTGGCCGATGCCGTGGCCGGCGCGTACGGGGCCATCGGCGCGCCGCCGGACGGCGGGGCGGCGCGGCCGGGCGTGCGGTTCGACGGCATGCACTACCGCACCGACATCGCGCGCCGCGCTCTGGGGGTGCCCGCGTGACGCCGCCGGTTGTCGCCACGCTCGGCAGCCACTCGGCGCTGCAGATCCTCAAGGGCGCGCGCGACGAGGGCCTGCGCAACGTCGTCGTCGCGGCGGCCGGGCGCGACCAGCTCTACCGGCGCTACGGCTTCGTCGACGAGGTCGTGGCCGTCCCGCGCTACGCCGACTTCCCGGCCCTGGCCGACGACCTGCGGGCGCGCGGGGCGGTGATGGTCCCGCACGGCTCGTTCGTCGCCTACCTGGGCGAGGACGAAAACCAGCACATGCGCGTGCCGTACTACGGCAACCGCGCGGTCCTCAAGTGGGAAGGCAACCGTCACATGCAGCGCGACTGGCTGGTGCGGGCGGGCGTGCCGGTGCCGGCCGAGTACGCCAGCCCGGAGGCGGTCGATGCGTGGCCGGTGATCCTCAAGACCTTCGGCGCGGCCGGCGGCGCGGGCTACGCCCTGGCGCCGACGCGCGGGGCGCTCGAGCGGCGCATCGCGGCGCTCGACGGGGCGCCGTACACGCTGCAGGCGTACGTCGTCGGCGTCACGCTGTACGTCCACTACTTCCAGTCGGTGGTCCGCGACCGGCTCGAGATCCTCAGCATGGACCGGCGCTACGAGACCAACGTCGACGGCCTCGGGCGGCTGCCGCACGCCGTCCAGGCCCAGCTCGACCCGCACCCGAGCTACGTGGTGGTCGGCAACTCGCCCTTGGTGCTGCGCGAGTCGATGCTCGAGGAGGCCTACGCCATGGGCGAGCGCGTGGTGCGGGCGTCGCGGGCGCTGATCGACGCGCGCGGCCTGTGGGGGCCGTTCTGCCTCGAGACCATCATCACGCCGGACCTGCGGTTCCACGTCATCGAGATCAGCTGCCGCATCGTCGCCGGCACCAACGTCTTCGTCGACGGGTCGCCCTACGCCGCGCTGTTCTTCGACGAGCCGATGAGCACCGGCCGCCGCATCGCCCGCGAGCTGCGCGAGGCGGCGGAGGCCGGGCGGCTGGCGGAGGTCGTGCACACGGTCTAGGGTGCTCGCGCGATCCATGGTCGCGGTGTCAAGTTGTCAGCGGGCGACTTTGGCCCCCCCCCCCCCGCCTGCCAAGATGACACGGTTGACCGCCTCCGCCAACCGTCAGCTTGTCACCGATGTCCTACCCCCTGTTTCCAATCTCCTCTTTCCTATTCTTTCCTATTCGCGATCCCCCCACGCTTCGGTTCCCGTTCAGTCCCGGTGCAGTCACGCCCCCCGCGGCCGCGGTAGACTGCGGCCAGATCCATCGGACGCACCAGAAAGGAACCCGACGATGAACCGCAAGCCTCTCCCGATCCCGGCCTTCCTCCGCAAGCTCGCCGTCGCGTCGGCCGCGGCGCTCGCGCTCGGCATCGCCGCCGGCGCCATGGGCACGCCGACGAGCCATGCGGCCCAGGCGCCGGTCGCCGCCGGCGCGCCCGCCCTGGCACCGCAGTACGTGCGGCACTCGCGCTACTGCACCAAGGCCGGCTGCTTCCTGTTCACGTGCATCTACGACGACAACACCAACAAGCTCATCGAGTGCACGATCCGCTGGGACCCGGCGCCGCCGGAGCCCGGGCCCCGCGGGCCGTCGCTGCCGTAAGCTGTACGCGCCACGGCCGCGCATCCGACGGCCCCCGCGCCCGACCTCGGGCGCGGGGGCCGTCGGCGTTGACCAGGGCAACCCCAGGGCCGGTCGGCGGGGGGCCATGCCGATGCAAGTGCCCACCGCCCCCTGGCTCCCGCCCCCGCCCCCGTGATACAATCCTCCCTGTAGCGCTCGCTCTCCCCCGACCGTCGCGGAGGCCCACCTTGCCCTGGCTCGAACCCATGCTTGCCGCCCTCGACCCCGCCCGCCTGACCATCACCGTGCTCGGCAGCCACTCCGCGCTCGAGGTGTGCCGCGGCGCCAAGAACCTCGGCTTCCCGACCCTCGTCGTCGCCCAGGCCGGCCGCGATCGCGTCTACGCCGACCGCTACCGCACCCGCGGCGGCCTCGGCTGCGTCGACGAGACCCTCGTCCTCGACGCCTTTCGGCGCCTGCTCGACCGCGACATCCAGGCCCGGCTCCGCGACCGGCACGCCGTGTTCGTGCCGCACCGGTCGTTCGAGGTCTACCTCGACAGCGACTACGACGCCATCGAGCATGCCTTCCGCGTCCCGCTGTTCGGCAACCGGCGCCTCCTGCGTATCGAGGAGCGCACGCTGCACCCCAACCAGTACGACCTGCTCGAAGAGGCCGGCATCCGCTTTCCCCGCCTGTTCGCCACCCCGGCCGAGATCGACCGGCCCGTGCTCGTCAAGGTCGCCGAGGCTGCTCGCGGCTTCGAGCGCGCCTTCTTCGTCGCCCGCGACCGCGACGACTACGACCGCACGGCTGCCGAGCGCATCTCCGCCGGCGTGTTCACGCTGCAGGCCCTCGAGGCCGCCACCATCGAGGAGTTCGTGCTCGGCGCGCCGGTCAACTTCAACTTCTTCTACTCGCCCATCGATCGCCGCCTCGAGCTCATCGGGACCGACGCCCGGCGCCAGACCAACGTCGCCGGCCTGTCGACGCTGCCTGCCGACATGGAGGCCGACGTGCTCGCGGCCATCCCGCTCAAGTACGAGGAGGCCGGCCACTTCGCCGTCACCGTGCTCGAGAGCATGCTCGACCCGATCTTCGAGGCCGGCGAGCGCTTCGTCGAGGCCGCCGCCCGCTTGTACCCGCCCGGCGTCATCGGGCCGTTTGCGCTGCAGGCCATCGTCACGCCCGGCCCGCCGCGCAAGGACTTCGTCGTCGTCGACGTCAGCCCGCGCGTGCCGGGCTCGCCCGGCATTGCCGCCACGCCGTACAGCGCCTACCTGCACGGCCGCCCGGTGTCGGTCGGCGAGCGCATCGCCATGGAGCTGCGCGCCGCCATCGCGCAGGACCGGCTGGCGGATGTGCTGACGTGACGCCCCCCCGATGAACGCGCCCACGCCGCCCGCGGATCGCCTGTCGACCGTCGACCTGCCGCTCGGGCCCAAGCACCAGGGCAAGGTGCGCGACTTCTGGGTCGTCGGCGACCGCCGCGTGATCGTCACCACCGACCGCCAGAGCGCGTTCGACCGCGTGCTCGGCACCGTGCCTTACAAGGGCCAGGTGCTGACGCGCATGGCCGCGTGGTGGTTCGAGCGGACGCGCGACATCGTGCCCAACCATTTCATCAGCATGCCCGACCCCAACGTCCTTGTCGTGCGCGACGCCCGCGTGTGGCCGGTCGAGATGGTCATCCGCGGCTACATCACCGGCGTCACCGACACCGCGCTCTGGTTCAACTACGCGCGGGGGGCGCGCGAGATCTACGGCCTGCGCTTCCGAGACGGCCTGCGCAAGAACGAGATCCTGCCCGAGCCGGTCATCACCCCCACCACCAAGGCCCACGGCGGCGGGCACGACGAGAAGATCACGCGCGCCGAGATCCTTTCGCGCGGCATCGTCCCCCCGGCCGTCTATGCCGCCATGGAGGACGCCACGCGCCGGCTCTTCGCGCGCGGCCAGGCCGTGGCGGCCGAGCGCGGCCTCATCCTCGTCGACACCAAGTACGAGTTCGGCGACGTCGACGGCACGCTCACGCTTGTCGACGAGATCCACACCGTCGACAGCTCGCGCTTTTGGCTGGCCGAGAGCTACGCCGAGCGCTTCGCCGCCGGCGCCGAGCCCGAGACGTTCGACAAGGAGTTCCTGCGCCGGTGGTACGTCGAGCACGGCTACCGCGGCGAGGGCGATCCGCCGCCGCTGCCGGACGACCTCGCGGCCCGGATGAGCCGCCTGTACATCGCCGCCTACGAGCGGCTGATCGGCGAGGCGTTCACGCCCGCGCCGGGCCCGGCGGCCGAGCGCATCGCGCGGAGCCTGCGGGCGGCGGGGCTGCTCGGCGGGGCGTAGACCGGGCGGCGCCCCCGCCCCTTGCCTCAGTCAAACGCGCGGATCGTCCGCAGCGAAAGCCCCGCGAGGAACAGCAGCGCCGTCAGCCCGCCGCCGATGACGAAGACCGTGTCCGGCCCCAGGCGCTCGGTGGCCCAGCCCGCCAGCGCGAAGCCGAGCGGGATCAGGGCCATCGACCCCACCTGGTCGACGCTCGACACGCGGCCCATCTGCTCGTTGGGCACGACCTCCTGGAACACGTTCGTCCAGATGATGCCCAGGACCTCGAGCGCCGCGCCGTTGACGAGGGCTGCCACGACCAGCACCGGCAGCGGGAGGTCGAGCCCGAAGACCCCCAGGCCGAGCCCGGCCACCACCAGCGCCAGGTAGGCGTTCCGCCCGCGCCGGCGCAGCCGGGTCTTGCGCCCGAACCAGAGCCCGCCCAGGATGTAGCCGATCGGGAAGACGGCGTAGAGGAGCCCCAGCCGCTGCGCGTCGGCGCCCATCACGTCGCTGACCAGGAACGGCATGGCCACGCTGTACGGCCCCGCCAGGAGCACGTTGGTCAGCGCGATGAGGGGGATGCTGATCCACAGGATCGGCAGCCCGCGCAGCGTGGCGATGCCGGCCCGGACATCGTCGAGGATGCCCGGCCGCGCCTCGCCGTCGGCCAGCCGCCGATTGCCGTGGCCCGCCATCAGCGGCAGGAGCAGGGCGGCGGACACGAAGAACGACAGCCCGTTGACGGCGAAGGCGAGCCCGGTGCCGCCCAGCCACACGATCGCTCCGGCGATGGCGGGGCCGACGATCCGCCCGACCTGGATGCTCATGCTCGAGAGCGCGTTGGCGCTGGGCAGATCCTCGGCCGGCGTGGTCTCGGGGACCAGGGCGAAGTAGGCCGGGTTGAAGAACGCGTCGGCCAGCCCGAACGTCAGGCTGAGCGCGTAGACGTGCCACAGCTCCAGCCGGTCGGCGTACGCCAGCGCGGCCACCAGCGTGACGATGACCCCCCGCACGAGGTCCGAGGCGATCATGATCCGCACGCGGTGCATCCGGTCCACGGCGACCCCGCCGATGACCAGGAAGAGCAGCATCGGGGCGAACGCGAAGGCCAGCACCGTGCCCATGGCCACCGCCGACCCGGTCTTCTGGAGCACCCACCAGGCGAGGGTCAGCTCGTACAGGAAGTCCCCGATGCGCGAGATGGTCTGACCCGCCCACAGGAGCGCGAAGGGGCGGATCCGGAGCGCCCGGAACGCCGCGAAGGCGCCTTGTGCCGGGGCTTCGGGGGCGGCGCCCGGCGCGGCTTCAGGCGCGACCGGGACGCGCGGCGGGCCGATGTGCTCCGACGGGATCGCGCCGCCGAGCTCGACGCCCGCCTGCAGGTCGCTGTCGTTCGTGGGCATCCGAGGCTTCTCCTGGGGCTATGGTATGCCGGATCAGCCATTCGCGCAACGCGGGGTGCTGGATCGTCGCATCGGCGCGACGGGCGCCGCAGGCCGGGGGGCGGCCGGTGACGCGGCGCCCTCCGCCCGCGTGGCCGGCGTCGAGAGCCTGCCTGGTGAAGGGGGCCTTGGCGGCCGGTGCTCCCAGCCCCGGCGGTCGGTCTGAGCCGAGCCGCCCACAGGGTGGGTTCCATGACCCTGGCCGGAATTGCCGAGCCGCGCCGCCCGGTTATGCTTGTGGCATGCCGCGCGCGGCGGCGGTCGCGACCGCCGCCGAACGGCCCGAAAGCCCGCATGCACGTCCTCCACGCCCACTGGCAGCCGCCGCGCGGCCGCGACGACCGCGGCGGCGTGCTGCTGTGGGCCGAATCCGCCGCCGCGGCGGCGATCGCCGTCCCGGTCGACCTCCGCCGCAAGCAGCCGCTGCCCCACCCGCTCGCCGTGCCGACGGCCGAGGTGCAGGCGCTGGTCCAGCCGTGGGTCGACCGGGTCGCGGCGGCGACCGGCTCCGGCTCGCGCGTCGCGCTGGACGACGACCGCCGCGCCCTGCTGTGGCTCCCGACGACGCGGTTGGGCCCCGCGCCGTCGCCGTGGCTGGCGGTCGGCGACGGCGTGCCTGCGGACGACAAGCCGCGGCTGCGGTCATGGGCGGTCGACGGGGTGTGGCTGGCGTCGCCCGACGCGCTGGCCGTGCTGGCGGCGCTCCCGCCGGGCGCGGACGACGCGCCGGGCCTGCGCCTGGCCGACGACGCCCGCTTCTGGCAGGCCGCCGCGGGCCTCGCGCTCGAGGCCCTGGCGCGGCAAAAGGTGCTGCCCGCGCTGGTCGAGACCGACCCCGGGCGGGCCTGGCAGGCGCGGTGGCTGCCGGTGCTCGACGACCCCGAGACCGCCCCGCGCGTCGCCCGCCTCGCGGCGGCCATGCCCGCGGTCTGTCGCGCCGGCGCCGACGAGCCGTCGGCCGCCCCGCCGCCCGGCGCGGTGCTCGACGGCTTCCTCAACGCCACCGTCGACGCGGCCGCGCGCTGCGCCGCGGCCGGTGCCGCCGCGGCCGGGCGCGACACACGCGGCCGCGATCCGTTGATGGCGTGGCTTCGGGCGCTGGGCTCCTCCGACCCGACCGTCGACGCCCCGGCCGCGCGCGTCCAGCACTTGCACGCCGGCTACCGGGCCTGGCTGCGCAACCTCGACGTCGCCGGCGACCGCACCTGCCGGGTGGCGCTGCGCCTCCAGGCGCCCGACTCGGCCGGGGCGGGCGTGCCGGTGTGGCGCCTGTTCTTCCTCCTGCAGGCACGCGATGACCCGAGCTTGCTCGTCGCGGCGCGCGACGTGTGGTCGACCGCGGGGCCGGACCTCGCGATCTTCGGGCGGACGTTCACGCGCCCGGTCGAGCGGCTGCTGACCGGGCTGGGCTACGTCGGGCGGCAGTTCGCGCCGGTCCGCAAGGCGCTCGAGGCCGCCCGCCCCGAGCAGGCCCGGCTGTCGACCGACGAGGCCTACACGTTCCTGCGCGAAGTCGCGCCGGTGCTCGAGCAGAGCGGGTTCGGCGTGCTGGTCCCGCCGTGGTGGAACCGCAAGGGCGCGCGGCTGGGGGTGCGGGCGCGGGCGGTCGGGCGCGGCCCGGACGCGCCCTCCTGGCTGGGGCTGGATACCCTGGTCGACTTCGAGTGGTCGGTGGCCATCGGCGACCACGACCTGACGGCCGAGGAGTTCGACGCGCTGGTCGCCCTCAAGCAGCCGCTCGTCCAGCTGCGCGGCCAGTGGGTCCAGCTCGACCCGTACCAGGTGGCAGCGGCGGTCCGCTTCTGGCGCAAGCGCGAGCTGGCGCAGCCGCTTCCCCTGGCCGAGGCGCTCCGGCACGCCCTGGCCGGCGAAGGCCAGGTCGACGGCCTGCCCCTCGACGACGTGGCGGCCGACGGGTGGCTCGGCGAGTGGCTGGCGCGCCTGACCGGCGATCTCGCTCTGACGCCGGTCGCGCCCCCCGCCGGACTGCGCGCGGTGCTGCGGCCGTATCAGCGCGACGGCCTGGCGTGGCTGGACTTCATGCGCCGGTCGGGGCTGGGCGGCATCCTGGCCGACGACATGGGTCTGGGCAAGACGGTGCAGCTCCTCGCGCTGGTCGAGCACCTGCGCGGCGAAGGCGCGCTGCCGGGCCCCGTGCTGCTCGTGTGCCCCACGTCGGTGGTGACGAACTGGGCGCGCGAGGCCGCGCGCTTCACGCCCGACCTGCGGGTGCACGTTCACCAAGGGGCGGATCGGGCCGGCGGCGCGGACCTGGCCGGCCGCGCCGCCGCGGCCGATCTCGTCGTCACGAGCTTCGCCTTGATCCGGCGCGACGCCGAGGCGTTCGCGGCCGGCGCCTGGCACGGCGTGGTCGTCGACGAGGCCCAGCACATCAAGAACGCCGACAGCAAGGCGGCCCGCGTGATCCGCGACCTGCCGGCGGGGTTCCGCTTCGCGTTGACCGGCACGCCGGTCGAAAACCGGCTGGCCGAGCTGTGGTCGATCATGCAGTTCGCGGCGCCCGGCTACCTCGGGTCGCACGACGGCTTCCGGCGCCGCTTCGCCGGGCCCATCGAGCGGCATGGCGACACCGCCGCGGCGGGTCAGCTGCGGCGGCTCGTGGGGCCGTTCATCCTGCGCCGCTTGAAGACCGATCCCGGCGTCATCCAGGACCTGCCGGCCAAGCAGGAGGTCAAGGCCTACTGCCCCCTCACGCCCGAGCAGGCGTCGCTCTACGCGTCGGTCGTCGACGCGGCGCTCGCCGACGTCGATGCGAGCGAAGGCATCACCCGCCAGGGCCGGGTGCTCAGCATGCTGACGCGGCTCAAGCAGGTATGCAACCACCCCGCGCAGTTTCTGGGGCAGCTGGGCGGCCGGCGCGCCGTCGACGCCGACGCCGAGGCCGCCCGCAGTGGCAAGCTGGCGCGGCTCGCCGACCTCGTCGACGAGGCCGTGGCCGATGGCGACCGGGCGCTCGTGTTCACCCAGTTCGCGGAGATGGGCGGCCTCCTGCAAGCCTTCCTCCAGGCGCGGCTGGGGCGACCGGTCCTCTTCCTGCACGGCGGCACGCCGGCCGCGGCCCGCGACGTCATGGTGGCGCGCTTCCAGGACGACGACGACGGCCCGCCGGTCTTCGTCCTCTCGCTGAAGGCGGGCGGCACCGGCATCAACCTGACGCGCGCGAGCCACGTGCTGCACTTCGACCGCTGGTGGAACCCCGCGGTGGAGGACCAGGCCACGGACCGGGCCTTCCGAATCGGGCAGACGAAGAACGTGCTCGTCCACAAGTTCGTGTGCACCGGCACGCTCGAGGAGAAGATCGACGCCATGATCGAGGCGAAGAAGGCCCTGGCCGCGCTGGTCGTGGGCCAGGGCGAGACGTGGCTGACGCAGCTTTCGACGGCCGAGCTGCGCGACCTCGTGACGCTGCGCGCCGAGGCGGTGGACGAATGAGCGATTGGTGGGGGTTCCGGCCCAGCCGGCCGGTGGCGACCGACGCGGGCATCCCCGCCCGCAGCCGGCGCGGCGCGTTCGTCAAGCACTGGTGGGCGTCGCGCTGGATCGAGGCGATGGAGGCCGTGATGGATCGCGGGCGGCTCCAGCGCGGCCGCGCCTACGCGCGAAAGGGCCAGGTGGTGGCGCTCGACGAGGTCAAGGGCGGGATCGAGGCGCGGGTCCAGGGCTCGCGGCCGCGCCCGTACACCGTCAAGCTGGCGCTGGCGCCGCTGTCGGCGCGCCAGTGGGACGCGGTGACCGCCGCGCTCGGCGAGCGGCCGGATCTCGTGGCGGACCTGCTGGCGGGGGAGATGCCGCACGCGATCGACACCGCCTTCGAGGCCGCCGGCGTCGCGCTGTTCCCGGCCGCCGCCGACGAGGTCGAGGTCGACTGCTCGTGCCCCGACTGGGCCGGGGTCTGCAAGCACGTGGCGGCGGCCCAGTACATCCTGGCCGAACGCTTCGACGACGACCCGTTCCTGTTGTTCCGGCTGCGCGGGCGCGCCGAGGCCGAGGTGCTGGACGCGCTGCGGGCGGCGGACGCGCCAGGCGGCGGGCAGGGCGGCGACGACGGCGCCGCGGCCGGGCTGCTCGACTGCGTCGACGACTACTGGCGTGCCGGGCGGGGGCTGCGCGGCGTCGAGCGCACGGCCGCGGAACCGGCCCTGCCGTTGCCCGTGCTCAGGCGACTCGGCCCGCCGCCGTTCGCCGAGCCCGACGTCGACGTCGCGCGCCTGCTCGGCCCGGCTTACGCGGCCTTCTCGCGCTGGGCGGTCGCCGTCGCCGAGGCGGCGGACGCCGCC
>CAYQBA010000118.1:0-15251 GCA_964415605.1 uncultured Anaerolineales bacterium | reverse complement strand
CACAGCCGCACCGGCATCGGCGTCGGCGGCGACCGCCACGCGCAGCCACAGGCCGGCCGGGCCCGCGTACAGCCGCCATGCGGCGCGCGGGGCGCCGCGCCCGTCGACCCAAACCCGCCGCAGGGCGGCGCCGGCCGCGTGGCCGCCGACGGGGTAGTCGTCCCAGGCTCCCTCGGCCGTCTCGCGCGTGTGGCGGACGGGGTCCGGCCAGGCACGGTAGAGCCAGCCCTCGATGGTGGGGCGGTGAGCCGCGGCTTCGGGGACCGCGTCGGCGGCGGCGGCGGTGGCGGCCGCGACGGGGCGGCCCGGCGGCCGGCACAGGACGGTGTCGCCTGTCACGACGGCGAACCCGAGCTGGCGTGCCAGCTGGAGCAAGAGCTGATCGTCGTCGGGGACGGCGACATGGACGCGCTGGATGCCCTGGGCGCCCAGCGACTGACAGACCTCGGCGAGCAGCCGATGCCATCCCAGCGCCGCACGCGGCGTCTCGTCGAGGGCCGGCGCGACAAAGACGAGGTCGGCGTCGGCGCCGCGCCGTCGGGTGCGCACCTGGGCGAAGCCGTCCGGGGCGTTGCCATCGAGGAACCGCGCCACGTAGGTCTGCAGCGGGCGGTCGCCGAGGGGCCAGCACGCTCGCATCGCCCATGCCAGCGGGGAGCCGCCCAGCAGCACCGAGGATTCCAGCTCGAGGCACGTACCAGTCTGTTGTTGGCGGCGCAGGCGCAAGGCGTCCCGCGGGGTGAACGGTCGGACCACGGGCGCTAGTATAGCACAGGCGGCCGGGCGCGCCGGGCGGCCCTGGCCGGCGCGGGGCGCGGCCGATCGGGCGCTAGCCGGCGGGCGGCGGGGCGTCCTCGTCCTTGACGCGATAGGTCGTCGTGATGGGCTCGGGCGCCGCGGCGGCGGCCCCGCCGGACAGCTCGGCCCGCACGTCGGCCGGGGCCAGATCGACGAACATCCGCAGCGCCAGCAGCAGGACCGCGACGTCGTCGAGCTGCGTCAGGACCGGGATGGTGTCGGGCAGCAGGTCGATCGGCGAGAGCACGTACAGCACGGCCAGAAGGGGGATCAGCTTAACGATCCCCGGCACGCGCGGGTCGCGGACCAGGCGGACCGCGAGCCGCGCGCGCTGAAACAGATCGGTGGCGCGGGCGGGGTCGTGCGGCGCGGGGTTGGGGCGTGCGGGCATGCGTCGGGTCCTCGTCGTCGAATCGAAGGCAGTGCCGGCCAGGGGCCGCAGGTCAATGATACACCGTCGTGCGCCGCGCGGGCCGGCCGGGGGAACGGGCCGCCACGGCGCCTGGCGCGCGCGGCGCCGCGACGGCACCGAACCGGGGCGCCTCCGCCCGGCGCTCGCGCCCGAACGCGCGGAAGGGGCGCGGCACGCCAAAGCGGGCCGCGCCTCCATCGCCCGGCACGGGGAGCACCAGCGCGTGCTCGACGAGCGTCGCGAGGTGCCGCGCGAGGGCGGCGCGGCTCTCCGCGTGCCCGGCGGGCAGGCCGGGGAGCTCGGCCATCGCCGCCTCGTGGAGGGTGAACGGTCCGTCGAACCCGCACACGGCGTCGAACACGGCCCGCGCGTCGGCGTCTACGCGCGCAGTGGCCTGCTCCAGCACCGCCCGTAGCGAGGCCTGGCGCGCCGGCGCCCGGGCGCAGACGACGTCCAGCAGGTGGCCGCCGCCCGCGAGCCGGGCGGCGAGATTCGCGATCCCGCCGGCGGCCGCGGCGGCGGCCGCGCGCTCGATCACCAGCGGCAGGCCCCCGGTGTGCCGGAGGATCTCGACCACGGCGGGGGCTTCGGCGGGGGTGACCCGGACCGTCGCCCGCCGGGCCGCCAAGACACGCATGAAGAGATCGGCGGCATCGCAGGCCCACAACGTACCCGGCTCGCCGCCGGACGCGTCGTCCGAGGCGGGCCCATCGCCGTCGCCGGCCCGGCCCGGCAGCGGCCACGGCGCGAGGCGCAACACCTGCTCGCCTTCGACGTTCAGCCGCTCGCGGCTGGTGGCGACAACCCGCGCGTCCCGGCTCCCGGCCAGAACGTGGCCCGCCACGGCCGCGGCGGCATCGGCCAGGTGGTCGGCGTTGTCGAGCACGACCAACACCCGCCGCCCCAACGGCCACGTCTCAAGAACGGCGCCGGCCGTCCCCTGCCGCCCGGCCGGGGCTGGCGGTACGCCGAGCCCGCGCGCGATGGCGGCCAGCAGCGCGGGCTGCGAGGCGACGGCGGCCACGTCGACCCAGGCCACGCCGCCGGGGAACGCCGCCGCCAGGTCGCGCATCCGCTCACGGACCAGCCGTGACTTGCCGGCCCCGGGGGGACCGACCACCGTCAGGACCGGCGCCTCGGCCAGCCGCTCCGCGACGTCCCGCAAGGTATCCCTGGCGCCGACGAACGGGCCGGCGAAGCTCGGCAGATCGGCGAGGATCGGCGCGGGGGCGGCGCCGGCTTCCAGCGTCGGCGCCGCCCCCGCCGCCTGGATGTCGCGCATGACGAGCCGGACGCCGTGGCGGATCCGGCGGTGGAGCTGGCGTCGCCCGACCAAGGGGTCGAGCCCCGCCGTGATCGCGAGCCGCTGCAGCGGGAACGGCTCGGGCGCGACGAACCGGTGGTAGAGGGCGCTCCAGGTCTCGCGGGTCGGGTCGCCCATGCTGAAGTCGCGCCGCGCGGCCGCGGTGGCATCCGGGGCGATCCCGCCATCCGCGCCGTCGCCGCGCCGTGCATCCGCGAGGCGCGCCAGCACGATGTCGGCCGCCATGGCGGCAAGGGCGGCCAGCCGATCGGCGCCGCCGGGATCGGCGGCACACGCGCGCGGCCGGCCGGCGCGCCGGCGTGCCGCGCGAAAGGCCGTGAGTGCCTGGCGGACCTCAGCCTCGGTGACATCCTCCCATGTCATATCATGGAGTATAGCCACCCTCGGGACCTCGGGCCAGGACAGTGAAACGTTACGGCGTGGTCGGGGCGGTCGGTCCGGCCGTGGCGGTGTCCGCCGGCGGAGTGGCTCCGGCAGCGCCATCGTTCGGCGGAGTGGCTCCCGCGGTGTCGTCGGCCGACGGGGCCACGGTGCCTCCCGGCGTCGCCGCGGCGGTCGGCAGCGGCGGCATCGTCGCGCCAAGCGGCAGCGGGTCCAGCGTGACCTTCGTGAAGTCGTCGAGGCCCAGGGGGCTGGGGCGGAAGTCACGCAACCGGCGCGCCAACATGACCGGGGCCTGCGGGTGCACCAGGAACACCCGTGCCGTGTCCTTGTCCACGGTCTCGGCCGCCGCACGGTAGATCTCCGCACGCTCCTCGGAGTCGATGACGCGCTGGGCCTCGCGGAGCCGCTCGACGAGGTCCGGGTTGCCGTAGTTGCCCTCGGCCACCGCACGGCCGACCATGCCGAAGTGCCAGAACCAGAAGTTGTCGGGATCTGCCGACTGCGCCTCCCACCCGATGATCCACGCCGTGAAGCGCCCGGTGCCCCGGTCGTTGAGGAACTGCCGGGCGCCGGTGGTGCGCACCGCCGCGTTGATCCCGACCGCCTTGAGCATGTCGGCCACCGACTGCGCGGTGCCGGTGGGGTCCGGCAAGTACGGCCGCGCCGTGGTGGGCACCCAGATGTTCAGCGGGAAGTCGCCGCTCACCCCCTCTTCGGCGAGCAGCTTGCGCGCGCCGTCGGGATCGAAGAGCGGCGCCACCACCGTAGGGCTGTGACCGAGAAAGCCGGGCGGGAGCAGCTGCCCGGCCGGCACCGACCACGGGCCGAAGCGCTCGCGCGCCAGGCGCTCGCGGTCGATGGCCAGCGAGATCGCACGGCGGATCTTGGGGTTGTCGAGCGGCTGGCGACCATGGTTGAGCATGAGCCATACCGTCTGGCGCGCCGGTCGCGGCACCACGTCGACCGCGCCGGCGAGGAGCGTGTCGGTCAGCGGCGTCGTCGGCGGCAGATCGCTGCCATGCGCCGCGCCGCTGGCCACCGCCGCCACGCGCGCCTGGACGTCCGGCAGCACGGCGAAGCGCAGGGCCGGCACCGTGGCCGGGCCCGCCCAATAGGCATCGAAGCGCCGCAGGCGCACCGAGCCGTCGGGCTCCCACGCCTCGACGGCGAACGGGCCGCTGCCGACCGGCAGGTGGCCGGGATCGCTGCCGTAGCGCTCGCCCTGGGCCATGACCGCCGTCGGGCTGGCCAGCCCGAACGGCGTCATGGCCAGGTGGTGGGGGAACGCCGAGAACGGCGCCCGCAACTTGAACCGGAGCTGCAGCGGCCCGATGGCCTCGATCGACTCGATCAGCCACGCCTCGTGGCCCTGGGCATCCTTCTGGCCGAGGAAGCCGCCGAGCAGCCCCTGCCAGCCCGGGAACTTGCCGTCGTGCTGCTCGTGGCGGGGGTCCATCCAGCGCTCGAAGTTCCACACCACGGCCTGCTCGTCGACCGGCGTGCCGTCGTGGAACGTCATGCCCTTGCGGAGGGTGAACGTGAACGTGCTTCCGCGCGGATCGGCGACCCACCGTTCCGCCAGCCCGGGCGCGAGCTGGACGGTGCCCGGCCGGAACAGCACGAGGCGGTCGTACACCTGCGCCGCGATCCGCTCGGCGACCGGATCGGCCACCGCGCGGGCGGGATCGAGGGTGGTCGGCGCCGACGGCACGGCCCACACCACGCTGTCGGGGTGCGGCGTCGGCGACGCCACCGCCTCGGCGGTCGGCCCGCCAGGCGTGGGGGTGGCGGGCGTGCAGGCCGCGAGCACGGCGGCGGCGATCATCCCCGCGATGGGTCTCGCCGTCAGATGAACATGGTCGATATCGAGCACGGCCGGCAACGATAGCATCGCCGCCCGGCCCGCGGCACCTTTACCCGCCCGGGGCGATCGCCCCCCGCCTGCTATAATCCACCGCATGCGCGTGACACGCCCCGCCGGGCGCTTCCTCGCGATGGCGGCGCTCGCGGGGTGCGCCGGCCTCGCCGCATGCCGCCAGGCGCCTCCCGGCGTGCCGGCGCGCGTGACCCCGATGCCGGCCGTGCCGCTGGAGCCCGACGACGCGGCCCGCCTGCCGGACGCGCCGGTGGCGCTGGCCGTGCCGACGTGGACCGTGCCGGTGGCGGGCGGCCTCCCTGGCGACGGCGCGCCCGCTGTGGCGCCCGGCCTCGGGCCGGCCGGTGGCCCGGCCGAGGGGATTCCGGCACCGACGCCGCGCCCCCCGGTCGCGGTGCCCCCCGAAGGCCCGCCCGTCGCCGACCCCGAGATCGTCGCCCTCCTCGGCGACGTCCGGGCCCTGCGCCTGTATGGCGACGTCGAGCGCCTCGCGGGCTTTGGCACGCGGCATGTGCTTTCCGCCGTGGACGATCCGCGCCGTGGCGTCGGCGCGGCCCGCGCGTGGATCCAGGCGGAGCTCGAGACCAGCGCCGGCGCGTCCGGCCACCAGGTCCAGGTCGAGCGCGAGCCGTTCACCCTCGACTTCGCCAACCGGCGCACGGAGCAGCACAACCTCGTCGCCACCCTGCCGGGCATCGGGCAGCCCAAGCGCCTGATCTACCTGACGGCGCACTACGACAGCCGGTCCGAGAACGTCGCCGACGGCGCCGCCGACGCCCCCGGCGCCGACGACGACGCTTCGGGCGTGGCGGTGCTGCTCGAGCTCGTGCGCGTGATGTCGCGGCGCCAATGGGACGCCACGCTGCGCTTCGTCGCCTTCGCCGCCGAGGAGCCCGGCCTCAAGGGCAGCCGCTTCCACGCCCCGGCGGCCGCGGCCTTGGGGCTCCCGATCGTCGCCGTGCTCAACAACGACATCGTCGGCGGGACGACGGGCGCCCCCGGCCAGGCCGACGCCGGCCGCGTGCGCGTGTTCTCCGCCGACCCCGACGACGGGCCGTCGCGCCGCCTCGCCCGCCACGCGGCGCTCATCGCCGCCCGCTACGGCCTCCTCGAGGTCGTCGTCGTGCCGCGCGTCGACCGCGAGGGGCGCGGCGGCGACCACCAGCCGTTCAGCGAGGCCGGCTTTGCGGCCGTCCGGCTCATCGCCGCCGCCGAGGACACGGCGCGCCAGCACAACGCGCGCGACACGGTCGACCGGATCGACGCCGACTACCTCGGCGCGGTCGCGCGGCTCAACTTGGCGCTCGCGGCCAACCTGGCGCTCGCGCCTCCCGCGCCCGCCGCGGCGCCGCGGATCGCCGTGGCCGCCGACCGCCCGGGCGCCGTGCGGCTCGCCTGGGACGCCGTCCCCGACGCCCGGGTGGCCGGCTACTGGGTGGCGGTCCGCGACGCCGGCGCCCCGATCTACGGCCGCGCGGTGTGGGCGGCCGGGACCGACCTCGTCATCGAGGCCGCCGCGGCCGGGTCGCGCTTCGCCGTGGCCACGGCCGACGACCGCGGCCACACCAGCCTCTTCGGGCCGGAGGCCGCCCACCCGTAGGCCAGCCCGCCGGACTTCGGCGTGGCCGGGCATCGCCGGCGGCGCGGATCGGCCGCCCCGTCCCGCATCCTGGAGTGAGCATCGTGCGCTTCGCCAACCGTGTCGCCCTCGTCACCGGCAGCAGCCGCGGCATCGGCCGCGCCATCGCCCTGCGGCTGGCCCAGGAGGGCGCGGACATCGTGGTCAACTACTCGCGCAGCCGCGACCAGGCCGAGGGCGTGGCCGACGAGGTGCGCGCCCTCGGGCGCCGCGCGCACGCCGTGAAGGCCAACGTCGCCGACGTCGCGGACCTGCAGCACCTCGTCGACGAGGCCGAGTCGGCCCTGGGCGGGCTCGACATCCTGGTCAACAACGCCGCCTCGGGCTACATCCGGCCGGTGATGGAGCAGCGCCCCAAGGGCTGGGACTGGACGATGGACATCAACGCTCGGGCGGCGCTCTTCCTGGCACAGGCGGCCGTGCCGGCGATGCGCCGGCGGGGCGGCGGCCGCATCGTGAACATCTCCAGCCTCGGCTCGACGCGCGTCATGCCGGAGTACGTCGTGATCGGGGCATCGAAGGCGGCGCTGGAGGCCGTCACGCGCTACCTGGGGGTCGAGCTGGCGCCCGAGCGCATCATCGTCAACGCGGTGTCCGGCGGCGTGGTGGAGACCGCGGCGCTCAAGCACTTCCCGCGCGGCGAGGCCATGCTCGCCCAGGGCCTGGCCGGGACCCCGGCCGGGCGGATCGTCACGCCGGAGGACATCGCGGCCGTCGTGGCCTTCCTGTGCAGCGACGACGCGTCGATGGTCGTCGGGCAGGTCGTCGTCGTCGACGGCGGCTACTCGGTGGTCGCGTGACGCGGGGGCGGCGATGATCGACCCGACCGCCGGCGGCCCGGCCGCGCGCCCCGCGGCCGACCGGCTCGTGCCCGCCGCCGTGGCCTTCGCGCTCTTCGGGTGCGGGGCGCTGGCGCTCGTCGCGGCCGTCGCGGTCTACCGCGTCTACCAGCGCGCCGACCAGATCCTCGAGGCGCCGGTGGTCGACGTCGCGGCCCTCGTCCCGACTCAGCCCCCGCCGACGCTCGACGTGCGGATGGTCATGGTCCGCCAGATGCGCCAGGCCAGCGAGCTGGCGACGGCGATCTACACCCTCGAGACGGTGGTCACCGAGTCGCAGGCCCGGACGCTGGGCGGCTTCGAGATCGGGCGCACCGATCTGCTGTACGTCGCCCACGGCGAGGTGCGGGCCGGCGTCGACCTCGGAGAGCTCATGCCCGGCGACGTCACGATCGCGGGCGACCGCGTCGAGATTCGCCTGCCCGCCCCGGAGCTGCTCGACCGTAAGATCGACGTCGAGCGCTCGTACGTCTACGACCTGCGGCAGTCGCTGCTCGGGCCGCTCGACCCGGCGATGCAGAGCCGCGCGGAGCAGTTCGCGCTCGACAAGATCGTCCGCACGGCCTGCGCGGAGGGGATCCTCGACGACGCCAATGCCCGGGCGGACACCGCAGTGCGGGGGCTCCTGGGCGGCGCGGGCTACCGCGAGGTCACGGTGCGCACGCGCCCGCCCGCCCCCGGGGCGTGCCCGCTGCCGGCGCGGACCGACGCGACGCCGGCGGGCGTCAGGGTGCCGTAAGCCGGGCAGGTCGACAAGGCTCAGCCGCCGCCCTTCTCGACGCGCGTCACGTACTCGCCGGTGCGGGTGTCGATGCGGATGACGTCGCCGCGGTCGATGAAGAACGGCACGGTGACGGTGAGGCCGTTGGCGAGCGTGACCGGCTTGCCGCCGCCGCTGGCGGTGTCGCCCTTGAACCCCGGCGGCGCCTCCTCGACAGCCAGGTCGACCGTCACCGGCAGCTCGATCGACAGCGGCTGGCCGTCGTGCATCGCCATCTGCAGCTCCATGTTCTCCACGAGGTACATGGCGACGTCCTCGACCGTCGACGCCGGGAGGGCCGGCTGCTCGAAGCTCTCGAGATCCATGAAGTGGTAGAACGCCCCGTCGTTGTAGAGGTACTGCACCTTGTGGCTCTCGAGCCGCACGTCCTGCAGCCGCTCGTTGGACCCGAACGTCCGGCTGATGGTCGCCCCGGTCGACAGGTTGCGGAGCTTGGTGTTGACATTGGCTCCCCCGCGCCCCATCTTGACGAGCTGCTGCTCCAGGCAGCGGTACAGCTCGCCGTCGATCTCGATCACGTTTCCCCGGCGCACCTGCGCGGCTTCGATCATCGCGGACTCCTCCGTCCCTCGTGTTGGCGTGACGACGTCTGGACAACACCCCAAGTCTAGCCGACGGGGCCGGCGGGGCGAAAAACCCTTCCCGGCGCCGCGCCGATCACCGGATGGGGAGCCGGCCGGTTCGGATCGCCCCGCCGCCTTTCCGCCGCGCGGGAACCCGCGCCTACGCCGAGATGTCGAGCGCCACGTCGAGCGCCGGCGCGCTGTGGGTCAGCCAGCCGACCGACAGGAGGTCGACGCCGGTGGCCGCCACGGCCGCGGCCGTGGCCGGCGTGATGCCGCCCGACGCCTCGGTGACGGCCCGGCCGGCGACGCGCGCGACGGCCTCGCGCAGCCGTTCGACGCCCATGTTGTCGAGCAGCACCGCGTCGACGCCCAGCGCGAGCGCGGCGTCGAGCTCGTCGAGGCGCGTCACCTCGACCTCGACCTTGACCAGGTGCCCCACGGACCGCCGCACGGCCGCGATCGCCGGACCGACCCCGCCGGCGATGGCGATGTGGTTGTCCTTGATCAGCACGGCGTCGTCCAGCCCGAAGCGGTGGTTGGCGCCGCCGCCGGCGCGGACGGCGTACTTTTCGAGGGCCCGCAGCGTCGGCGTGGTCTTGCGGGTGCAGGCGACGCGGGCACCATGGGGCGCCACCAGCGCCGCCAGGTCGCGGGTCGTCGTCGCGATGCCGCACAGCCGGCCGAGGAGGTTCAGGGCCGTGCGCTCGCCGCTGAGGATCGCGCGCGCCGGCCCGCGGACCCGGGCGATCGTCGCGCCGGCCGCGGCGTCGTGGCCGTCGGCCACCTCGACCATCACCTCGACCCGCGGGTCCAGCAGGCCGAACACGGCCGCGGCCATCGCGGCGCCGGCGATCCGCCCGGGGGCGCGCGCGACGATGCGGGCGGTGGCGACCGCGTCCGGCGCGACGATGGCGTCGGTGGTCAGGTCCCCGGCCCGGCCGAGGTCTTCGGCCAGGGCGCGGCGCAGGATGGGCTCGTACTGAAGCGCGTACAGCGGCGGCAGGGTCGGCAGCGTCGGCGACGCGGTCATGGGGTCTCCTCGCCGCCGGGCGGCGGCGGGCCCGGCCACGGCGGGCGGCCGGGCTGGTCCACGGCCGTGGGCTCGGCCGTGGCGACGATCTCCGGCGCCACCCAGCGCACGCGGACGCGGCGCGGCGCGCCCGGCGCGGGGGCGGGGTAGTCCGAGCGGAAGTGCGCGCCGCGGCTCTCGCGGCGGGCCTGGGCAGCGGTTGCCACGAGCCGGCCGACGAAGGCCAGGTTGCGGATCTCGCCGACGGTACACAGGCGCTCGAACGTGTCGGCCGCGGGGTCCGGGGCCGGCGATCCATGCGGGTCACCGACCGCATCGGCAGCGGCCGCGGCGATGTCGGCTGGCCCAAACCCGCCCGACGCACGGGGTTCGGGCCTCGCATCGGCCTCGGGCGTCGCGTCAGCCTCGGGCCATGCGTCGCCGACGGCATCCGAAACCGCCGCCAGGGCGGCGAGCGCGGCGGTCAGCCCGGCGGCGTCGCGCACGAGGCCGATCTCGTCCCAGGTCCGCCGGCGCACCTCGGCGCGCAGCGCGGCGAGATCGGGTTCACCGCGGCCGGGGTGGGGCCGCGGACCGCCCCCGGCGGAGGTCCCGCGCGATCCCGCCACCGCCGCCGGGCGCGGCGGTGCGCCGGCGTCGGGGACCGCCCCGGACCCGCCGGCGGCCAGGCGGCCGGCGACGTCGCGGGCGACGCGCCCGCCAAAAACCAGGGCCTCGAGCAGCGAGTTGCTCGCCAGCCGGTTGGCGCCGTGGGCGCCGGTGGCGGCCACCTCGCCGCACGCCCACAGCCCGACCAGCGACGCGCGGCCCCACGCGTCGACCTCGACGCCGCCCATGTGGTAATGCGCGGCCGGCACGACCGGCATCGGCGCTCGGCGCGGATCGATCCCGTGCCGCATGCACGCCGCGAACACGGTGGGGAAGCGGTCGGCAATGGTCGCGGCGATGGCGGTCCCGCGGACGTCGAGGAACGCCTGCCGCCCCTCCGCCAGCTCGCGCCAGATGGCGCGGGCCACGACGTCGCGCGGCGCCAGCTCGCCCTCCGGGTCGACGCCCGTCATGAAGCGCCGGCCCGCGGGGTCGACGAGCCGCGCGCCCTCGCCCCGGAGGGCCTCGGTGAGCAGCGGCAGCGGATCGTCGTCGACGGCCAGGGCGGTGGGGTGGAACTGCACGAACTCGAGGTCCGCCAGCCCGGCCCCGGCGCGGGCCGCCATGGCCAGCCCGTCGCCGGTGACCTCGGGCGGGTTGGTGGTGAAGCGGTAGAGCTGCCCGCAGCCGCCCGTGGCGAGCACGACGGCGCTGGCGGTGTGCAACACGGCGCGCCCGTCGGCGTGGACGGCGCGGACGCCGGCCACGCGGCCGGCCCGCACCACGAGATCCCAGGCAAACGCCCGCGTGAAGACGGTCACGTGCGGCGCCGCGTGCACGGCGGCCATCAGCGCCCGGACGATCTCGGCGCCGGTGGCGTCGCCGTGGGCGTGGAGGATCCGGCGCCGGTGGTGGGCGGCCTCGCGCCCGAGCACCAGCCGCCCGTCCGGGTCGCGGTCGAAGCGCGCGCCCAGCGCGACGAGCCGCGCCACCGCCGGCGGGCCGCCGCGCGTGAGGATCGCCACCACCGCGGGGTCGTTGAGGCCGCCGCCCACGGCCAGCGTGTCGGCCGCGTGCCGCTCCGGCGTGTCGCCCGGGCCCACCGCCGCGGCCAGCCCGCCTTGGGCCCAGCGGCTGGAGCCGCCGATGTCCCAGTCGGTCTTGGTCAGGAGGTGCACCCGGCACCCGCCCGGCAGGCCGAGCGCCGCGCTCATGCCGGCGATGCCGGTGCCGACGACGACGACGTCGGCCGCGATGGTATCAGAGGCTCGGTGCATCACAACCGGCTGACGGGGAAGGTGGCACGGACCGCCCGGCGCGGCGCGCGGGGCGCGGCCCGCCCCCGGGGGCACGGCAGTTTACACGACGGCAGGCGCGGCGCGCAAACGGCCGGTGCTACGGTGCTACCATTGACCACGACCGAGCGCGAAGGTCCTGTATTCGGGGGGAGACAGGCGTCCCCGGTGCAGCGATGGCGCGCCGCCGCCCGCGATGGTCCCACCTGGAGAAGCCTCCGTGCCCGATCCCGCCATCCAGACCCACGGCCTCGTCAAGCGCTTCGGCGACCTCGTCGCGGTTGACGGGCTCGACCTGACGGTGCCGGCCGGCACGATGTACGGGTTCCTCGGCCCCAACGGCGCCGGCAAGACCACGACGCTCAAGATGCTGACGGGGCTCCTGCGCCCCACGGCGGGGCGCGCCATGGTGGCCGGCTTCGACGTCGTGGTCCAGCCCCTCGAGGTCAAGCGTCGCATCGGGGTGGTCCCCGAGACGCTCGGGCTCTACGAACGCCTGACCGGCCACGAGTATCTCGAGCTCGTCGGGCGCCTGCACGGGCTGGACGCGTCGACCATCGAGCGGCGGCGGGGCCGGCTGCTCGAGCGGCTGGGGCTGGCGGACAAGGCGGGCACGCTCACGGTGGACTACTCCGGGGGCATGAAGAAGAAGCTCGCGCTGGCGGCCGCGCTCCTGCCCGACCCGCAGGTGCTGTTCCTCGACGAGCCGTTCGAGGGCGTCGACGCCGTGTCGGCACGGGCCGTCAAGGACATGCTGCGCACCCTGGTCGATCAGCGCGGCGTCACGGTGTTCTTCTCGACCCACATCATGGAGCTGGTCGAGAAGCTGTGCGACACGGTCGCCATCATCGACCACGGCCGCCTGATCGCGCACGGCGGGCTGGCCGACCTGCGGCGCCAGGTCGCCGCGGACGCCGCCGCGTCGCTCGAGGACGTGTTCCTGGCCCTGGTCGACGCGGCCCCGCGCGCGGCCGCCGATCTGGACTGGCTGGCCGGCACGTGAGCCACGCGGCCGGCCCGGGCGGGCTGCGGTCCGAGCTGCGCACGCTGGCCTGGCTCCAGCGCCGCCTGCTCGTCAACGGGCTCCGGCGCGGCGGCCAGCGCGAGGTCGGCCGCGTGGCGGGGCTGGCGCTGCTCCTCGTCATCAGCATCCCGTATGTCTTGTTCCTCGGCGGCGGGCTGCTGATCGCCCTGCGCACGCTGCCGCCCGAGCGCGGCACCGCGCTGGTGGCCAGCGGGTTCACGTTTCTCCTGCTGATGTGGGCCGTGTCGCCGATGGCCAACCAGCAGCTCTTCGAGGCCCCGAGCCTGCGCCGGCTCCTGCCGCAGCCCATCAGCCTGCGCGGGCTGGTGATCGGGGGGCTGGTCGCCAGCGCCGCCAGCTTCATCACGCTCGTCACGCTGCCGTTCCTGGTGGCGGTGCTGGCGGGCGCGGCGCGCGGCCCGCTGTCGGCCGGCCAGATCGCCGCGGCCGGCGGGTTGTACCTGGCCCTGCTGGTGGTGCTGAAGGCGGTGGTGCTGGACGTGCTGGACCTGGCGGCCGACGACCGCCGCCTGCGCCAGGCCGTGGCGGCCGGCATCGGGCTGGTGCTCTTCGGGTTCATGCTGAGCCAGATGGGCCTCAGCGACTTCGGCCGTGCCGAGACCGCGCCGTTCCTCGACCGGATGATGGACAGCACGTACCTGCTGTGGCTGCCGCCGGGCTGGTTCGCCGGCGCGGTGCTGGCCGCCATGACGGGCGAGCCGGCGGGCTGGGCCGTGCGATGCGGCCTGCTGGCGGCCGCGGCGGCGGGCGGGGCGTGGCTGCACGCCCGGCTGCAGGCGCGCTTGTACTTCGGCGACACCTGGCACGCCCGCGGCGTCGAGGCCGCCGCCCGCCGCCCGCTCCGCGAGGCCCGCCGCCTGCCCGGGCTGTCCGCGGCGGACAGCCGGGCGCTGCGGGCGCTGTGGCGCAAGGACTGGCTGAACCTCCGGCGGAGCCCGCTGACGTCGCGCGTCGCCTTCCTGCCGGTCATGTTCGGGCTGATGGCGTTCTTCGGCACGCGCAACCTTGCCCCGCCGCCGGCGGCGGTGGGCCTCGTCGTCGGAGGCGCCAGCGCGTTCATCACCACCGCGTTCGGGGTCAACGGGCTCGCGCTGCTCGACCACCGGGGCCTCGGGACGCTGCTCCTGACGCCGGCCCGGCGCTCGCTCGTGCTCGTGGCGCAGGGCGCGCTGTTCGTGTGCGTCGCGGTGCTGATGGCCACCGTCAGCGGCACCGGCGCCGCGCTCGCGGCGCGGGCGCCCGTCGCGCTGCTGGCCGCGGTGGCCGCCGCCGCGGTCTTCCAGCTGGCGTTCGCCGGCCTCGCGCACCTGGGCAGCGTCTACTTCGCGCATTACATCGACGTCGAACGGGGACAGTCCGAGGCCAGCGGGCCGGCGTTCGCCGGCGTGGTCGTCATGCTCGTCGGCTTCCCCCTCCTGGCCGCGCCGATCGTCGCGGGCCTGGCGGCGTGCTGGGTGCTGGCGCCGCGCTGGCTGCCGCTGGCGCTCGTCGGCGGCTTCGGCTACGCGGCCGTGGTCTACCTCGGGCTCGTGGCGTGGGCCGCCCGCGCCCTGGCCGCGCGCGAGGACCGCTTGTATGCCGAGATCGTCGAGGCCCGCTGAGCCTGAGCGGCGGGATCGGGGTAACGCGCGCGGGGCGGCCCGCGTTGTCTCCGCGCGAACCTGGCCCGTCCCGGCCCAGCGCCGGCCGGTCATCGCCGTCCCGAACCAGCTCCGAGGTCACGCATCCCCATGAAGGCTTGGCTCCTCCCGATCGTATCCGCGCTGGCCGCCGCCGGCGCCGTGCTACAGGCCCACGCGCCGCGCGCCGCGGCGCAGCGGCCGGACGCCATCGCGTTCATCGACATCGTCGCGGGCAACCAGGCCGAGCTGTTCACCGTCCGCCCGGACGGCGCCGCGCGCGTGCAGCACACCGCCAGCGACGGCATCGTCGAGGCCGGGCCGAGCTGGGCGCCCGATGGGCGGCGGCTCGCGTTCTCGGCGCGCGTCGAGGCCAACCGCTGGGGGCTCAACGTGCTCGACACCGTCACCGGCGACGTCGCGGTGGTCACCCAGGGGCCGCAGGATCTCGACCCCGCCTGGTCGCCGGACGGCAGCCTGATCGCGTTCGCCGCCCATCTCGGCGGCGCCGGCGAGGTCACGGCGTCGTCGCTGTCGATCACGCCGCCGGACGGCATCGGGGCGCGGCCGCTCATCCTGCTCGACGGCGGCGAGGCGCTGATCCGCCACCCGACGTGGTCGCCCGACGGCCGGCGCATCGCGTTCACGGTGACGTCGCGGCAGCGCGAAGGCGACCTGTACGTCATCGGCGCCGACGGGTCGGGCCCGCGGCTGCTCCTGTCGCATCCGGGCTGGGACGACGTCGACCCCGCCTGGTCGCGCGACGGGACGCGTCTGGCCTTCGCGTCGGGGCCGTGGTCGCCGGCGGGCGTCCGCCACGCCATCTGGCTCGTCGACCTGGCGACCGGCGCCGCGGGGACCATCGCGAGCGACGACACGCGCGACCTGCGGCGGCCGGCGTGGTCGGCCGACGGTCGCGCGATCGTGTTCGACGCCGCGGCGCCGGGTGGCACGCGCTGGGACCTCCACGTCGTGCCGGCCGACGGCGGCCCGGTCGGCGATCCGCTGACCGCGGGGCGCGAGCCCGACTGGGCGCCCGCCGCCGGCGGGACGCC
>CAYQBA010000117.1:0-15271 GCA_964415605.1 uncultured Anaerolineales bacterium | reverse complement strand
ACGCCGACGCCGACCGCAAGCGCCACGGCGCCAGGAACGCCCCCGACGGCCACGCCGACGGACGAAGGCGCGACGCCGGCCGCGTCCGCGACGCCCACGGTCGAGCCGCCGGCCACGCCGACGGACGAAGGCGCGACGCCCACGGTCGAGCCACCAGCCACGGCGACGGCCACGCCGACCGCGACAAGGACCGCGACCGCGGCGGCCACGCTCGCGCCGTCCGCCACGGTCACGCCTGTGGCCTCGCCGACGCCGGCGCGCCGGCGCCTCTACCTGCCGTTGGGGTGGCAGCGGATCCGCCGCTGAGCCGCGGGCACACGGTTTACCTCGGCCTCGGCGGCAACCTCGGCGACCGGGCGGCCGCGCTGGCGGCGGCCCGCCGCGGCCTGGCGGGCCTGGCCGTCATCGAGGCGGTGTCGCCGGTCTACGAGACGGATCCCGTGGGCTACGCCCCGCAACCGGCGTTTCTCAACCAGGTCGTGCGGGCCCGGACCGGCCTGTCGCCGCGGGACCTTCTCCGCGCGCTCAAGGCCCTCGAACGGGCCCTCGGCCGGCCAGCGCACGACCCGATCCGGTTCGGGCCGCGGGTGATCGACATCGACATCCTGCTCTACGACGACCGGCGGGTCGACGAGCCGGCCGGGGACGACGGCCTGCCGCTGCGGATCCCGCACCCGCGCCTGGCGACGCGGGCGTTCGTCGTCGTGCCGCTGGCCGACATCGCGCCCGCGCTGGTCCATCCCGAGCTCGGCGTGACGATCGGGGCGCTGCGGGCGCAGGTGGACGACCGGGGGGTGCGGCGCGTGACGGGTTGACGGCGGCCGTCTGGACGAGCGGGTCTAGATCCCACCCGTCAGCCGCGCCAACCCGCCCACGACGTCCGTGCCGAGATCGAACCGCACCACCCGCCGCCCGGCCGACCGCAGCGCTTCGCCATCGCCCAGCGCCTGCGCGAGCTCGAGCACGCCGAACGTCATCGCCGCTGGCGGCGTCTCGGCCGCAGTCGTCGCCCCGGCCTCGCCGGGGATCGGGACGTCGTCCGCCGGCGTGTGCGTCAGCTGGACGAAGAGGCCGTGGCCGCGGTCGCCCTTGTGTAGCTGGCCGGTCGAGTGCAGGAAGCGCGGGCCGAACCCGACCGTCACCGCCAGCCGCGTGTGGTCGCGCAAGCGTGTCCTGAGCGTCTCGAGCGCCGTCGCCACCGCCGCGGTGGGCGGCAGGAAGGCCTGGACGGCGATGTAGTCGCCCGGGCGGCCGCGCGCGACGAAGGCCGCGAGGACCGTCGCGAGATCCGCCTGGTCGCCGCGACCTGCGTCTGACTCCACGACCGTCGACCCGCCGCCACCGGTTCCTCGAGCCGCCCCGAACACCCGAACGCCGCCGACCTCGAGGTCGGGCTGCGGCGTGGGCAGGCGACCGTCGCGCCGATAGCGCGCGACCATCGCGCGCGCCAGCACCTTGGCGGCCTCGACATCGGGCTGATCGAACGGGTTGATGCCGAGCAGATGGCCGGCGACGGCCGTCGCCATCTCCCACTGGAAGAACGCCCCGCCGAGATCGTAGGCGTCGGCGAGGTCGAGGCGCACCACCGGATGCCCCGCCGCCGCGAGCGCGTCGAGGCGCGCGGCCTGCGCCGCGTCGCCGCCCAGCCGCACCTGTACGAACAACCGGTCGTCGCCATACGCCTCCGGGGGCCCGAGATCCTCGCCGACCACCGGCAGGATCCCGGTGCCCGCCTTGCCCGTGCTCTCGGCCACGAGCTGCTCGACCCAGGCGCCCAGTCCCGCCAGCGGCGCGGACGCGACCAGCGTCAGCTTGTCGCGCCCGACCCGGGCCAGCGCGCCGAGGGTCACCCCGAGCCGGACGCCGGGGTCGGCCATGACGCCGGCGCCGGGATGGGCGTCGCCGGCCCGATCGCCTCCGCCCGGCCCGGGCTTCGCGAGATCGCTCCCCGCCCCGATCGCCGCCGTCCGCCCCCCGGCGAGCAGCCGCCGGGCGTCGACACCGCCCAGCGCCGCCGGCACGAGCCCGAACAGCGACAACGCCGAGAACCGCCCGCCGATGGTGGGGTCGTTGAGGAACGTCGCCCGGAAGCCGTGCCGCGCGGCCAGTGCCGCCAGGCCGCTGCCCGGATCGGTGATCGCCACGAAGTGCCGGCCCGCCGCGCCGGCGCCGACGGCCGCGACCGCGGCGGCGTGGAAGTGCTGGAAGAACGACAGGGTCTCGACCGTCCCGCCCGACTTCGTGGCGACGATGTAGAGGGTGGTTGCTGGTGGATGCCGCTCCCCGGCGGCGCGGACCGCGGCCGGGTCGGTGCTGTCCAGCACGGCCAGGTCGAGGTAGCCCGCCTGCGCGCCGAACGTCGCGCGCACCACCTCCGGCGCCAGGCTCGAGCCGCCCATGCCCAGCAGCAGCGCGCGGGTGAAGCCCTCGGCCCGGACCGCCTCGACCAGCGCCTCGACGGCCGGCAAGTGGGGCGGCATCGTGTCCGGGCAGTGCAGCCAGCCGAGCCGATCGGCGATGCCGGCGGGATCGGGCCCCCACAGCGTGTGGTCGTGCGCCCAGATGCGGCGGACGACGTCGCGCGCCGCGAGACCCGCCAGCGCGGCGTCGACCGCCGGCGCGCATGCGCCTAGCCGAGCGGTGAGCGACGGCCCGCCGCGCGTTCCGGTCGTCACGCCTCAGCCCTCCGGCGCGAAGAGCACGGGCAGGAACGCCCGGCCTGGGATGCGATCGCTCGGCGTCGCCGTGGGTTCGCCGGCGGCCGCGGTCGGCGTCGCCGTCGGGAACGGTGTCAGCGTCGGCACGTCCGGGTTCGGTGTCACCGGCGGGGTGGCGAAGATCTGCGGCGGACAGGTCCGGCCGGGTGGGCAGCGGTACTTCTCGGCGTTCCACGCGTCGCCGGCCCACCACCCGCCGAACGGCACGCTGAGGTCGACCCACGGCCGGATCCGCCCGGCGTCGAGGCGGACCCCGCCGTCCGGCAGCAGCGTGAACGTCCACTCGGCGGACTCGACCTCGTGCGGCATCGTGCCGATGGCCAGCTTCGCGCTGATCTTCAGGCGATTGCCGGTCGGGGCCAGGGCGGCGCGGCTGACCGTGAAGTCCATCTGTCCGGCGTGCAGCGCGTTCGGCGAGGTCAGCGTGATCGCCTGCCCGTCGGCCCCGGCCAGATCGAGCGCCAGCGTCACCGGCAGCACCCCGTCGTTGCCCACCGTGAGCACGACGTCGTCGCCGTCGACCCGGATCCCGTTCAGCTCGATGTTCGGGGTGGCCGTGAGCAGGTACAGGCTGAAGCGGTTCCACCGATCGGTCGACGCCAGGATGTCCTCCTGGCGCGGGTTGAACCCGAAGGCCGTGCTCTGCCCGGTGCTGAAGACGCCGGTGGCGCCCAGCCGCTCGATGCGCGTGACGCCGCTGCCGCCGTACGTCTCGGGGGCCATGGCGAAGGCGCCGAGGCGGCCGTAGATGTAGTCGACCGAGCTGCCGGCCGCGCCGTACAGCCCGCGCGCGATCCAGGTGCGGATGCTGCCGTCGAACCCGTTGACCTCGGTGAGCTCGCTGCCCTTGCGGGAGAGCAGCTCGTACATCGGGGCGTCGGGCAGCTCGGCGCTGGTCGAATAGGCCCACGGGTAGAGGATCAGGTCGGTGCCGGAGTGGTACGACACCGAAGTGGCCAGCGTGCCGAGCTCGGTCAGGAAGTCGCGGATCGCGGCAACCTCGGGCTCCGACCACGGCGCCGGGCCGCGGAACGCGTCCGAGCGGAGGTCGGCCACGCCCTGCTCCCAGAACCAGTCGTAGTTTCGGTTGGGGTCGGTGCCGCCCCGCTGGTCCTCCTCGGCCCGGCCGTCGCCGTCGAGGTCGCGCGATGCGATCCGCCGCCGCGGGCCACCAAGGGCGCCGGTGAAGCGGCCGGCGCGCTCGGGCTGCTTCACCAGATGGCCCCGCCAGTCGCCCTGGAACGGGTTGTCCGGGTGTGCATCCGCCCAGGCTTGGTCGAACGTGTAGACCGTGACGTCGTCGGTGCCGTAGCCGTAGCCCGACGTCGGGTCCTCGTCGTAGCGGCCGTCCCCGTCGTCGTCGCAACACGTGGGGTTGGCGGTCTTGCGGATCGTCTGGTAGTCGGCGAGCGCGATGGCCGCGCCGTCGGGGTTGACGGTGGGGATGATGTAGATCACGCGCGTGTCCACCAGGTGCGTCACGAGCGGATCGGTACCGTAGAAGTGCACCAGCCACCACAAGTTGTAAAGGGCCACTTGCCCGCTGATGAGCTCGCGCGCGTGGTGCTGACCATCGATGACCATCGTGGGCCGGCGATCCAGCGGGTCACCCAGCGCTTCGTTGGCGACCCGGATGGCGCGGATGGGGCGATCCTGCCAGCTCCGGCCGATCTCCAGGATCTCGACGAGGTCGGGATAGGCCTGCGCGAGCTGGTCGGTGAACGCCACGACCTCGTCGGGCGTCGGGTAGCGCCGGAAGTCGACCGCTCCGCCCGGAGCGGGCGCCGGGATGTCGTCGACGCCGACGGCCGGGGGCGCCGCGGGGAACGCGTCCGGCGCGAAGCGCTCCAGCGGCGGTCCGTCGCCCTCGAGGATCTCGCCGAGACCGTAGTCGGCGACGTCCAGCACGTCCAGGGCGTCCGGCCCGTTCCGCCCCCCGCTCGCATCGGGCGAATCGGGTCGATCCGGCCGCGCGAGGTCGGCCGACGACGGCGCGCCGGGGGCGTCGGGCGCGAGCGACGGGCCGCGCCACACGCCGAGCGCGCTGGCGGCGAGGATGGCGCAAGCAAGGCCGGCGGCCGTGGCGGGATGGCGCATGGGGCATTCCTTTGGTCTTCGCGTGAAGCCGGCGGGGGCCGGCCTGCACGGGGGCGGTAGCCTCTGGGCGTCGACCGGGCCGCGGCGACGCCGACGCGCCAATGATACTACGCCGGCACCCGGATGCTGCGCCGGCGTTGCAGAGGCGCCGCGCGGCGCGCCGGATGGGGATGCGCGGCGAGGGGGATGACGTGCCGGACGGCGCCCGCTACGGCGTCGGCCACGGCTCGGCCCGCACGCCGAGCGGCTCGATCAAGCGGATCCCGGCGCCGCTCAACGTGGCCACGTCGTCGGTGCTGGCGAAGACCGTGATGCGGCCGTGGCGGCTTTCGGTGGCCAGGAGGGGGGTGTCAGCCCGGAAGAAGGCGGGGTCTTCGGGCAGCCCATGTTTCCACGACCACCCCTCGAGCGTCCGCACCGACCGGATGAACCGCGCCACACGGGCCGTCAACCGAAACCGGATGACCTGCGCCGCCTGGTCGCTCACCGCCTCGCCCCGCACGAACGTGGCGTAGCGGTCCAACATGTCGGCCCGCAGCCCTTCGAGCTGCGGCGGCCACAGTGGCGTCCGCCAGATGTCGATCGCCACGTAGGTGTACGGGATCGTGCACTCGAAGCAGTCGGCGCGGTCCAGCTCGAAGTCGAGCAGCCGCGCCCACTGCAGGTTGCCGAAGTCGGTGGGGTGATAGCGTCGCCGGTCGTCCACGCGCTGTTCTCCTGGCGGTCAAGGTGTCCGGTGGGCGTACGTCCACTCCGCGGCGCGCGGCGACGCACGGTTCCGGTGGTCTACCATGCGGACCGGATCACGGCGCCGATGGCTTCCTCCGAGCGACTAGCAAGAAACGTGCCCCGGGCGGGATCCGGCCATCCCGCCCGGGGCGGTGTCCCGTCAGCGGCGCGCGGCCCCGATGCCCGCGGGGGGCGCTTCCGGGAAGCGCGGGTCCCCCGGGTCGGGCCGCGTGAACGGATCGACGAGGCCGGGTGGCGCGTCGATCTCGGGCGCCGCGGGCGCGCCGGCGTCGCGCGCGCCGACCGCCGGCGTCGGGCTCGGCGCGGGCGTGGCCGGCGGCGGGATGCGGTCGAGCTCCGGGATGCGGCCGCCGTCGCGATCCACGCCGAAGCCGAAGAAGCTGGCGTCGCGATACGTCAGCCCGGCGATCCCGGTATCGGCGTCGGGGTCCGGATTGAACCACGTGGCGCCGTCGGCCGCGCGCGGATGGGGCGTCGTGGCGCCCGTCCCGAAGTGGCGCGCCTGGTAGGTGTCGGTGCCGCCGAGGTCGAGCAAGGCGCCGAACGCGCCGCTCTCGAACCCCGTCAGGTACGGCCGGTAGCTGTCGAAGCCGAAGAGCGGGCGCCAGCCGCTGCTGCCCATGCAGTCCGCGCGCGGGCTGCCGTCGGCGTTCGCGCCGCCGGTGTACGTGTCGTCGCCCCCGCCGTCGACGAGGAAGGCGTTGCCCTTCTCGGCGCTGCGGCCGAGGCAGTTGGCGTTCGACTGGTACGCGTCGTTGCCCGACCGGTCGAAGATCAGCGCCACCACGTAGTCCCACGCGAACGCCACGCCGGCGCCGGCCGTGCTGCCCGGGATCGTGCTCTCCTGGGCGTACACGTCGTTCCCCGCCTCGTCGACGATCGCACTGACCGAGTAGTGCGCTCCCGAGGCGATGCTGTAGTAGACGCTGCGGTAGGCGTCGTCGCCGGCCCCGTCGTACATCAGCCCGATGCCGTACCAGTAGCCGTAGCCCTGCGCGAACGCCCCGGCCTGGTAGCGGTCGTCGCCCATGACGTCGACCCGTGCGCCCAGCCCGCCGGGCCAGCTGTGGCCGTCGCTCCCGTCGCCGCGGCGCCCGGCCGACGCGCCCTGGGCGAACGAGACCACCGTGTTGGGCTGGCCGTTGCCGGCGTAGTTGCGGTAGCGGAACCGCTCCGGGAGCTGCCGGACGTCGGGCTCGGCGTGGTACGCGTCGTCGCCCGATCGATCCGCCAGCACGCCGACGCCCCCGCCGACCCCGCCGTAGCCCTGCCCGTCGAAGAGCACGGTGTAGCGATCGTCGCCCGCCGCGTCCAAGAGCGCGCCGTAGCCGAAGTAGCCCGTGCCCTGGGCCGAGCTCTCCGCGGTGTAGGCGTCGCGGCCGTCCGCGTCGAACAGCACGCCCATCCCGAGATACCCGAGGCCCTGCGCGTGGCCCGGCCCGGCGTAGGTGTCGTCGCCCTCGCCGTCGACGAGCACGCCGATGCCAACGATGCCCGCCCCCTGGCAGGCGCCGCCCGCCAGTCCCGTGCAGTCGTAGCGGTCGTCGCCGGCAACGTCGACTGACAGCGCCACGGGGATCTCGAGCGCCGTCGTGCCGCCCGCGTTGCCCAGGTGGGCGTCGGCGCCGCCCGGGTCGAGCGCCAGCAGCACGTCGGCGCCGGCGTGCGTGTCGGCGCCGCACGTCCCGATGACGACGCGCCCGAACGGCGTGGGAATGTCGGCGCCCGTGGGCGGACAGCGGTCGGCCTCGGGCAGGCCGGCGACCGCCAGGCGGAGCAGCTGGGCCGTCTCGACGGCCTTCTGCCCGGCGTAGAGCAGCGAGGGCTCGTCGAGGTCGCGCAGCATGTCGTCGATCTGCGGGTAGTAGAAGGCCCCGTCGCCTTGGGTGTCGCCGAGATCGCGCACGGCGAATGCCTTGCGGGCCGTCTCGGGCGCCACCCGGCGCAGGCCGCGGTCGCGCCAGCGGATGGCGTCGAGCTGGTTCACGAGGGCCCGCGCCACGGCGGCTTGCAGCGGCCCCGGTATCGCGCCGAGCTGGCGCGCCATCGCCTCCTCGGCCCGTGACGGCGTGACGCCGCCGAAGGCGAAGTGCGCCAGATCCTCGTGCGCGTACTGGTAGACGTCGCGCACCGCCTCGCGCAGCGGGTCGACTGCCGCCGGCTCGACCAGCACGTTGGCGCTGTACTCGCGGAAGTTGCCGACGCGGCGGTCGAAGCCCAGGTAGTACGTCGCCCGGTACAGGCCGGCGTCCTTGGCCTGATACGGGTGCAGCCAGCGGTCGGCCGCCGTGCCCAGGGTACGGGCCGCGGCGTACAGGCGCAGCGGATCGGCGTAGAGCGGCTCGAACATCGGCAGGAGGTACGGGGTGCGCCCCGGCAGCGGGAAACGGGTCCAATCCCCGCGCGGCCGGTAGCCGAGCGCCTCGCGATCGGTCCGCAGCGCGGCCAGGGTTTCGCCGAGCGCGTCCGGGCCCGCGGGCGGAGGCCACGACACGGGATACGGCGCGGGCGGCGTCGCGGCACCCGCGGGCTCGGTCGGGGGTGGCGCGACGGTTGCCGGGGGCGGCGCCGTGCCCTGCGCCGGCCCCGCCGGGGCATCGCGCAGCGCGGCGGGCAGGAACGCCGCCGGCCGCTGCTGGGCCAGCGTGCGCAAGGCCCGGGACCAGCCGTCGTCCCCGGAATCCAGCGCCGCCGCGGCGATGGCGACGACCGCCAGGCCGATGGCTGTCCGGGCAGTCGTCACGCGGCGGCCGCGGCCTGGGATGGGGCGGGAGGCATGGGGCGTATGCATGATGCGTCGCCGGGCTGCCGGCGGTTGCGGCGGCCGCGGCTCCCTCCTTTCCGGAGCGGGTGGAAGCGGATACCGGCCCGGCGGCCGGGGGGCGTCGCCTGCCCGTGGGGCGGCGCGCCGGGGGCCACTGTCCAGGGTGGGCCGGGCGACGCCGGCGAGTATAGCCTGGAGGTCAAGCAACCGCCGGTTTGGAGGCGTCGACTATAATGTTCGGTGGCGATGTCGAGGACCGCGCTGCGCGATCTTGCGCGATCCCCGGCCGCGAGCTCACCATGCGCACGCGATCACCCATTCATCTGGACTTCATTCATCCCGACCGACGCAGCGCCACCGTTTCCACCAACCATCCGGGGCAGAGTCGACGCTCCGAAGATCGGGCCCCTGCGGGGCGGGCGACGCGCCCGCGCCGACGGCCCGCGCCCGGCGGTGTTGCGGGAGTCCGACCCGCGTAGGAGAGGTCGGCATGCCACGCCGCTGGAAACGGATCGTCCGCCTCATCGGAGCCATCAGCCTGGCCGTCGTCGGCTACACCGCCGGCAGCGCGCTCTGGCCTGAGGTACGGGGCCAGTTCAGCCTCGAGAGCGTTCAGGCCGTCACCGTCGTTCGCATCCTCGTCTCGCTGTCGTTTGCGTTGTTCGGGTTCGCGTTCGGCTACGTCCTCACCCCGTTGCTGCTGCGCCCGCTCGAGCTGGCGCACGAGGAGCTGGCCCACGTCCCGCCGGTCCGGCTGGTCGGCACGGCCACGGGGCTGGCGTTCGGCCTGTTGCTCGGTGCGCTGGCCGCCCTGCCGCTGTCGTTTCTGCACGACCCGCTCGGCCAGTTCCTGCCCTTCGCCGTGGCGCTGGTGCTGGCCTACCTCGGCGCGGCCACGGTCGGCAGCAGCCCCGGCGTCTACCTGGGCCTGCTGCGCAACGTGCTCGGACCGCACACCGAGGGTCAACTGGCGAGCAGCGACTACATCCTTCTCGACACCAGCGTGATCATCGACGGCCGCGTGGCGGATCTGGCCGAGACCGGCTTCATCGACAACACGCTGCTCGTGCCGCGGTTCGTGCTCGACGAGCTGCAGCAGGTCGCCGACTCCGCCGACAGCCTCCGCCGCAACCGCGGGCGGCGGGGCCTCGAGATCCTCAACCGGCTCCAGCAGTCGACCAAGGTCAACCTCGAGCTCTCCGACCGCGACTTCCCGCACATCAACGAGGTCGACCGCAAGCTCGTGCACCTGGCGGAGCAGCTCAACGCGGCGATCATGACCAACGACTACAACCTCAACCGGGTGGCCGAGATCCAGGGCATCCGCGTCCTCAACCTCAACGAGCTTGTCAACGCCGTGAAGACCCTGCTCCTGCCCGGCGAGCACCTGACGGTGCGCATCATCCAGGAGGGCAAGGAGCTCGGCCAGGGCGTGGCGTACCTCGAGGATGGCACGATGGTCGTCGTCGAGGAGGGCCGGAACCACATCGACGACGTGGTCCCGGTGACCGTCACGCGCGTGCTCCAGACCGTCGCGGGGCGGATGATCTTCGCCTCGCTTGCCGACGCCACCGGCGTGCACGGGGCGGCCGACGACCGGCCCCCCGTCCACGTGGCGCACCCATCCGCCATGCTGCGCAGGAGGTAGCCCGCCATGCCCAACCTCGATCCAACGCTCGGCCGCGTCGTCGACCTCGGCGGCGCGCCCGCCCGCCACGTGGTGCACACCACCGGCGCCCCGGCGGCCATCGGGCCGTACAGCCAGGCCATCCGTTCGGGCGACCTCGTCTTCAGCGCCGGGCAGATCGGGTTGGACCCGGCCACCGGCGAGCTGGTGCCCGGCGGCGTCGCGGCCGAGGCCCGCCGGGCGCTGGCCAACCTCGCGGCCGTTCTCGAAGCGGCCGGCGCCGGGCTGGCGGCGGTCGTCAAGACCACCGTGTTCCTCGTGGACATGGCGGACTTCGCCGCGGTCAACGCGGTGTACGCCGAGCACTTCGCCACCGAGCCCCCGGCCCGATCCACGGTCGCCGTGGCCGCTCTCCCGCGCGGCGCGCGCGTCGAGATCGAGGCCGTCGCGCGGGCGGCCCGCTGACGGTCCCGCGGGGTGGCGGCGGCCCCTCGCCCGGGCGGCGGCTCGGCCTGCCGCGCCGCGCGTTCCCGGCGAGTGTTTGGCGGCGCCCGGGGGCGTCCCTATAATTCGCCGGTAATCTCGGAGGGCAAGGAAGGTCAATGAGCACAATCGGCACTTCCGGCATCGATGCCCCTGACGCCGTCGAGCGTCACCCGATGCTGGACTTGTTGGAGGAAAACGAGGAAGTCATCTTCGACTTCCAGCGCGGCGACGTCGTCAACGGCACCATCGCCTGGGTGAAGGACAACGAGATCCTCATCGACGTCGGCGGCAAGTACGAAGGCCTGGTGGCGTCGCAAGAGCTGTCCCAGATGTCGCCGGAGGAGCGCCGGTCGTTCTCGGTCGGCGACTCGGTGGAGTGCATGATCCTCAACCCGCGCGACCGCGACGGCAACCTCGTCGTGTCGCTCACCCAGGCCAGAGTCGGCCAGGACTGGGATCGGGCCGAGCAGCTCTTCGAGGAAGGCGCGATCATCCAGGCTCCCGTCGGCGGCCACAACAAGGGCGGCCTCATCGTCTACGTCGGCCACGTCCGCGGCTTTGTCCCGGCCTCTCAGGTCGATCGCCGCCACAGCATCGATCGCAGCCGCATCGACGGCAGCGCGACAAGCCCCCTGGCCGCTCTGGTCGAGGAGCCGCTGTGGCTCAAGATCATCGAGATCGACCGGCGCAAGAACCGCCTGATCCTGTCCGAGCAGGCCGCGATGCGCGAGCGCCGCAAGCAGCTCAAGACCGACCTCCTCAACAATCTCGAGGAGGGGACGGTGGTCACGGGCCACGTCACCAGCCTGGCGGACTTCGGCGCGTTCGTCGACATCGGCGGCGCCGACGGCCTGATCCACCTGTCGGAGATCTCGTGGAACCGCGTCAACCACCCGTCCGAGGTGCTGCAGCCCAACCAGCTCGTGACGGTCAAGATCATCGCCATCGACCGTGAGCGCAAGCGCATCGGCCTCAGCCTCAAGCAGCTCGAGCCCGAGCCGTGGAGCAACCTGTCGGACCGCTTCGCGGTCGGGTCGATCGTCGACGGCACCATCACCCGGCTGGCCGACTTCGGCGCGTTCGCTCGCCTCGACGGCAACATCGAGGGCCTCGTGCACGTCTCGGAGCTCTCCGACGACGGCCGCCCGGCGGCCGAGGTGGTGCAGCCCGGCGAGCGCGTCACGCTGCGCGTCATCCGCGTGGACCCCGACCGCAAGCGGGTCGGTCTTAGCCTCAAGCGCGCCGCGCCGGACTACGACGAGCTGGCGGCGGGCCCGGCGGTCGCCGACCTCGACGCGGAGGTGCCGCCCTCCGCGCCGGCCGAGGATGATTCGCCGCCCTCCGCGCCGACCGAGGATGATTCGCCGCCCTCCGAGCCGGCCGAGGATGCCGCGACCTGATCGGGCACGGCGCGTGGCGGCCGTACGGGAGCTGCGGTGCGTAAGCCGGTGGGCGGCGCGCACGTCTGATGTGTCAAGAACGTTGAATGTACCGGTGACCGATCGGGTCGATGATGCGGCCGCCAGGCCGCCGCAGCGAGGTTGACATGGCGAGCAAGTTCGACGACCGCTTTACCGAGCGCGCCCGACGGGTTCTGCTGCTGGCGCAGGAAGAGGCTCGCCGGCTGAACGACACCTACATCGGCACCGAGCACCTGCTGCTGGGCCTGGTTCAGGAAGAGCGGGGCGTGGCGGCGCGCGTCTTGCGCGACATGGGCGTCAACCCCTATCAGGTCCGCCGGCTGATCGAGGATCTCGAACGGCGGACCAGCGGCCGCGTCCGCGGCGAGACCGGCTTGACCCCCCGGACCAAGCGCGTCATCGAGACCGCGATCGACGAGGCGCGCAAGATGAAGCACCAGTACATCGGCACCGAGCACCTCCTGCTCGGCTTGATCCGCGAAGGGAGCGGCCTGGCGATCGACGTCCTCCGCGAGATGGAGATCGACCTAGAGGCCGTCCGCGTACAGACCACGCGCGCCATCATGCAGAACCCGGTCCGGCAGCGCCCCGAGCGGAAGAAGGCGCAGCAGACGCCGCTCATGGACCAGCTCGGCGTGGACCTCACGGTCCAGGCCGAGGAGGGCAAGCTGGACCCCGTGATCGGCCGGCAGACCGAGATCGAGCGCGTGATCCAGATCCTCAGCCGGCGCACCAAGAACAACCCCGCGCTGATCGGCGAGCCCGGGGTCGGCAAGACGGCGATCATCGAGGGGCTGGCCCAGCGCATCCACAACGGCGAGGTGCCGGCGCAGCTGCGCGACAAGCGCGTGTTCATGCTCGACGTCGGCAGCCTCGTCGCCGGGACCATCTACCGCGGCCAGTTCGAAGAGCGCATGAAGCGCGTCATCGACGAGATCAAGGGCACCGACGCCATCCTGTTCATCGACGAGCTCCACATGCTCGTGGGGGCCGGGGCCGCCGGCTCGAGCGTCGACGCGGCCAACCTCCTCAAGCCGGCCCTGGCGCGCGGCGAGCTGCAGTGCATCGGCGCGACGACCCTCGACGAGTACCGCCGCTACATCGAGAGCGACGCCGCGCTGGAGCGCCGCTTCCAGCCGGTGTTCGTCGACGAGCCTTCGATCGACGACACCATCCAGATCCTGCGCGGCATCCGCGCGCGCTACGAAGAGCACCACAACCTCAAGATCAGCGACGAGGCGCTGTACGCGGCCGCGCATCTCGCCTCGCGCTACATCACCGACCGCTTCCTGCCGGACAAGGCCATCGACTTGATCGACGAGGCGGCCAGCCGGGTTCGGATGTACAAGATGCCCGACGCCCCGGGTCTGCAGGCGGCCGTCGAGTCGCTGCGGGAGGTGCGCGAGGAAAAGGAGCAGAGCTTCGCCGCCGAGCGCTACGAGCAGGCCGTGGCCCTGCGCGAGCGCGAGCGCGAGATCGAGGACCAGATCGAGCAGCTGCGCGGCAGCACCAACGCCGGGCTGCAGGTCGGCGACGAGGACATCGCCGAGGTCGTGGCGATGTGGACCGGCGTGCCGGTGGTCCGCATCGCCGGCGAGGAGGGCGAGCGGTTGCTGCAGATGGAGCAGGCGCTGCACGCGCGCATCGTCGGCCAGCACGAGGCGCTCGAGACCATCGCCAAGGCGGTGCGCCGCGCCCGGGCCGGCCTCAAGGACCCCCGGCGACCGATCGGGGTCTATATCTTCCTCGGCCCCACCGGGGTCGGCAAGACCGAGCTCGCCAAGGCGTTGGCGGAGTTCATGTTCGGCAGCGAGGATTCGCTCCTCCAGATCGACATGAGCGAGTTCATGGAGCGCCACGCGGCCAGCCGGCTCGTCGGCGCCCCGCCGGGCTACGTCGGCTACTACGAGGGCGGCCAGCTCACCGAGGCGGTCCGCCGCCGGCCGTATCAGGTGATCCTGCTCGACGAGATCGAGAAGGCGCACCCCGAGGTGTTCAACATGCTGCTCCAGATCATGGAGGACGGGCACCTCTCGGACGCCAAGGGCCGCAAGGTCGACTTCCGCAACACGATCATCATCATGACGTCCAACGTCGGCGCGGCGCAGCTCAACAAGCAGCAGGCGCTGGGGTTCGACGTCAGCCAGGACGAGCAGACCCGCCTCAAGGGCGCCTACGACGAGATGCGCGAGAAGGTGCTGGGCGAGCTGAAGCGGCTCTTCAAGCCCGAGTTCCTCAACCGCATCGACAAGACCATCGTCTTCCATCCCTTGACGCGCGCCGACCTGCGGCAGATCGTCGACATCCAGTTCAAGCGGCTCGAGCCGCGGCTGGGCGAGCACAGCCTGACCCTCGAGGTCACGGATGCCGCGCGCGAGCGCATCGTGGACGAGGGCTACGACCCCGAGTTTGGCGCGCGGCCGCTCCGCCGGTCGATCATGAACCTGATCGAAGACCCGTTGTCCGAGCAGCTCCTGTCGGCGGAAATCCGCGACGGCGATACGGTGGTCGTCGACGTCGTCGACAACGAGGTGGTGCTCCGGGTGCGGGAGGAGGCGGGTCTGGCGCCGGCCTGAGGGCGCGCCAGGCTCCAAGGACCAGGGCCGCGGCCGGCTCGATCGGCATGCCTTGGGGATCCGAGAGACGTCGTGGCCTGGACGCGAGCTGACGTTCGTCCAGCCATCACGGACAGGTCTTGAGCCCCTGTTGGATCGTCGGGTCCCCGGGCGCGAGCTCGGCGGCCTTGCGCAGCCAGGGGCGGGCGCGGTTGCATTCCTCCATGTAGGCGTAGGACAGCCCGAGCTGATAGGCGTTCATCGCGGTCCGTGAGCCGAGCTGGATCGCCCGCTCGAAGTGCTGCGCCGCCTCCGGCCATTCGGCGCGCGCGTAGTGGACCCAGGCCAGGTGGGTGTGGCCGGCGGCGTAGCTCGGCTCGGCCGCGGTGGCCTGTTTGAACCGCTCGCTTGCCCCGTCGAGGTCTCCGGCGTCGTAGGCCAGGAGCCCCAGGCTGTCGAGCGCCACCGGATCGCGCGGATCCAGCTCAAGTGCCCGGGTGAATGCGGCCAGCGCCGCGGCGGCGTCGCCCCGCGAGCGGTGGATGCGGCCGACGTCGATCTGGTACCAGCCGAGCTGGGGCTCGAGCTCGGCGGCGTGCCGGTAGGCTTCGAGCGCGCCGGCGAGATCGCCGCGGGTCTCGCGCACCATGCCGAGGGCGCGGAAGGCGTCGGCGGAGCGCGGATCGAGCTCGACCGCGCGCGCCGCGGCGCGCCCGGCCTCTTCCCAACGCCCGTCCGACGCGTAGGCCTCGGCGAGCGCCGCGTGGGCCGGGGCGTGCTCGGGCGCCAGCCGCAGGGCGTCCAGCGCCGCCGCGATGGCACCGGCGGCATCGCCCGACCAATCCAACGCCACC
>CAYQBA010000116.1:0-15468 GCA_964415605.1 uncultured Anaerolineales bacterium | reverse complement strand
GTGACGGGCGACCTCACGATCGCCTCCGGGGCGACGGTGCAGGTGCTGACGACGAGCAACACCAACCACGAGCTGTTCCTCGGCGGGAACCTCGCCAACGCCGGCACCTTCAGCGGGGAGCCGGACGCCAACAGCGAGATCCAGATCACGTTCAACAACACGTCGGTCGACCAGACCGTCAGCGGCGCCGGGTCCACGACCTTCGGGCGCGTCAACGTGGCCAAGGGCAGCCAGTCGCTGCGCGTGGTCTGCTCGGCCGACGTGACGGTCAGCGGCGAGGCCAACGACTTCGACCTCGGCGACGGTGCCGACGCGGGCACGTGGGAGCAGTCGGCCGGGACACTCTCGAAATCCGCGAGCACGATCAACATCACCAACGACGGCGGCCTGATCGTGAGCGGAACCGGCAGCTTCACGCTCGGTGACAACAACATGGACGTCGACGGCATCCTGACGATCAACACGACCGGCACGTTCGCCATGGGTGATGGAGAGAGCTCGCTCAACGCCACCACGAACGCGGTCGTGACGCTCACGGCCGGCGCCGTCGACATCTTCGGGCGCTTCAACGCGACGGCGGGCAGCACGACGACCATCACGGGCGCGACGGTCCGCATCGACCCGCAGGCCACCAACAGCCTCGGCGGCGGCGATGTCCTGAACTTCGCGGGGTTGGCCAGCGTGACCATGACCGGCGGCTCGATCACGATCGTCGACCCCAAGGCCGGCAACGGCGACAACGAGGTGCAGATCGTCAGCGGCGGCGGCGCCAAGAGCTTCACGGGCGGCACGATCTACATCGGCGACGGTACGTCGACGACCGCCGGCAGCACGGATGCGTTCCGCATCAACGCCGGCGTGCCGATCTTCAACCTCACCATTCGGAACCAGGGCGGCGGCACGAACCGCTTCGCGGACCTCGTGACGAACGACCTCGACCTCGACGGCTCGCTCGTCATCGAGAGCGGCGGCACGCTCCAGCAGAACTCGCGCGACATCAACATCGCGGGCGACTGGACCAACAGCGGCACCTTCACGCGCACGGCCACGTTCGACGTGATCTTCGACGGCACCGGCACCCAGACGATCGGCGGCAGCGCCACCACGGCCTTCGCGGACTGGCTCGTCGCCGCCGGCGCGACCGTCGTCGTCCCCGCGACCAACCAGCCGACCGCCGAGACCAACGTCAGCAACCAGGGGACGCTGATCCAGACCCGGACCGTCAACGCCGCGTCCGTGGCCTTCCTCGAGATCCGCAACGCGGCGGACAGCGCCTCGACCTACCGGGCGGTGGTCGTCGACACGACCGGCTCGGGCGACAACCTGGGGGCCACCACCGTCACGGTCCGCGGCAACACGGCCAGCTGCACGACCACCGGCGCCGGGTCGCCCGACGCGCTCCGATGCTTCGGCATCGTGCCGAGCAGCGGCGGCGACGCGGCCGTCACGTTGTATGCCTTCAACGCCGGCGGCCCGTTCGACGAGCGCAACGCCATCGCCGATGCCAACCTCCGGGTCTACCAGTACACCGGCCCCAGCACCTGGACGAACATCTCGGGCGGGGCGGGGACCGGCAGCGGCGCGTTCTCGTTCAACAGCGGCGACACGGCGTCGGGCATCCCCATCCCGGCGTCCGGCGAGGGCACGCAGTTCCTGCTCGCCGCGAACGGCGCGGCGCCGACGGCGGTGACGTGGATCGGCATGTCGGCCGCCGCCGACGGTGGGCGCGGCGCCGTGCTGGGGCTCGTCGCGCTCGGTCTGGCCGCGCTCGGCCTGGCGCCGGGCCCGGCGCGGGCGCGGCTGATGCCGCGCCGACGCCGCGCCCGGCGGTAAGCGGGGTCCCCGCCTCCCAAGGGCGGCGCGCTAGCCTCAATCCATGTAGGCCACCTCGTGGGCGGGCGGACCGTACACCATGCGCGCGCCCTGGCGGTCGACGTCGGTGATGGCCAGCTCGCGCGAGCCCACGCCGCCGCAGAAGTAGTGCATGACCGACCGCGGGTCGTAAGGCGTGAGGTCGAACGTGTTGGCCGTCGACTCGTCCGGGCAGTTCGGCGGCGCGCCGCTCCGGATGTGCTCGTGTCGGAAGCCCAGAACGTGGCCGAGCTCGTGGCGCAGGACACCGACCTGGTCGAACGACAGGTTGGGGGAGAAGTACGACGGATCGATGAGCACGACGCGCCGCGCCGGCCGATCGTCGGGGAAGAACGCGGCCGCGATGAACTCGCCGCCGGCGTCGAAGTGCGTGACGGTGAACAGCGGCTGGATCGGGCCGGCGGGGCGCACATCGTCCCATTGGGCGTGGTGCTTGAAGTCGACGCCGCAGATCGCCTCCCAGTCGGCGGTGGCCGCCAGCATGCCGTTGACGACGGCCTGGTACTGCGCCGTCGTCGGAAACGAGGCCTTGTCGACGCGGTACGTCAGCGCCTTGCCGGGCCGCCAGCGGACGATGCGCCCGCTGTTGTCGGTGACCGCCACCAGCCCGTCGCGGCTCACGTCGGGGTGCGGTGCCGCTCCCGTGCGCCGCATGGCGTAGACGAGGAGCTGGTCTTCGTCAAGCACGAGGTCGCCCTCGACCACGTAGTGCACGACGCCGTTCAGCACGACCTGGGCTTGCGACTGCTTCAGCGACGCGAACAGCTCGTTGGCGGATTGTGGGCTCGGCATGGGTCTGTTCTCCTTGGGTGATGGTCGATGTCGGGGGTGGACGGCTTCAAGGTGTGGCGAACAAGGCCAGCAAGGCTCTCCCGGCGGCCTCGTCGGCCCGGGCTTGCGCCATGGCCTGGTCTTGGCGCGGCAGCGTGCCGCGAACGCCGGGCGGGATGGACGCGGCGAGGCTCTCCAGGATCGGGAGCTGTTCGTCGCGCGCCAGGTACTTGGGCGGGTCGCCGTGATACGCCAGCGTCGCCGCGGCGAAGAGTTGGTTGAAGGGGCGGCCCGGCTCGAGGGCCTGGCGCAAGATGATGCGATTCGCCTGCGCGCGGACCTTCTCCCAGTCGGGGGCCGTCAGGCACGTCACGTCGGGCAGCCTCGCGCCACCGAACGCCGGCAGCGGCGTGTCGAGAAACGCGGCGACGACCTTGGGCACGTCGGATTCGAAGTCGAACATCGCGTGGTTTGGATACGCGGTCGACCACAGGGCGCGCGTGCCTTCGTCCGGGAGCCCGAGGCGATCGAGCACCGCGAGGTTGACCTGCATCCTGAGATGCCGCGAGGGATACTTGCCCCAGTCGGCCGCGGTGATCCGCTCGCCGGCCACGACGTCGACCGCGTCGGCGAGATAGCTCAGCAAGGCCAAGACGTGCGCCGCGCCCGTGCAGAGGATGCCGTACACGTCGGCGAAGAGCTCGGCGCGCCATGCAAGCCACGCCGTCCTTCGAGTGGCGGACGGAATGTTCAGGGCCTGGAAGACCGGCTCGAAGACCCCGCTGAGCCCGAAGTCATGGTCGACCGCGTGCCCGACTTCGTGGGCCACGAGGACGGCGGCGGGCAGATGGCTCGCCTGGAACCACGGGACGGTGACGATCGGCATCGGGAGCGCCAGCAGCGCCTGGCCGAAGCGTTCGATGTCGACGGTCGAGATGCCCTGGCCATGCGGATCGAGCAGCGTCGCGCGGCCTTGCGCATAGGGGCTGGCGTCGTTGCCGAAGCACACCAGGGGTGGCTCCTTGACGGCCGCGAGCGTGACGGTTCCCGCCGCGACGGCCTTGTCGCGCGCTGGCTGGTAGCATGCCCAAGCGAGCTCGTCGATGCAGCGCAGCTCGCGGCGCAGCGCGGTGACCTCGCGCTGGGTGAACAGGGCGCGGTAGTACGACCAGACGCGGTGAGCGAAGACGAGCCGGCTGAAGGCCGTGTTGGGATCGGCGGGCTCGGCCGGGCCGGCCGGCGGACCGCCGCCATGCGCCGCGGGCGCCGGCGAGCCGGCCACGCTGTCGATGAACGCGCCGAGCTGGGTCGTGATGCGCTGAAGCTGCGTGAAGTGCTTTTGCCAGGCCGCCTCCGAGCCCGTGCGCGCCCGCCACGCGGCGAACTCCTGGCGGAGCACCTTGGCCTGGTGGGTGATCTCGAACTGGCGTTGGGTGGTGAGGTCCACGCGGGGTGTCCTGTCGTGACTGACGGGTTCGTGGTGAAGTCAGGTCGCCCGGATGATCTCGGCCTCCGGCGCCGGCGACCACAGCGCCGCGGCGGCGTACGGGAGGATGGCACCGAGGACGCCCCGCGAGCTCCACCCGACTCGCCCGATAAAGGGGTCGATCGGCTCTCGCGGCGCGGGTTCGCGGACGGCGTCGATGATCGCCTGCGCCGTGCCGCCGCGCGCCACGGCATGGGCCAGCGCCTCGACCATCGCCTGCTGGGCGTCCGGCTCGCCGAGCCCGATCCCGATGGCCGCGGCGACGCCCGAGACCGCGGCGACCTCGGCGAGAAACGCGTTGCGCAGGCAGAGCTTGTGGAGGCGTTCGGAGATGGTCGGGGGACTATCGGCGTCCAGGACCACGAGCGCGAGGGAGGGTGCATCTCTGAGCACCATGGCGAGGTCGGTGGTCGTCAACAAGGCATCGTCTCTGTCCGGCGCCGCGGACTGGTACATTTTCGTCCGCGGGCCAGTCTGGCCGAGCTTGAGCGCCGGACGGCCTCGTAGACGGTCGGTCAGACCGGCGGCGATGTGGACGACGGCGGGCCGCGTCGTCCGCAAGGCGTGCTGGATGGAATCGAGGCCCGGGTTGACGACCTCGAAGACCTCGATCCCGGCCGCTCCGTACAATCGGAGCAGGCTGATGCCGGTCGTCTGCTCGATTCCCCGCATGCCCCCGCGCTCGACCTCGCTGCCAGGACGGATGACGACGACGCGCGGGCGATCTCCCCGAGCCGGCCTGGGCATCAACGCCTGGCTGTCGGACTGTCGATGCACCGCAAACGCGGCATCCAACGTCATCGGCGGCCGGTCATCCGCCGGCCGGGCCAGCTCCCATGGCACCCACGCCAGGTCGGGGGCAACGGACAACGCCACACCGGTCCGGGCCGCGTCGGGCTCGCTGCCGCCCGCGCGCCCGTCGCCTTCCGGCGCGATTCCGACGATGCCGCCGAGGACATGCGCCACGGAGGCCCAGTCGCGCGTCACGGTGCTCATGAACCCCGCGCCGGCCGTCTCGAAGGGATCACGGCGGAAGAGATGCGCTGCGTCGGGCCAGTGCCGTGTCGAAGCCTCACCGGCGGTGGTGTAATGGCCGGTCACGACGCCGTCAGGGTCGGTGCGCAGGCTGATCGACAGGGTTCGGCCGTCGGGCGGCGCGGAGGCGGGCGAGGCGGATGGCGACGGCGGGGGCGGCGAGGGCTCCGCCGCCGGGACAGGCCAAGTCTCCGGCATCGCGAGATCGGCGCTCCGTGCGCCATCGGTCAGGAACTCCGTGAGATCAGCCTCCTGCAACCACCGGAACAGGTCCAGGGTGGCTTGGGTGTCGCCGGCGTGCATGTATAGCCCGAGACCTTCCGCGCCGGACTTGCCAGCCGCAACCCTGTGGCCCGAAGCCCGTGCGACGGATGCCTCCAATTGCTTGACCCGCGCGACCCACGCTGGCTGTGCGGTGCCCAACAGGCCGGCGGCGTCGACAAGCAGCGCCGTCACGCGCGCCAGCAGCGCGGCGCGATCGACGGTGCCTTGGTCCGGAGCAGCGGCGCCCGCGGTCCCTGCCCGGGCTTCCACCCCGCCCGCGACGTCAGATCCAAAGGCTGCCCAGAGCCGTTCGGCGTGCTCGAGCGCCATCAGACCCCACAGGTGCGGCATCGCCAGACGATCGGACTGGGCGGCCTCGGGCATCGCGACGGCCGCCAGCGCCCGACCATCCCACCCGATGCCATCCATCAGCCGCAGCGCGGCGCGCAAGCGCATGAACCGGCCTGACGCCAAGGCCGCTTCGATCGCCGCGGCTGCTTCGGTCCGCGCCGGAGTCCGGTTGCCGACCCAGGCCCACCATGCGGCTCGACGCGCGGCCACGAGGCCCGAATCGGTCGCGCCGTCCACGTTCGTGGGCGGGACAAGGCTCTGGAGGTCGAGCATGCGGCCCGACCCGGCGACCTGACCACGGACGTCGTCGCCCGCCGGGCGATGCGGCGACAGCCCGCCCACGATTCGGAGGCGCAGGCTGGGCGATTCCACGGCTTCCAGCGACGGTTTCAGCAGCGTGATGGCATCGTCCGTCGGGCCCGTCAACGCCGCCGCCGCGACGGAAGCCTCCGCGCGCAGAGCGGCCGTGGCACGCGCCCGCGTGGCCTCTGCTGTTCCGGCGTTTCGCACCCGCTGCGAAGCCGCGCCGTAGGCGACGCGGTCGCGATCGAAGATCATCTCGGCGATGGTGCCGTCGGAGATCCCGGCGGCCTTCAGGACGCGCGTCGTCTCCTCCGTCGACGCGCTCCACCGCGCACGGTCCTCGACCCGGCTGTGCACCATGGCCCACCGGACCGCCGAGGCGGGATCGGCGTCGGGGTCGATCATCGCCGCCGCGCGATCCAGGTACCGGCGCGCCTCGCGCCAGTCCCCCGTGTGGGTGGCATGCAGGTCCGCGCAGCGGATGAGGGCCAAGCCTGCGTTGGCCGCGGCCGCTCGGGGCAGCGGACCCGCCAGCACCTCGAGATGACGCACCGCCGTGGGGATGTCGAGCGCCGCCTCGGCGATTCGAGCCTGGAGGTCGATCCACGCGACGCTGCCGGGGCCGACGTCGAGGCCGCCGGTCGCCGCCGGCGCCGCGGGGGATTCAGGCGCGCCTTGCGCAGCGGTGGCCGCCACCACCGCCATCGCGCGGTCCGGTCGCCCGTCGACGAGCCGAATCTCGGCTTCGACATGGGCTTCGGCGGCCCGATCCGCCGCGGACCACGCCGATGTGCCCGCCCTCCAACTGCGAAGCTCTCCAAGCCGCTGCTCCCCCAGCGCCACGGCTCGCGCCTCACGTCCCATGCGGGCGTTGGCGTCCAGCTGGCCGAGGAGCGCGCGGCAGGCCGGCGCGATCCCCATGTCCGCTTCGGCGCGGCGCCGCTCTGCCTCCGACCAGGCGTCCTCGAACGCTTGCTCCGCCTCTTCCCATCGGTCGCGGCTGGCCAGCGCACCACCCAGCGCCAGACCCAGCCCGAGGCATCGCCGGCGTGCGCGCTCGTCCGTGGCGGCCAGGTCCCACGCCTGGCGGCGCGCGTCGATCGCCGCGTCGAGCTCCCCGCCGGCAGACAAGGCGTCGGCGCGAAGCGCGTGCAGGTCGACCACGTTGACCGCATCGGCGGGACGCGCCAGGCCGGTTGCGCACAGCTCGGCCGCCGCGGTGGCGTCGCCTTGATCCAGCGCCCAGCGGCCGTTCAGGAACGCCACTCGCGCCGGGTGGACGACGGGCGGCTGGTGATCGGACACCGCGTCGATCGCGTCCAACCAGCCCTTGACCCGCAGTCGCTCGTCGTCGCCGAGCAGCCGCGGATCGCGCAGCCGATCGTAGGCCAGGACGTAGCTCGCGCGGGCGCGGACCTCCAGGCTCGCCCGGCTGGACGTGGAATTCGCCAGGATCGCGTCTGCGAGGTCGCGTGCTTCCCGAGACTCGTCGCCGGCAGCGTCGAGATCGGCGAGATGCGCGGCGTCGGCGGCGGCTGGGTCGAGCCGGTAGCGGTGGTACACGACCTCTTGGATCCAGCGTGCGCGTTCTTCCGGGCCCGCCGCGTCGCCGAGCGCCGTGTAGTACGCGATCGTGTCGGCGACGAGTCGCTTGTGGATCGCCTTCGGTTCGATGAGCTGGCGCATGGGTTCAACGACGTCCGCGTGGAACGCGACGGTGTCCGAGGCGCCCCCCACCGCCGAGACCCACGCGTAGTCGCTGGTGTAGGCGTAAAGCTCACGCCAGAGCGCGTCGACGTCGACCGGCGGGGCGGACGCCACGACCGACCATGGCTGGCGGGCGAGGACGGCGGGTGGAAGCGCGTCGCTGGCCACGTCGTCCTCGTCCACCCGCCCCGTGGCGCGGACGGCTTGGAGATACGGCAGCATGACCCGCCGCACATAGTCCAACGTGAGCTGGCGCGGCACCACGCCGTAGCGCAGCAGCCAGCGCAACAACCGGTTGTCAACCCGTTCGATGACCCGCTCGATCAGGTAGATCAGGTTGGCCGTGGGGTATGCGGCGATCTGGTCCGCCGACAACAAGGGGTCGGCGCGCACGATGTCCGCCAGGAGCGCCAGCGTGAACGGGTTGGCGTGGCGGTCCGCCGCGTCAGCGGCTGTCCCGCACGCCTTGGCGACGATGGCGTCCATCCGCGGGTCGCCCGCCAGGTGGCGCTTTTGTTCGAGGTACTCCCGGGCCTCTTGTGCGGTGAAGCCGAGCAGCTGGACCTTACGGTACGAGCCCGCGAAGAGGCGCGCGAACGGCGTGGCGGGTGGGGAGTCGTCGCCGCCGTGCCCCGGCACGCCCGGCACCGGCACGCCGTCGGTGAGGTCGTAGCGGCCGGCAAGGATGCAGCGCACGCGCGGAACGCGGTCGTGCAGCTCGCGCATGAGCTGGAAGAGCGGCTCGGGGTCGATGTTGCGCGATCGCAGGTTCTCGAGCGTGTCGAAGATCAGCAAGACCGGCCCGACCGTCTCGCCTCCACCGCCCGACGCCCCGCTCTCCGCGACGATTCGGCCGAACCGGTCGAGGACGCGCCCGGCCAGCGAGCGACGGTCCACCTCCGCATCCACCGCGCGCACGTCGCGCGGCAGCGGGATCGGCCGCCCCCCCGCCTGCGCCACGAAGTCGCGGTGCTCCGCCAGCAGCTCGTCAAACGGCCGCGCCGGCCACTGCGGGTTGAGCTGCTCGGCGATGCTGAGCAGCAGTCGCCACGGCTCGCGCGCCACCACGGCCAGGTGGGGAACGAAGTCGAAGTCGATCCGCGCGCACGGGATTCCAGCGGGCACGCAGTTCCGGGCGATGGTGGCGCGGATGAACATGGTCTTTCCCAGCCCGCCGCCGGCGAAAATGTGGAGCAGCCAGCATGGGCCATCGCCATTCGGCAGGCCGCCGGGACCCTCGCCGTCGTGTGTCGGGGCCATCTCCGACGCCTCGCCCGCGCCACCGGGCGCCAAGACGTCCCCACACCGCCCGGCCACCAGGTCGTCGAGCCAGGTCCGCGTCAGCTCCCGTTCGTAGTATTGGATGGTCTCGTAGTGCTCGCGTGCCCAAAGCGCGCGGGTGGTCACCGCGTGGCGCTTCTCGATCAACAGGCCGGCCAGCCGCTGGCCGAGGAGCGCCTGGCGCTCTTCCATGGTGCGCAGGATCGCGTCGCATCCCGGAAGGTCGAACCGGGCCACCGCGTCGTCGATGCGCTGGATAAATAGTTCGGCCGCGGCATTCCGGTCGGCGAGGATCAGGTGGTAGAGCCGCTCGTAGGGGTCATCGTGCGAGCCCGGAGCAAACCACGCCGCCAGCTGGTGGCTGAGGTCGGCGAGCTCGGAGGGAATGGGTCCGTCGGCCGTCGTCCGGACATCCGCGGCGGCCGCTTCCGGTGCGCCGGCGCCGGCCGCGGAGCCACCCCACCAGTCCTCGAAGAGACGCGATCGATAGGGTTCCCGCACGGTCAGGCGATCGCCGGCGCCTGGCAGGGCGGCGACATGGTCGTGGGCGCGGATCGCGGCAAAGTCCGCCGGCTCACCATCGGACGGGTTGGCCAGGACGCGCTCGTACATCGCCTGGTCGAACCAGCGCGGCAGCGCACAGCGGCGCAGCGCGGCCCGCTCGACGTCCGGCAGCAGCTGGACCGGATCGGAGAAAAGGAGCGAGACCCTGTGCGCGATCTCCTGCTCGGTCAGTGGCATGCCGCCCTCGTGTCAGATTCCGGCGCGGGCCTGCAGCCCGCTGTCCTTGAGGATGGTCTGCAGACCCGCCAGCTTGCCGGGCTCCAGATGCGGCACCTGTCTGGCCATGTTCCGCAGGGCCGCATGCACCGGGCCCGCCAACGCGTGGGCGTCGACTTGCGTCATGTCGAAGTTGCGCCGCAGCAGCTCCGAGAACAGATCATCGATGTCGGCGACGCTCAAGCCATCGACGCGGAGGTGATGGTACGCCCCGAAGAAGACCTCCGCGATGCCATACGCATTCGGACCATCGATCAGGCCGCTGGACAGGATCAACACCCATCGGACGGCACGTGACGGTGATCTGACATAACGGCCGAATAGATGGTCCTCCAGGATCCTGAACTCTTCTCTCTCCATCTTGACATGATCCAGGACGAGGACCAGCGGCCGCGCTGTCGATGCCTCGGCCAGGGCCGCCGCGAACGCGTCGAACACCGGGCGGAGGACGCGCTCTTGCCTGGATTCCGCGGGGGCCGGCAGCGCCGGGTTGACCCCCTCGCGCCCGGCGCCCAGCGCGAGGTCCACCTGCCGGTCAAAGGACTCGAAGGCAAGCGGAGCCAACGCCCGCAGCGGGCCCGTCGGGCGCGAGGGATCCACGGCGGGCTGGCCGTCTCGGATGGCCTGCAACACGTCGAGGAAGGACGGCGCGGTCTTCTCACGCAAATCGACATAGCGCAGCTGGTGCTGGAAGAGACAACAGCGCTGCATCAGCATCTTGGCCACCGCGGTCTTGCCGGTCGCCTCGCTGCCGGAGATCACGAGCAGGTTCATCGGCTCGGCCGCCAGTCGCGCCCAGGTCTCGCGCCGTTCGAAGCGCCGATCCACCCAACGCGGCACGTCTTTGAAGTCCGGCATGGTCAGCACCTGCCTGCGATGGGCCTCGGGGATGTCCGTGCCGATGCCCAGCACGCTCGCGGGCGACCCGCGCACCTCGAGGCTCGGCGCGTAGTGCTCGCGGGTCCGCATGCCGAGCTCGGCGTTCGCCTTCCCGCGTGCCGCCACGAGCGCGGCGTCGACCGCCTTGCCACCGGCCAGGCCGGCGTAAAACGCGCCGGCTACCCGGCCTGCCGCCTCGCCCGCCACGTCGGCCAGCATGGAGACAACCGCGCGCGCTCCCCCCTTCAGAAACGCACCGCCGATGCTCCATGCGTCATTGCGCCCCGCGGTCCCCGACCGACAGGCGTTGATGTAGGCGATGCGGAGGTCCGGCACCGACCGGAGATCCTGGGCGATGTTGTCGAACGTCCACTTCTGCGCCGCGGCACCCGGCGGGGCCAGCTCCAGATACGCATCGGACGCGACGCCGACATGCTCCACCCGCGCGTGACCCATGAAGTGGAAGACGTGCGGTTTGAAATCACCCAGCCGTGATTGGAGCTGCCCGACCGTCGGCCGATGCAGGATGTCGATGTCGACGTCGGCGTCGCATGCCAGCAAGGCATCGCTGATCCGATCAAGCTCCGAGGGGATCATCAGCGCCGCCTCGTCCGTCCCGGCCACGATCAACATGCGCACGGGCCATGGCTGTGAGAGGCCGGCGCCGGCGGCAGCTTCCGGCGCGCGCCACCGGCACACCGGCGCCGTGCTGAACCAAGGGCGTTCGTCGACCTGCAGCAGCTCCCACGGCAGGTCGCGCACCGCCGCGGGGCGGATATCGAGCGCGAATCGGTCGTCGGACGGGGCGGCCCGTATCGCCGCCTCGACGCTCGACGGGAGCAGCACCACGGCCAGAGCGGTCCCCAGATCCGGCAACGTGCGGTCGTCGCCGACGAACGTCGCGAGGGTCTGCCACGCCGCCGCGACATCGAACGGCGCGGCCATCTCCGGCCGTTGAAGCGACACCGGGATGTCGCCTTCGGCCACGGCCGGTCCCTCCGTGCCGTCTTCCGCCACCGGGATCAAGGCGACCGGGTAGCCGTTCGCGCCGGCGGCGGCCTCCATGACCCGCAAGATGAACGACTTCCCCATCGGACGGTGCGCCTCCCTCATCCGAGCTGGCCTTGACAGCCCCGGCATGCATCCGCGGCCCCACGTCGCGCAGATGATACCCCATGGGCGTCTACACGCCGTCGTCGCGGCGTCTGCTGCGGCGTCGCGGCCGAGTCCGCCCGCCGCGTCGTGTGTACAATAGCCCCCATGTCCGAAACGCCCGCAGCGCCCGAAGCCGCCGAGGCCTCCTCCCCGCCCGCGATCCCCGACGCTCCGATCGACCCGGCTGCGCCCGTTTTCGAGATGTTCTGGGATTGCCGCTACTGCGGCACCCGCAAGCTCCTCGGCAAGACCCATCGCTTCTGCCCCAACTGCGGCGCCGCGCAGGAACCGTCGGCGCGCTACTTCCCGTCCGACGCCGAGAAGGTCGCCGTCAAGGACCACGTGTACCACGGCGCCGACCGTGTCTGTCCGAGCTGCGCCACCGCGTCGAGCGCCCGCGCCGAGTTCTGCCCTCAGTGCGGCACCCCGCTGTCCGACGCCGCGCGCGCCGGCCGGCGCGCCACCGAGCGGCGCGCCGAGGGCGAGGCGTTCGCCGAGAGCGGCCCACCCGACCCCGATGCCGAGCGCCAGAAGACCCTGGCCGCCGCGCTGCCAACCCTGCCCGGCGTCACCCGCGCCCGGATCATCCTCGTCGCCATCGGGCTGCTCCTGCTTTGCGGCGTCGTGGCGTACGCCCTTACCCGGAAGGACACCGCCACGGTGACCGTCGTCGACCGCGAGTGGGTGCGCGCCATCGACGTCGAGGCCTATGGCCCGGTATCCGGCAGCGACTGGTGCGACAGCCTGCCCGCCGGCGCTTACGCCATCTCACGCCATCAGGCCGTTCGCTATCACGAGCAGGTCCCCGACGGCGAGCGCTGCGACACCCTGCGCATCGACAACGGCGACGGCACCTACCGCGAAGAGCGGACGTGCTATCCCGTCTTCCGCAGCGAGCCGGTGTACGCCGATCGGTGCGACTATCGGGTGAACACGTGGGCCTACGCTCGCACCGTCGAGGCCCGCGGGACCGCCGGCGAGACGCCCGCGTGGCCTGCGCTCGACCTCGCCGGGCCCGGCGGCGCGTGCATCGGCTGCGAGCGCGAGGCCGGGCGCCACGCGCGCTACACCGTCTACTTCAGCCCGCCCGACTCCGAGGGCCGCCTGAGCTGCACGTTCGACGACATCGATGCCTGGCGCCCGCTCCGCCCGGGGACCGCCTGGGCGCTCGAGGTCGGCACCTTCACCGGCGCGCCCGACTGCGGGTCGCTGCGCGCTGCCGAGCTGGGAGGCTGAGCCGTGTCCATGTTCCGCGTCCCGCTCTCGCCGGAACGCCTGCGCCGCTACCGCCAGGTGGTCGAGGTCCTCGCCCGGCAAGGGTTCGGCGCCGTGCTGCATGAGTCCCACCTCGACCGCCGCCTGGGCATGCCCGCCCGCCTGCTGCGACGGCCGATCGACCCCGCCACGCTGCAGATGACGTCGGCCACGCGCCTTCGCCTCGCGCTCGAGGAGCTCGGCCCTACGTTCATCAAGCTCGGTCAGGTGCTCTCGACACGGCCGGACCTGCTGCCGGCCGGGCTCGTGGCCGAGATGACGCGCCTGCAGGATCAGGCGCCGCCCGTCCCATGGCCGGAGATCGAGGCGACGATTGAGACCGAGCTCGGGCAGACCATCGGCGCCGCGTTCGCCGAATTCGACCGCGTGCCGCTCGCCTCGGCCTCGCTCGGCCAGGTGCATGCGGCCACCCGGCACGACGGGCTGCCGGTCGTCGTCAAGGTCCAGCGCCCCGGCGTCGAGCACGACGTCACGATCGACATCGACGTGCTGCGCGACCTGGCGGCGCTGATCCAGCCTCGCGCACGGGCTTACCTCATCACCGACCTCAACGACGTCGTCGACGAGTTCGCCACCGCCTTGCGCGGCGAGCTGAGCTACATCACCGAGGCGCGCAACGCCGAACGCTATGGCCGCAACTTCGCGTCCGAAGCCTACGTCGTCGTTCCCAAGGTGCACTGGGATCTCACCACCGAGCGCGTGCTCACGCTGGAGCGCATCGACGGCGTCAAGATCGACGACCTCGAGCGTCTCGCGGCTGCCGGGGTCGACCTCCACCGCGTCGCCGAACGGCTGACCCAGTTCTTCATCAAGTCGATCATGGAGGACGGCTTCTTCCACGCCGACCCGCATCCCGGCAACTTCCGCGTGCTGCCCCAGGACCGCATCGCCGTGCTGGACTTCGGGCGGATCGGCCGCCTCAGCCGCCGCGATCAGCTCCTGCTGGCCCGCCTGGCGCGCGACGTCGTGCGCATGGACGCGCGCGACGTCAGCGACGGCCTCATCGAGCTCACCGCGGCCCACGGCACCGTCGACGCCGCCGCGCTCGAGCGCGACCTCACCCGCCTGCTCCACAAGTACGAGGGCATGCCGCTGCACGACATCCGCATCGGTCCGGTGTTCCAGGAGGCGCTCGACGTCGCGTTCCGCCATCACCTGCATGTTCCCGGCCAGTGGGCGCTGCTGGTGCACACCCTGAGCGTGGCCGAGAGCGTCGGGGCGCGCCTGGCGCCCGACCAGCGGATCTTCGACGTCGCCCGGCCATACCTGCTCCGCCTGGCCGTGCGACAATGGTCGCCGGCGACGTGGGGGCCGGACCTGCTGGATTCGGCCGGCGATTGGGTCGCGCTCGGCCGCACGCTCCCGCGGACCACCTCGCGGGTGCTCGAGCAGATCGAGCGCGGCCGGCTGACCATCGAGGTGCGCGTGAGCGACCTCGAGCCCATCCTCCATCGGCTCGACCGCATCGCCAACCGGCTCACCGTCGGGCTGCTCATGGCCGCCCTCATCGTCGGGCTCGGCTATGTGATGCCGGCGGTCGACTTCAGCGGGTCTTGGGGACCGGCGCAGCTCCTGGCGATCTTCGGCTTCCTGGCCGTGTGCCTGCTCGGTCTCTGGCTCGTGTGGCGGATGTGGCGGCTCGACCGGCACCGGCCGTGACCGCGGCTCGGCTATAATGGGCGTCTCGTTGCCACCCACACCGCCTGGAGACCAGCGCATGACCGCCAGCGCCACGCTCGACCGTCCCCGCTTCAAGTGGGACGACCCGTTGCTCTTCGACGCGCAGCTGACCGATGAAGAGCGCATGGTCCGCGACCTGGCCCGCGACTACTGCCAGGCCAAGCTGATGCCGCGCATCCTCGATGCCAACCGCCACGAGACGTTCGACCGCGCGATCTACCCCGAGATGGGCGAGCTCGGGCTGCTCGGCTCGACCATCCAGGGCTACGGCTGCGCCGGCGTCAACCACGTGACCTACGGCCTCATCGCCCGCGAGGTCGAGCGCGTCGACAGCGGCTACCGCTCGGCGCTGAGCGTGCAGTCCAGCCTGGTCATGTACCCGATCTACACGTTCGGGACCGAGGCCCAGCGCCAGAAGTACCTGCCGCGGCTGGCCACCGGCGAATGGGTCGGCTGCTTTGGCCTGACCGAGCCGGACCACGGGTCGGATCCCGGCAGCATGCTCTCGCGCGCCCGCAAGGTCGACGGCGGCTGGGTTCTGAAGGGCGCCAAGAACTGGATCACGAACTCCCCCATCGCCGACGTGTTCGTGGTGTGGGCCAAGGACGACGCGGGGGACATCCGCGGCT
>CAYQBA010000115.1:0-15488 GCA_964415605.1 uncultured Anaerolineales bacterium | reverse complement strand
GGCCACGCTCGGGGCGTTGGCCCCGATGCTGACCGCCCAGGCGCCGACGCAGGCCGCGCTGGCGACGGCCGCCGCGCGCCAGCCGATCATCTCCGAGCGCGCGACGGCCGCGGCGGGCGACTACGCGCGGATCCGCGCCGCGTGCGCTTCCGACGATCCCTACTTTGCGGCTTCGTACCAGCTGCGGCTGCGCTGGAGCACGCCCGAGCGGCCGCGGGACTCCGCCGTGGCCTTCAACCGGGCCGACCCGCCATTGACGCTGCACACCGACGCGGCGCTCGGCTCGCTCAACGGTCTGGCCTACGACGGCGGCCGGGGCCATCTCTACGCCGCCGCCTTCGACCCCCAGTTCACGGGGCCGGGGGGGGCTGGCGCGATCTATCGGATCGACCTGACGACCGGCCGCAGCCTCCCGTGGGCGATCCTGCCCGTCCGGCGGGCAGCCAAGAGCCAGACGCTCTTCATGCAGACGGGCTTCGGCGACATCGAGCTCGACGACGACGCCAGCCAGCTCTTCGCCGTCAACCTCTCCGACCGCCTGATCTACCGCCTGTCGGTGCCGGACGGGACGCTGCTCGGCGTGTTTCCGCACGGGGCGACGCGCGAGCGCTGGGCGGCGACGGCCTACCCGTTCGCCCTGGGCTACCACGAGGGGTGGCTGTATCACGGCGTCGTCCCGGACGTGGCGCGGCCCGGGCCCAGGCGGGAGGCGGTGGTGTACCGGTCGCGCCCCGACGGGTCGAACCTGCACGAGGTGGTCCGCTTCGACTTGGACTACCGCCTGCCGCGTCAGAGGGTCTTCCACACCAATGCCTTCCTGGCCGACATCGCCTTCCGTCGCAACGGCGACCTCGTGCTTGGCCTGCGCGACGGCTCGGCCGGCCTGACCGGCGACGTGTTGGTGGCACGCCTGCGGCGGGGCGAGTGGGCGGTCGAGCTGCAGCGCGAGCACTTTGCCGACAGCACCGTCGGCGGCGACGAGTCGGTCATCGGCGCGCTGGCCGCGTTCGCCGCGGGCGACCGCCTGGTCGCCTCGGCCGCCGGCGTCAGGAAGCCGTTCGACGGCGGCGCCGTGTGGTACGACGGCCTCAGCGGGGCGGTCGAGCACTCGCGCCAGCTCGCGGACGTCACGGTCCGGCGCCGCTGCACGACGCGACCGGACGGGTCCCGCAAGTGCTCGCAATTGTACGACATGGACCTCCTGGGCGACCTCGAGCCGCTGTGCGCCGCGGCCGCCCCGACGCACACGCCGGTGCCGACGCCGACACCGACGTCGACCGCCACGCCGACGCCGACGTGGACCGCGACGGCCACGCGGACGCCCACCCTGACGCCGACGCCCTCGCCGACCGCGACGCCGACGCCCTCGCCGACGCCGACGGCGACGCCGAAGCCCGTGCCGATCTACCTGCCGCTCAGCCTGCGCGACCCGGCGTGCGACCCGAACCGGCCGGGCATCGACGTCGTGCTGGTGCTCGACGCGTCGACGAGCATGCGCGATGCCACGCGCGCCGGCCGGCCCAAGCTCGACGCGGCACGCGAGGCGGCGGCGTTGTTCCTGGCCGAGCTCGACCTGCCGGGCGACCGGGCGGCCATCGTGGGCTTCAACGCGTCGGCCTGGCTGGCGGCGCCGCTGACCGGCGACCGGGCGAGCTTGGACGCGGCGCTGGCGGGAATCGCCATGGCCCAGTTCACGCGCATCGACCTGGGCCTGCGCGCGGCGCAGGCGGAGCTGCAGGGCTCGCGCGCCGTCCCCGGGCGCCAGGCGGCGGTGATCGTCCTCACCGACGGCCGGAACAACCCGGAGCCGATCGCCTCCGCCGTCGCCGCCGCGGGCGCGGTGAAGGCCGGGGGCGTGCGGCTGTTCACGATCGGGCTGGGCGAGGACGTCGAGACCGACGCGCTGCGAGAGATGGCGTCACGGCCCGCGGACTACTTCTTCGCGCCTGACGGCGAGGACCTGGCGGCAGTGTACCGGGCCATCGCCGGGGCGTTCGACCCGTGCCCGGCGGAGCGGTTCTGGCCGCGGGCGTCGCCGTGAGCGCGGGGCGAGATAACACATCACCGCCCCGCGCAGGCCATCTCGCCGCCCAGCGCCCTGAAGCGCGCCACCAGTGCGTCGTCCGTCGCGGCGCGGTGGAAATCCGCCGGCGAGCTCGCCACCGCGCGCAGCGTGCCGGCGTCGAGCTCGTCGCCCAGCCCGACCGCGACGATGCGGATGCCGTCCGCCTTGGCCGCGGCCGCCGCCGCGATCACCACCGCCCCCGCCACCGGGTAAGGCCGGCCATCGGTCAGGACCACGATCACCCGCCGCGAGCCGCCCCCTGGCGCCTCCGCGAGCATCGCGTGAGCCGCCATGATCCCGAGGTCGAGCCGCGTCTGGTCGTCGACGCCCACCGTGCCCAGCGCCGTCTCCAGCGCCGCGCGCGACGCGCCCAGCGGCGCCGCCGCCGCCGCGCGGCGGTGGAACGTCACCAGCCCGATGCGGTCGCCCGCCTCCCAGCGCACCGCGCCCAGCCAGGCCGCGAGCGCCGCGCGCGCCCCGTCGAGCTTGGCGCGCGGCGCACCTGGCAGGCGCTCGAGCATGCTCGCCGACGCGTCGAGCACCAGCACCGCCGTGAGCGGCGGCGCCGCTCCCGCGCAGCCGTCGACGTGGGGAAGGTAGACCAGCGCCGGGCGCCCGGGCGGCGAGGCCGTCGCCGTCGCCATGGCTGCGACTGTGGCCGGTGGCCCCGGCGTCCCTACCGGTGCCGTGCCCGCCGCCGTCGGCGATCCCCCCGGCGTCCCCGATCCCACCGGCGTCGCGGTCGCCGTTGCGACCCCGACGCTCACCGACACCACCGCCGTCGGGATCGCCAGCGGGTGCTCGATCCCCGCCGCGTCGGCGTAGACCGCCGCGCTGCCCGCGCCCAGGACCAGCCGGCCGGGCTGGCGCGCCGCGATCCGATAGGTCAGCGTCAGCCCGGTCCGCGGCAGGACCGCGCGCCCCCAGCGCAGCCCTTCGTCCACTGCCCAGGCCGGGGGATCCGCCGACCGCGGCACGATCGCGTGATCCGCGCCCGACCGCTCGTCGAGGATCACGTCGCCGATGCCCGGGCTGGCGATGCGGTCGTGGATCGCCCTGTAGATCGGTGCCAGATCCCCGGGCTCCGGCGCCGGGAAGTACTGCCCGTCGGCGACGTCCGCCAACAGCGCCGCGTCGGCCGCGGCGCCCAGCCCGATCGTGAAGCGCGCGATCCCCCGCGCCCGCAGCGCCGCCGCCACGGCGCGCGGGTCGGTGCCCGGGTTGCCGTGGCCACCGTCCGAGAGGAGCACGACCACCGGCAGCCGCGCCGGCCCGTCCGACGCCGCGGCCGCCTCCGCCAGCACGCCGCCCGCGACGTCCAGCGCCGCCGCGACGTCGGTGCCGCCGAGCGCCCGCAAGGCGGCAAGCTTCCCGAGCACCGGGGCAGGGTCGGACGACAGCGGCGCGTCGACCGTCGCGCCGTCGCCGAACGTCACCAGCGCCACGCGGTGCCGGCCGCGATCCAGGCCGGCGACGAACGCCCGTGCCGCGCCCACCGCGGCCGCCAGCGGGGCGCCCGCCATCGAGCTCGACCGGTCGAGCGCCACGACGACGTCCGCGCCGGCGGCCCGCCCCGGCGGGCAGGCGACGTCGATCGCGATGCCGACGTCGATCTCGACACCGGCGGGGACCGACCCCGCCGGGACGATGCGGCGCGCGACCGGCGCGCACGCGCGGCGGGCCGGGTCCGGCGGCGGCGGGGTCGTGGCAGGCGCCTCGACGTCGCCGCCGCCCGGTGCCGCGAAGGCGTGCACCGCCCGGCCCGTGCCGGCGACGAGGTAGACGCGACCGTCGGGGCCCACGGCGACGTCGTCGCCGGTGATCGGCGTACCGTTCGCGGTCCGCGGCCGCCACGCCGCGCGCAGGTCTCCGGCGTCGTCGAACACGGCCACCGACCCATCCGACCGCAGCGCCGCCACCAGGGTGCCGTCGGTCGTGCGCGTCGCCGCCAGCCGGCGCGGGCCCGCGGCGACGCCGGCGCCCCACGCGGCCATGGGGCCGTCCGTGGTCCGCCCCCCGGCGATGTTCCAGACGTGGATCATGCCGCCGACCAGCCCCGCGGCGAACAGCGCGTCGCCTCCGGGCACCGCGGCCACGTCTGCCGGCCAGCGCCCGCCGGTGCCGGGCGGGAGGTTCACGTTCCCGATGGCCGCGCCCGTGCGCGCGCTGCGCCACTGGATCCGACCGGGGAGCGGCTCGGGCTGGCCGACGAAGAGCGAGCGGTGCCCGATCGCCACGCGGTCGCCGCGCCCGCAGCCACACACCAGCCGCCAGGCCGGGCCCACTTGGGCGTCCCGCCGGAAGGCCAGGACCTCGCCGTCCGCGCCGAGCACCAGCACCGCGCCGGTGTCGTCCACAGCCACGTCGCGCGCCCCGGCCGGCGCCTCGGCGATCGCCGAGGCATACCCGCCCCCCGCCGCCGGGTCGATGGCGACGATCTGGCCGCCCGCGGCATCGAGGGCGATCAGATCCCCGTCCCCGGTGGCCACGATGGCCGGCGGCACACCGGCGCGCCCATCCCGGCAGCGCGGGGCCGTGCCCCCGTTGCGCGTCGGGCCGCCGGCGATGACGCGTGCCGGGCCGACGGCGCCCGCGTGCCAGCGCACCTCGAACGGCGCCTGCTCGCGGCCGGTGGTGAACGCCGGCGCGTCCTGCTGAACGTCGATGGCGAACGGCCAGCCGATGCCCGCGGGGAGGGGAGCCGCCCCCAGCGCCGCGTGCTGGATGACGTCGATGGGATCGCCGCGCGCGTCGAGCCGGTGGATCAGCGGCGCCGCCAGCGCGTCGGTGAAGGCCCCGCCCGGGCGCACCAGCACCCACAGCCGCCCGTCGGTGCCCGCGGCCACCGACTGCGCCGGCTGCCCGCCGAGATCCACCCGGGGCTGACGCCGGCCGTCCCGGTCGAACAGCTCGACCGACCGGCCGATCACGACAGCCACCCGCGTCGGCGTGATCGCCAGGCTGCCCGCGCCGCCCGGTCGGCGCCCGACGGCGATCGAGCGCAGTGGGAGACTGTCGGACAGCCGCCGCTCCACCACGCGCCCAGCCGCCGCGTCGTACAGCCAGAGGTTGCCCGTGCCGGGTTCGACGGCCAGGTCATCCGCCACCACCGGCTGCTGGCGGGTCACGCTGCCGCCGTCGTCGCGGACCTCGAGCACGACGGTCTCGGTGCTGCCGCCGGCCCCGTCCGGCGGGTGGATGCGCCACAGCACATACACGTGCCCCCGCCCGCCGTCGACGGCCAGGGCGATCGGGATCGCCTGGCACGCCGGCACCCCCGCGGTGTCGCCGATCCGCCACACCCGCCGGCGCGCGCCCGCCGCGTCGTAGCCGATGACGGCGGCGTTGGCCGCGTCGGCGACGAGGATCCCGCCGCCGGGGTCCCACGCGACGTCCAACGGCTCGATCGCGGGGTCGAACGGCGGCCGCGGCGCCGGCAGCGCCCAGGTCGCCTCGGCCACGCCCGGTGCGCTTGGAGAGACCGTTTGCGCCCCCGCGGGGGCTGCGCCGGGGCTGCCCCCGCCCCACCCGGCCCAGCCCCATGCGATCGCGGCCAGCCCGGCGGACAGGATCGCGCCCGGGGTAGGTCGCGGGGCATGGGCGAGCCACACGCGGTGGCAGGGAGGATTCAAGCTGGGGTGCTCCTGATGATCATCAAGACACGCCAGGCGGAGAGATGGTTCCAGGGACACCGGTTGTCGTGCCGCCACAAACTTGAGCCCCCGCTCACCGATTGGCTAAACTCCACCCGATGCCCACCCGCCCCACACCGCCGCCCGAGCGGCTGCGCCCTGACAACGTCACGCCCCCGGTCCGCACGCCCTGGGGCGGCCAGTGGATCGCCGCCTGCCACAAGGCCCGGCTCGGCGTCGTGGCGGCCGCCGACCGAATCGGCGAGGCGTGGGAGATCTCGGTCGAGCCGACCTTCCCCAGCCGCCTGGCGCGGACCGGCGAGCTGTTGTCCGACGTCATCGCGCGCGATCCCGCGGCATGGCTCGGCCCCGCGGCCGCGCGGCATGACGGTCGGCTGCCGCTCCTCGTCAAGGTCCTCGACGCCGCGGAAACCCTCTCGGTGCAAGTCCACCCGGCCGCCGACGATCCCGCGCTCGCGCCCGGCGAGAGCGGCAAGCCCGAGGCGTGGATCATCGTCGGCGCCGCGCCCGGCGCCGGGATCTACCTCGGCTTCCAGGCCGGCGTGGCGCGCGCCGACGTCGAGGCCTGCCTGGCTCGCGGCGCCGGCCTCGACGCCCTCCTGAACTTCGTGCCCGTCGCGCCCGGCGACACGTTCGTCGTCGCGGCCGGCACCGTGCATGCCATCGGGGCCGGTGTCACGCTCGTCGAGCCCCAGCTCGTCCTGCCCGGCAAGCGCGCCGTCACGTATCGGCTGTGGGACTGGGGCCGCCGCTACGATCCGAATGGACGGCCCGACCCGGCCGGCCAGCCGCGCCCGCTGCACGTGGCGCGCGCGCTGGATGTGGCCGACTGGGGCGCCCCGCGCGGCGCCGCGTTCGTGGCGGGCTGCCGATCGGCAACCCACGTCCTCGCCGCCGCCGGCCCGCGGCGGGAGCGGGTGCTCGCCACGCCATGGTGCACTGCCGAAAGGTGGACGGGCGACGGGTCGTGGACCATCGGCGTGGACGCGTTCATGGGAATCGTGTGCCTCGGCGGCCGCCTGTCGATCGAGACCGCGTCGGGCGCGGTCGCGCTGGCGTGCGGCGAGAGCGCCGTGGTGCCGGCGGCGGCAGGCCAGGCGCGGCTCCACGGCGAGGCCGTCGACGCCGTGATGTGTGCCCCGGGGGTCACGGCGTGACGCCGGCGGTCGTTTGACAAGTCACCCGCGGGTGCCCATCATAGCGGCGATCGGGCCGCGCGGGTCAGGGTGCCCAGCCACGCTCGCGCCGCCACCACGCGCCCGACGGTCGAGGAGATCGCCATGCACGCCACCCCGGAACCGTTGCCCGACTACCCCGTGACCGCCCGCCACGCCGTCGCGGACGACTTCCACGGGGTGACCGTCGCCGACCCCTATCGCTGGCTCGAGCAGGCGTCGGCGCCGGCCACCCGCGACTGGGCGAAGGCCCAGGATGCGTTGACGACCTGCTTCCTGGCGGGCGTCGACGGGCGGGAGGCGCTGCGCGAACGGCTGACCGCGCTGCTGAACCGCCCGCGCCACGGCCCGCCCGTCAAGCGCGCCGGCCGCTACGTCTACAGCCGCAACGACGGCCTGCAGAACCAGCCGGCGCTGTGGGTCCAATCCGGCGTCTCGGAGGCGCCGCGCGTGCTCCTGGACCTCGACGCGCTGAGCGACGACGGCACCACGTCGCTCACGAGCATCGGGGTGAGCCGCGACGGCGCCTGGCTCGCCTACGGCCTGTCGGAGCGCGGCAGCGACTGGCAGACCGTCCGCGTGCGCGCCATCGCCACTGGCGACGACCTCCCGGAGGTCCTGCGTTGGTGCCGGTTCGCCAGCCTGGCCTGGGCTCCCGACGGGAGCGGCTTCTACTACAACCGCTTCCCCGAGCCGCCCAGCCTGCTCGAGAGCGACACGAGCCGCCACAGCCAGGTCTACTTCCACCGGCTCGGGACCGGGCAGGACGCGGATCCGCTGGTCTACGCACGCCCCGACGCGCCCGGGCTCGGCTTCCACCCCATCGTCACCGACGACGGCCGGTTCCTCGTGCTGCACGTCAGCCACGGCACCGACGTCCAGAACCGGGTCTACGTCCGCCCCGTCGACGGCGGCGGCGCGTTCACTCGGCTGCTCGACGCCGCGGACGCCGCCTACCACCTGGTGGGCAGCGCCGGGCCCGAGCTGTTCTTCAAGACCGACCTCGGGGCGCCGCGCGGCCGGGTGATCGCGATCGACGTCGAGCGTCCGGACGCCTCGACTTGGCGCGAGGTCGTCCCGGAAGCGGCCGGGACGCTCCACATGGCCCGCATGGCGGGCGGGCGCCTGGCCGTGGTCCGCCTCGAGGGCTCCGCCCACCGGCTCGAGGTCTTCGAGCTCGACGGACGCCCGGCCGGCGAGGTCGCGCTGCCCGGCCCGGGCACCATCGTCAGCCTCTCCGGGTCGGCCGACGACGCCGAGCTGTTCGTCGGGTTCACGTCGTTCCTCCAGCCGCTCGACGTCTTCCGCGTCGACATCGGCACGCTCGAGATCGCGCCATGGCGCGCGGCGCCGCTCACGTTCGACCCGGCGGCGTTCACGACCCGCGCGGTGACGGCGGTGTCGCGCGACGGAACGCGCGTGCCGGTGCTTGCCACGCACCTGCGCGACCTCGCGCTCGATGGCGATCGGCCGACGCTCTTGAGCGGCTACGGCGGCTTCAACGTCAGCGCCTTGCCGCAGTTCAACGCCATGGCGTTGGCCTGGATGATGCTCGGCGGCGTGTTCGCCGTCGCCACGCTCCGCGGGGGCGGCGAGTACGGCGCCGACTGGCATGCCGCCGGGATGCTGGACCGCAAGCAAAACGTGTTCGACGACTTCGTCGCCGCCGCCGAGGGCCTGATCGCGCACGGCTACACCCGGCCGGCGCGCCTGGCGATCCACGGCGGCAGCAACGGCGGGCTGCTGGTGGCGGCGTGCATGCTGCAGCGGCCCAACCTTTACGGCGCCGTGCTGTGCAGCCGCCCGGTGATCGACATGCTGCGCTACCACCGCTTCACGGTGGGGCGCTACTGGGTGGGCGAGTACGGCAACGCCGAAGCCGATCCCGACCACTTTGCCTTCATGTTCGCGTACTCGCCGCTGCACAACGTCCGCAACGGCGTGGACTACCCGCCGATCCTCGTGCTGACCGCCGACACCGACGACCGCGTGGTCCCGGCGCACGCCTACAAGTTCGTGGCCACGCTCCAGGCGGCCCGCCCGGGCCCGCGCATGACCCTCTTGCGCGTCGAGACCGCTGCAGGCCACGGCATGGGCACGCCGACCGCCAAGCAGATCGACGAGCAGGCCGACAGCCTGGCGTTCCTCGTCCGCGTGTTCGGGCTGGACGACCGGGTCGACGCCGGCGACCGGCACGACGACGCGGCGACCGGCTGAGCGCCGACCGCCCACTCCGCCACGACAGGAGCAACCCCCATGGCACCGCGATCCCACCGCTTGATCCCGGCCCTCGCCGCCGCCGTCCTGATCCTTGCCGCCGTCGCCGTTCCCATCGGCGCGGCCACGGCCGCCCGGGATGCGGCGCCGCGCGCCTCCCTTGCGCTCACGGCCGGCGTCCCGCGGATCCCGGGCGGCGACAAGGCCTCGGCCCAGGATGGCGACAAGGCCTCGGCCCAGGCCCCCGACGCCGCGACATCCATCCGGACCGCGAGCGACGGCGCCGCGCGCAAGGTCGACCCACGCCTGCTCGCCGCGTTCGCCGCGGCGTCGGCCACGTCCCTCGATGAGGCCGGACCGGACGCCGAGGCCATCGCGCTCGCCGCGGTCGGCGCCGAGGGCAGCGGGCTCGACGCCCGGGTGTACGTCGCCATCAAGAGCAGCGGCCCGCTCGACGTGGGAGGCCTGGTCGACCGCGCGGCGGCCATCCCGTGGCCCCTCGGCGCCACGGTGACGATGGCGCGCGTCCGGCTCGGCAACCTCCTCAAGCTCGCGGGCCTTCCGGGCGTCGCGCTGATCGAGGATCCCGCCCACCCGACGATGGCCGACGACCGCCACTTCCCGGAGGGCGTGCCGGCCGGCCCGAGCACCGCCGAGGTGGAACGCCGCTGGGCGGAGATCCTCGCGGCGGACGTTCCGTACGCCGCGGCGCCGCCGCTGGTGATGTCGGACCGGGCCCGCGCGGCCGATGCCGCCGCCCCCGACGGCGGGACGGTCGACCGCGGCAGCCTGCCCGGGGCCGCGGGCGGCGTGGCCGGCGACGGCTGGTTCGACGCGCGCGCCAACCACCGCTCGGGCCTGGCGTGGGAGAAGGGCTGGACGGGCGCGGGCGTCCGGGTCGGCGTCACCGACACGGGCGTGGACTTCGCCACGCCGGAGCTCGTCGGCACGTGGGCCACGGTGACCGACGCCGCCTCGCCGTACTTCGGCTGGCCGCAGGCGTTCGATTCCCAGGGCACCTACCAGTACCAGCAGGACCTGCTCCTGGGTAGCACCGGCTCGCAGATCGGGTCGGGCGGCGTGGTCCAGCTCGTGCAGGCCGCACCGGCCACGCCCGGCGGGGCCAACCCCGACGTGGGTCAGGCGTGCTTCAAGCGCATCCGCCGGCCGGCCGCCGGTCAGCCGGCGCGCATCGACCCCGACCCGACGTGCGACTACAAGGTGCCGCTGCGCAGCCGGAGCGGCGAGTACCGGTTCGGGCCGCACCCCGAGCCGACGCTCTTCACGCGCTACGCCGGCGAGCGCCCCGGCCTGCTGCTGGTCGACGAGACGACCGCGGGCGTCTACGACACCGCGTACGTCGACCTCGACAACGACCGCGACTTCGTCGAGGAGAAGCCCGTCAGCCGGTCCTCTCCGCTGATCTACCGCGACATGGACGGCGACGGGCACGCCGACATCTCGGGCGGGCTGCTGTACTGGATCAGCGACGGGGCGAACCCGCCGCCGGGCATGTACCTGTACGCGGGCGAGGGCGCCCCGCCCCCGCCGCCTGCCGCCGGCACCGTCGTCGCCATCCTCGGGCCGTACGGCGGCAACCACGGGACGTTGTGCGCCTCCAACGTCGCCGGCCAGGGGGTGCTGCCGGTGCCGGCGGGCATCGACCTGAAGTTCAGCGATCTGCCGGGCGACGGCCAGCCGCCCTACATCCACAAGGGCGCGGCGCCGGGTGCGGCGGTCGTGGGGATCTACCGCGGCGGCACGCTCACGTCCGAGGCGGCGTACGTCTACGCGGCGTATGGCCACGAGAAGGACCGCGCCGGCGACGAGGTCCAGGTGCTCAGCAACAGCTACCCGCTGCGCAACGTGTTCGAGGAAGGCTGGGACAACGCCTCGCGGCTCATCGACCACCTCACGACCGTCAACCCCGACCTGGCGTTCGTCTTCTCGACCGGCAACGGCGGGCCGGGCTACGGCAGCCTGCGCGATCCCCACCCGCGCAACGCCATCAAGATCGCGGCCTCGACGCAGATGGGCTCGACCGGCTACGACTCGATCGCGTCGACCGCGCAGATCGTGTACGGCGACATCATCCCGTTCTCGTCGATGGGCCCGGCCGCGGATGGGACGCAGGGGCCGCACGTGGCCGCCGACGGCGCGTACGCGTCGGGCGCGACCATCGTCAACGGCAGCGCCAACGGCGCGCGCACCGTGGTGACATGGGGCGGCACCAGCCGCTCGACGCCCGTGGCGGCGGGCAACCTGGCGCTGATCTACCAGGCGTTCAAGGCGCGCGCGGGGCGGTGGCCCACGTGGCGCGAGGCCCGCGCGATCCTCGCGGCCGGGGCGCGGCCCAACGGCTACGACGTGTTCCGCACGGGCACCGGCTACGTCGACGGCGCGCGCTCGGCGTTCATCGCCGGCGGGCTCGACGGCCTGTATGCCCTGCCGGACGTCATCACGCCCGGCGACTACCGGGGCACGGCGTACCCCAGCTTCCCCGGCCTGATGAAGGCGGGCGAGACGCGGCGCACGACCGTCACGCTGACCAACCCGAGCCCGCGCCCCCTCGAGGTCGACCTCGCGGCCAAGTCGCTGCGGCGCACCGGCGTTCACGCCTTCAGCTGGACGTCGCAGACCAGCGCCAAGGAGACCCCGTACACGGCGAGCCTGCCCGACTACCTCATTCCGGTCCCCGAGCACCTGATCCCCGAGGGCACGGAGCTGATGGCGGTCCGGCTGCAGATCCCGATCGAGGACTCCGACCTCGGGCTCAACTTCACGACGAGCACCGGCGGCGCCACGCCGGACAACCTGTGGTCGCTCGTGGTCTACAACCACTCCGAGCTGTCCGAGGACTGCGCCGACGACGACGGGATGTGGCACGATCGGGACGACGACGGGGTGGTCGACAAGGCGGTCCTGCAGTCGTCGCGCCAGATCGACGGCATCGTCGACGTGGATTGGGCCAACACCGAGATCGACCGCGGGGAGTTCATCCGCTTCGGGCAGGACACCCGCGCCGTCAACAACCTCGTGGTGTGGGTGCACCACCCGCGCGAGCGCACCGACAGCGGCCTGTACATCGGCCTGATGCATCGCACGCGGCCGGCAGCGCGGCCGACCACCACGATCCGCTTCCAGCTCGAGTTCTTCGCGCATCAGGATTGGGATTGGGTGGCGTTCGACAACCGCACGGTGACCGTGCCGGCCGGCGGCACGCTGGACGTGCCGGTGACGGTCCGGGCACCGGCCGGGGCCGGGCCGGGCTACTACCAGGGCGCGGTGTTCGCGACCTATCCGTGGACCACGCCGCTCGCGCCCGCCGCCGATCCGACCGACGCGGGCCGGCGGATGTTCCTGCCGCTGGCCCTGCAGGCCTTCGACTTTGCCGCGGCGTCCGAGCCGCCGCCGGCGCCGACGGCGACGGGCGGCGTGACCTGCAACATCCAGCGCTGGCTGCGGCAGACGCGGCGGTCGGCCGAGATCCAGACCCCTCACCCCATGCGGCTGGTGATCCCGGTCCACGTCAACGTCGCGGCCGACCTGGCCGCCGGCGGGTCCACGCCGCTGGCCGACGCGCGGGCGCAGGACAAGACCCAGCCGTACGCCAACGCGGTGGTGCAGGGCGGGAACTTCTGGGGCTACGGGAACGAGTCCGGCGACTGGCGCTACTTCTTCGTCGACGTGGCGGACGACATCGCCGCCGGCGCCCGCCTGGTCTTGCGCAGCCAGTGGGAGGATGGGCTCGCGATCGACGACGCGACCGGCGCCGAGGTGCCGCGCAGCGACATCGACACGCTGCTCTACGGCCCGGCGCCGGACCGCTGGACAGATCCCGCGGATCCTGCCAACGCCACGACGAACCTGGCCGATCGGGCGGTCTTCGGCCCGTATGGGCTGGCCCAGACCGGCGGCAGCGCCAGCACCTCCACGGGCGCCGGCGTGTGGCCGTTCGAGACGGTCACCGGCGCCTACGAGGAGTGGATCGACGGCCCTGCGCGGGCGGGCCTCAACCTCGTGATGGCGCACAACGTGCTGGTGTCGGGCCGCAGCTTCGAGGTGCCGTTCGAGCTGAGCATGGACCAGGCGCGGCTCGTGCCCGACGCGGTCCAGGCCGCCGCCGCGGGCTGCACGCCCGTCGCGTTCACCCCGAGCTTCGCCGTCGACGCGCTGGCGGCCGAGGGCTTTGGCCTGTCGGCGGCCGACGCCGCCGCCGGCCAGCCGGTGACGCAGGACGATGCCAACAACGAGCTGTCCGCCAAGTGGCGCAAGACCTTCGCCGTGCGCCGCGGGGCGTCCATCGACATCACGCTCGACGGCCAGCCAGGCACGGACCTCGACCTGTACCTGTACCGCGACGCCAACGGCGACGGCGCGCCGTCGCGCGACGAGCAGGTGGCCGCCTCGGGCAGCCCCGAGCCCGACGAGGCCATCCACCTCGTGGGGCCGCTGGACGGGACCTACATCGCCAGCGTGCACGGCTGGTCGGTGCCGGCGCCGTCGACGTTCGACCTCGAGCTGCTGGCCGTGCAGGGCGAGGGCGTGCGGGTGACGGACGTGCCGGCCGGCGGCGTGGCCGCGGGCGCGACCGCCGCGCTGGGCGTGTGCTACGACCTGCCGGAGGGTGCCGTCTCCGGCACGGTGTACCATGGCACGGCGTTCTTCGGGCCGGCGCAGGCCCGGCGGCTGTTCGCCATCCCGATCGCCGTGACCGCGCCGTAGACACCAGCCACCGGCCGGGCGGGTGGGGCGGGATCGCGCCGCCCGCCGGCCGGCGGCCCGTCAACGCGCCACACGCCCACCGTTGGCGCGCGCGAACGCCACCAGGAGCGTCACGCTGCGGCCATAGGCGCCCACGCCGTCCGGCATGCCGTGCAGCTTGAGGAAGGCGTCGTTGGTGCGGGTCTGCGCACGCCGTGCCGGGCCGTCGAAGCGCGCCCAGTAGGCGCGGCTGGCATCGACATCGCGCTGCACGCCCGGCAGCCGGCGCGCCACCAGGGCGGAGGCCGCGTCGGGGTCGAAGCGGTCCAGCTCGCGCAGGATCTGCCGCTGGGCGAACAGGTGGCCGGCGTAGCGCGCGAAAGCATCCGGGCTGGCGTCGCACGCCAGGTAGCCGACGAAGTTCGCCTCGTCCTCGCGGGTGATGCCGCGCTGGTGCGCCTTCTCGTGCGCCATGGCGTGGGGGATCTCGTGGCCCGGTGCATGGGCGTTGTAGTTGGCTTCACCGGTCCACGGGGCGTAGACCCCGACGAGCCCCTGGAGGCTCAGCACGATCGACAGCGCGAGGGGCTTGGCGGGCCCCCGCGGCCGGGCGAACGCGTCCGGCTCGCCCAGCCGCACGGCCACGCGCGCGAAGCCCGCGTCGATGGCCCGGTCGATCTCGGCCGCGCGGGCGCGCCCGTCGCTCGGCACGCCGAGGTCGCCCGATCCGAACGCCGCGCGATAGTCCGCGTTGGCCGCGTCGACGAGGTCCGCCGCCAGCGCCGCCAGCTCGGCCGCCGCGGCGCCGGCGTCCTCGGGCGCCGACGTGTAGCGCGCCCAGCCGAGGCGCGCCACGAGGTCGGGCCGGGCGTATTGCACGCCCCACAGGGCGTAGAAGAGCGCGATCGCCACACCGCCCGTCGCGACCGTGCGGCGGACCGCCATGGCGAGATCCGCGCGCAGCTCGGCGCCGCGCCCGTGCACGGCGCGCCACGCCACGTGCGCCCACGCGGCACCCAGCCACGCGGCGACGGCGAACCCGAGCAGCTCCGCCAGGCTGAAGGGGACGCGGCCCGACAGGCCGGTCTGCGCCAGGTTGATCGCCGGCCCGAGGCGCGCGGCGTAGACCGACTCGACGAACCACGGCGAGCGCGCCGCGGCCACGGCCGCCACGCCGGCCACGCCGACCAGCACCGCTGCACCGATGATCGCCGCGCGCCCGTCTTTGCCCTGCCGCGCGCGGATCCCCCGCACGACCCCGGTCCCGCGATGTCCGGGGTCGCGTGCCGAGCCCCGCGCGCGCCCCGCCAACCGCGGCGCGCGGCTCAACCCGTCCCGACCGGCGCCGGCGTGGCCGCCACGGACGGCGTGGCCGAGCTCGTCAGCGTGGCGGTCCGGGTGGCCACCTCCAGGGTCGGCGGGAGCGGCGGCGCGATGCCGCGGTTGGGGTTCAGCGCGAACACCGCCGTCGCCAGCACCGCGGCCGCCCCACCGATCAGCCAGAGCTCGGAGCGGCGGCCAACGCCGCCGTCGCGGCGCGCCGCGACGCGCCCATCGAACGCCGACACGAGGCGCGCTTCGAGCGCCTGGGCAAAACGCGCGTCCGGCGCCGGCGAGCCCCACGCCGACGACGGCGCCAGGCGCCGCGCCAGCGCCGCCAGCCCGGCCGCGTCC
>CAYQBA010000114.1:0-15581 GCA_964415605.1 uncultured Anaerolineales bacterium | reverse complement strand
CGCAGGCCAGCGGCAGCCAGGCGCCGCCCCGCATGCCCGGCACGCGGGTCGCCGTCGGCGACGGGATCCCCGGCGCACCCGGCGTCGGCACGGCTGCCGGATCGCCGAGCACCCACACCCCGCCGCCGCGGGCCGCGACCAGGATGCGGGATCCATCGACCGCGACGCCGGACGCGTCGCCCGGCAGCGGGATCGCGCCGGCGAGCCGGGGCGCGCCGCGGACGGCGATGTCGACGATCTGCAGACCGCCGACGCCGGACGCCAGGTACACCCGGTCGCCATCGACCGCGATCGCGTGCGGGCCGACGTCGGTCTGGAGGTAGCCGACCTGGGTCAGGCCGTCGGCCGCGAGGTGGAAGACCGTCAGCCCGGCGCCATCGCCCCCCGCCACGATGTCGTCGCCGCGGATGGCCACGTCCTCGACCAGGCCGGGCGTGTCGGCGGCCGCGATCAACACCGGGTGATCCTTGTCCGCCAGGTCGAAGACCGCTACCCGCGCGCCGGTCCCGACGACGAGCCGGCCGGCGTCGATCGCCACGGCCTCGGCGCGGTCGATGCCGGGGAGCGAGCCCAGTGACGCCGGGCGGCGCGGGTTCGAGACGTCGACGACCTCCACGCCGGCGCTGAGATCGGCGACGTAGGCCCGCCCCGCTCGGGCGGCCACGTCGATCGCGCCGCCGGCGCCTTTGAGCCGGGCGAGGGCGAGGATCTGCTGGCCGGCCTGAAACGCCGACACGTCGACGATGACGAGATCGCCGGCGGCGACGTAGGCGATCCCGTCCTCGACCGCGACGTCCACCGCGTGGCCTTCGAAGGCCAGCTTCCCGGCATAGCGCAGCGCGCCCCGCGCGGCCGCGTCCGCTTCGTAGACCTGCACGTCCCTGTCGGCGTTGGGGACCAGGGCGAACGCGCCGTACGGGACCACCGCCTCGGCCCGGGTCGCCGACCCGACGCCGACGCGCATGCGGAACGGGCCGTCGGGAAACGCGGGCGGGTCCAGGAACTTGAGCACCTCCAGGCCGTGCGACGCGTTCGCCATCCAGACGAAGCCCCCGGCCACGGCGAGGCCGATCCGCGGCGTGTTCAGCGCGAAGACGTCATCGTACGGCATCGGGACGTCGTCCGAGGCGACCTGGCGCAGGGCGCCCGGTGCGCGGGCGTCGACGCGTTGGAGCCGCAGCGCATACGCCGCCGACCGCAGGAATGCCACGCGCACCACGAAAAGGTCGCCGCCGGACAGCGCCAGGGCCTTGCCGTCGGTGAGGGGGTCGGTGAGCGGCGGGCCGGCTGGGCGAGGCGACGCCGGGTCGGCGACGTCGACGGACCAGAGATGTGGTCCGCCCGTCACGAATACCGTCGTGCCCGCCGCCACGACCGCGGTGGCGAACAGCGGCTGGCCGTCGACGGCCCCGAGCGCGCCGACCTCGCGCGGGTCTGCCGGGGCGGCCACGTCCAGCACGACGAGCCCGGCGTCGCCGTCGGCGACGTAGACATGGCCCGCGTGGCTGGCGACCGCGAACGCCGTGCCGTGGAACGGCACGTGCCAGCGTCCCGCTTCGCGCGGGTGTGCGGGGTCCGTCACGTCGATGACCGCGACGCCGCGCGAGCCCAGCGCGACGAACGCGAGGTGTCCATCCGCGGCCACGCCGAGCGCCTCGTCCTCGCCGTCGTTGTCGGGGGGGACGTCGACGGCGCCGACCTCGACCAGCCGAGCCGGGTCCGCCACGTCGAACACCCGCAGGCCGGCGCGCCCGGCGGCGACGTAGGCGTGCGATCCCGCGAGCGCCACCCCCAGCACGACGTCCGCCAAGGGCGCCGAGCGCCCGAGATCGCGCGGGCGGCCGGCGTCGCACACGTCGTAGGTGGCCAGTCGCGGACCGGCGCCGACGAACGCGATGCCGCAGCCCGCGGCTTCCTGGATCGCGACCGCGTGGATCGCACCGCCGATCTGGTCGACGACGGACAGCGTGTCCGGCGAGGTCCGCGCCGGCGGTGATGGCTGGGCGGTCAGGCGGCGCGGCGCGTCGGCGGCCAAGGCGGCGATGACGACGGCGGCAAGGCAGAGGCGGCTCTTCATCTCGGATTTCCTTTCAACGGTCGGGGTGGGTTGGGCGCCTCGACGTGGTCAGGCATCATTCTATCGCTCCGGAACCCGGGCACGCTGTACATCTTGGCAGCGGATGACGGTCAGATGACGGTCGGCTGACGGCCGGATGGCCGCCGACATGCCGTCGACATCCCATCGACAGGAGGCGGATATGACGCGTGGATCTCGTTGGCTGGCGCGGGTCGCGCCCGTCGTGGCCGTGGTGGGCTTCGCCGGCATCCCCGGCGGCCCATCCCATGCCCAGGCCCCGGCCGCCGACCTGTTCGACCCCGCGGTGGTGCGCGACTTCCACCTGTCGTTCCACGACGCCGACTGGGAGACGCGCCTCGCCCAGGTCGGCGAGACGGGCTTCGTGTACGCCGACCTCGTCGTCGACGGCCAGGCGTACCGCGACGTCGGGGTGCGGCTGAAGGGCAACAGCTCGTCGCGCGGGCCTGGCCGCAAGAAGCCGCTCAACCTCACGCTCGACGCGCGCGTCGACGGCCAGGATCTGATGGGATTCGACACGGTCAACCTCAACAACGGCTTCGCGGACCCGACGTTGGCACGCGAGACGTTGACGACCGATACCCTGCGCCCGTTTCAGCCGATGCCGCGCACCGCGTACGTGCGGGCCCACATCAACGGCGCCTACTTCGGGCTGTACACGCTCGTCGAGCAGATCGAGGGCCGCTTCATCCGGGCGTGGTTCCCGTTCGGCGACGGCATCCTGTTCAAAGGTGACCCGGTCGAGGGGGCGCCCGTCGGGCCCCCCGGCGGCCCACCGACCGCGACGCCCGCTCGACCAGCACGATCCGCCCCGCCTGCCCGACATGATCGGCCTGCCCCACCGGGCCCGCCCGATCTGTCCGGGTCGCGTGACCAATCCGGCCCGGCCGACCAGCCCGGCCAATCGAACCAACCCGACCAGCCCGGACAGCCCGGCCGCGGCGGGCGGCCGGACCTGCGCTGGTTGGGCGAGGATCTCGCCGCGTACCGGCGCGCCTACGAGCTCAAGACCGACGGCGCCGGCGACGCCGCCTACACCCGGCTGCGCGAGCTGATCCGGGTCCTCGACGCGCCCGTGGCCGAGGGCGGTGTCAGCGACGCCGACTTCCCGGCCGCCATCGCGCGCGTGCTGGACGTCGACGGGGCGCTGTGGTACCTCGCCGCGCTGAACCTGTACACGAACTACGACAGCTACTACGCCGGCCACAACTACTTCCTGTACCGCTCCGACGCCGACGGGCGCTTCCACATCTTGAGCTGGGACGTCAACGAGAGCTTCGGCGTGTTTCCCGGGGCCGGCATCAGCCCGGGCGACCGCCAGGCCGTGGCGCGGACCGATCCGTTCCTCATGGCCACCGGGGCGCAGGCCGCCGCGCGCCCGCTCGTGCGCCGCCTGCTCGCCGTGCCGCGCTTTCGCGCCGACTACCTGGCGCACTACCGGACGCTCCTGGCCGAGGCCTTCGGCATCGCCGACCTCACCGCCCGCGTCGAGGCCTACCAAGCCCGCATCGCGCCGTCGGTGGCGTCCGACCCCAACCGGCTGTACGCGCTGGACCTCTTCGCGCGCAACGTCTGGGAGGATGTCGACATCGGCCGGCCGGTGCCGGCGCTCCTCGGCGTGGCGCGCGACCGCGCGGCGTGGCTGGCGGGGCGCGACGACATGCAGGCGCCCGACATCCGCCTGGCCGAACAGGTCGCGGATCCCGAGGCGCCGGCGGCCGGCGAGCCGGTGCGGCTGGCCATGCGCTTCGAGGGCGCCCAGTGGCCGACCGAGCTCGATCTGATCTACCGCGTCGACGGGGGGCCGCCGACGACGGTCCCGTTCATGCCCGGCGACGTGACGTTCTTCGCCACCATTCCCGCGCAGCCGGCGCATGCGGTGGTGGCCTACCACGTGCGCGCGGTCGTGGCCGACGGCCGGGTGGCGTTCTTCCCGAGCGCCAACCTCACGCGCCCGTGGACCTACACCGTGCGCGGCGCGGTGCTCCCGGTGGAGCCGGGCGGCGACCTCGTCATCAACGAGATCCTCGCCGACAACGCGACCGCCGGCCCCGACCCGGCCGGCGAGTTCGACGACTGGGTCGAGCTCCACAATCGCGGGCCCCAGCCGATCGCGCTGGCGGACTACTACCTCTCCGACGACCCCGAGGACGCGCTGGCGTTCCGGCTGCCCGACGTGCCGCTTGCGCCGGGCGCGTTCATGCTGATCTGGTGCGACGAGGACGCCGGCCAGGGGCCGGACCATGCCGGCTTCAAGCTGAGCAAGTCGGGCGAGACCGTGCTGCTCTCGACGGCGCGCGCCACGGTGGACCGCGTGGCGTTCGGCCCGCAGACCACCGACGTGAGCTGGGGCCGGGACCCCGACGGCGGCGACGCGTGGTCCGCCTGCGCCCCGCCCTCGCCGCGCGCCGCGAACCGGTGTGGGGGCGCGGTCACGCCGGCGGCGTCGGCCACCGCCACGCACGTGCCGACATCGCCGCCCACCGCGACGCACATCGCGACGGCCACGCCCACCGGCGCGCCGTCCACGCCGCCGGGCGGCGGCACGCGCCGGGTCTTCCTGCCGCTGATGCATCGACCATAGCGTGGGAAGGGCGAGAAGGGCGGGCGGTCCCGGCAGTCGACGGGTAAGTGGATCGGACGACGGCAGCTCAGGCAGGCAAGAAGAGAGCCCGGTCTCTCGTTCCGCCCCTGTCACGAGATCCCGGGCCCTCTTCAGTCTGCACAAGGAGGACTTCTGCTGTGCGGGGCTGATGTTAAGCGGCGTGGATGAGACCCACGTGAGCGAATCGGGAATGGCGGATGAACATCGGCCGGAAGTGCCGCTAAGATTACCGGCAATCGACGCTGCCGGGCCGGGCCTCCGCGCTCGGCTCGCGGCGCTCGGCCGGTGATCGACGCGGATCCCGTCGGCGGCGGCCAGCCGCATGTCCCCGCCGCCATCCCCCACCCGTTCCGTCATCATTCAGATGGGAGGTGTGTTCGATGTCGTCCTCATCCCTGGTCCGACGCTGGCTCCGACCCTCGTCTCCTTTCGTTCGCGCCGTCGCGGCGCGCCGTGCCGCGCGGCTGATCCCGCTGGCGTGGCTGTGCGCGCTGGCGGCCACGCTCCCCGCGCCCGCCGCGGCGACCCCCGCCGCCGCCCCCGAAGGCGTGTGCGACGTCTTCACCGACAAGATCGCCCGCCCGACCGAAGTCTACCGCGGACAGGAGGTCGAGATCGTCCTTACCGTCACCGGCCGCTGCCCCGACGACATCGGCGGCGGCGGCCGGGCGGACATCGCGCTGGCCATCGACCGTTCGGCGTCGCAGGGCGACAACGGCACGTGGCAGCCGACGATCCAGGCGGCCAGCCTGTTCCTCGACCTCGTCGACTTCTCCGAGAACCAGGTGGCGCTCGTGCCGTTCGAGTCCGGCGCGAGCGTGTCGCAGCCGCTGTCGTCCGACGGCGCCGCCGTGCGCGCCGCGCTCCTGCGCATCCCGGCCCCGCCGTTCCTCGGCCTGTGGACCAACATCACGGCGGCCGTCAACACCGCCCAGGGCGAGCTGGCCGGCGAGCGCCACCGCGCCGACGCCACGCCGATCCTCGTGCTCCTTTCCGACGGCGAGCACAACGCCCCTGGCGGCGGCTCGCCGGTGACGGCGGCCGACGCGGCCAAGGCGGCGGGCACGACGATCATCACCATCGGCCTCGGCCTGAACAGCAACGCCACGACGACGCTGCGCGGCATGGCCAGCCGCCCCGAGCTGTACTTCCCGGCGCCGACCTCCGGCGACCTGGCGGCGGCCTATCGGTCGGTGGCCGGCGCGGTCGGCCGCCGCGGCGAGATCACCGCGCTCGAGGTCTTCGACCTGATCTCGGCGGAGGTGTCGTACGTGCCGGGCTCGGCCGAGCCGCCGCCGGCGGTGATCCGCGCCGACGAGCTGATCTGGCGGATCCCCAAGCTGCCCGAAGGCGGCTGGACGGCACGCTATCGGGTCCGGGCCGACACGCTGGGCACCATCCCGACCAACAAGCTGGCCTACATCGACTTCATCGACGCCGACGGCACGCCGGCCACGCGCGACTTCCCGGAGCCGCGCATCACGGTGGTCGAGCCCCCGGAGCGCGCCGCGATCTTCCTGCCGCTGCTCTTCAACGGCTACTGCAAGCCGGCCCAGCCGTTTGACGTGGTGCTGGCCGTCGACACGTCGAGCAGCATGTGGGGCGAGAAGCTGGCGCGGACGCGCGAGGCCGCGCGGAGCTTCCTGCGGTTCCTCGAGATGCCGCCGTCGCGGGCCGGCGTGGTGGCGTTCAACGCCGACGCCACGGTGGTCCAGGATCTCACGGGCGACCTCACCGCGGCGCTGGCGGCGCTCGACAACCTGCCGACGGGCGAGGGCACGCGCATCGACCGGGCGCTCCTGGCGGCGGTCGACGTCCTGTCGCGGCCCGGCCGCGACCCCGGCCATGCGCCGGTGGTCGTGCTGCTGACCGACGGGCGGCAGGACGGGGCCGCGGACCAGGAGGCGCTCAACGCGGCGGCGGCGGCGCGGCGGGCCGGCATCACGGTGTTCACCATCGGCTTCGGGGCGGACGTCGACCCGCGCCTCTTGACGCGCATCGCCGGCGACCCCGACCGGTTCTACAGCGCGCCGGCGACGCGCGACCTCGAGCGGATCTACAGCAGCATCGCCGGCGTGCTGCCCTGCCGGGTCGGGCGGTGAGCTGACGGCCGCCCGGCGCGGCGCGGGCGGTGGCCGACGCCCAAGTCCGAGCCCCGCGCCGCGCCGGGCTTACGCATCTCTTTGCCGAGCCTCATCCCATGCTCATCCGGGCATGGGATACTCGCCAACGCACAGCCGTGACTGCACAGCGGGCTGTGCCGAATCGGAAGCTTTCAAACCGAAATGTCCTCCTCCCCAAGACTTGCCCGGGTGAACGCGGTGGGGCCCGCTTCACCCGGGCGTCTTGCTGTCTGGCGGATGGATGGCCGCCGTGCAACGCCGTCCACATCCAGCCATCCGCCGTATGGCCTACGCGGGCGTGCAGGATCGGCCGATGCAGGCCCGCCTGACCGGGGTTAGACTTCCGGCACCGGGAGGAAGCCACCGCCGATGTGCGCCGTCGAGTTATCGCCGCGCCTGCGGGTCGTCGTCGTCGACGACCATCCCCTGGCGTGCGAACAGCTCTGCCAGGCCGTGGCGCGTGATCCGCGCCTGGAGCTCGTGGGCCATGCCTCCGACGGAGCGGCGGCGGTTGGCTTGGTGCATCGCCTCGAGCCGGACGTCGTGCTCCTCGACATGCACATGCCAGGGCTGAACGGGCTGCAAGTGGCGCGCCGGATCCGCGCCCGCTGGGCGTCGGTGGCGGTGGTGATGATCTCGGCCCACGACGACGCCGCCTACCGGGACGCGGCGCTGGCGGCCGGGGCCGCGACGTGGCTGTCCAAAACGGCCAGCGACGCCGAGATCGCGGCCGGCGTGGTGGAGGCGGGGATGGTGCGGGGAGGGGATTGAGGCCCGGCGCGGGGTTCACCGCCCCCGCGGCAGCCACGCCGTCACCTGGCTCCCCCCACCCGCCAGGTTGCCCACCTCCAGCGTCCCGCCCAGCAGCGCCGCCCGCTCGCGCATGCCGGCCAGCCCGAGCCGCCCGGCCCGTTGCGCCGCGTCCGGATCGAAGCCGCGGCCGTCGTCGGCTACGACGAGCACGGTCTCGCGGGCGGCGATGCGCAAGCTGACCGTGGCGTGCCGCGCCCCGCTGTGCAGGCGGATGTTCGTCAGCGCCTCCTGCGCCACGCGGAAGAGCGTGATGCGCGTGTCGTCGTCGAGGCCCGCGTCGTCGCCCTCGATCGCCACGGTCGCCTCGATCCCCGCGTGCCGCAGCTCCCCCGCCAGGTGCTGGAGGCCGGCGGCCAGGCCCAGGTGGTCGAGCACCGACGGCCGCAGGTTGCGGCTCAGCCGGCGGACCTCGTCCGCTTCCGCCAGGGCCGCGGTCGCGAGCTGAGCCAGGTCATCCGATAGACCGTTTGGCGGCGCCGACGCTTCCGCGAGGCTGCGCAGCCGCCGCCCGATGGCGGTGAGGGTCTGCACCGTGGTGTCGTGCAGGCCCGCCGCGATGCGCGCTCGCTCGTCCTCCTGCGCCTGGATGATCAGCCCGACCAGGTGGTGCAGCCGCTGCTGCTCCTCGCGCGACGTGTCGCGCTCCCGCGTCCGCTCGGCGACGGTGCGCACCAGGGCATGGCGGTCGGTGACGTCCACGGCGATGCCGTGGAACGTCCCCGTGCCGCCGTCGTCCGCCGCCAGGCTGACGTCGAGCGACCGCAAGCCCCCGTCGGCGTGCGGGACGCGCACCGCGAACGTGCAGCGCCCCGTGCCGGTGCGCAGGGCGCCCATCCCGGCGTCGACCACGGGAGCATCCTCGGGCACCACCAGCGCGCGCAGCGGGCGGCCCAGCCAGTCTTCCGGCGCTGCACCGGTGATGCTCCGCGCGCGCGCGCTGGCGAACGTCACCCGCCCGTCCGCGTCCAGCGCCAGGATGATTGCCGGCGTGTCGTCGGTCAGCCGGCGGTAGCGGTGTTCGGACGTCTCGATGCGTTGCATCAGGCGCGCGTTGGCGATGGCCTGGGCCGCGTGGCGCGCGAACAGCTCGACGACCTGCGCGTCGGCGGCGGTGAACGCGGCGCCGCCGTGCTTGTCGGTCAGGTACAGGTGGCCGACGATCGACTGGTTGAGCCGGACGGGCACGCCCAGGAAGCTGTGCATCGGAGGGTGATGCGCCGGGAACCCGGCGGCCCGCGCGTCGCCGCCCAGGTCGCCGAGGGCCAGCGTGCGGCCTTCGCGCATGACGACCCCGAGGATCCCATGGCCGTGCGGCGGTGCCCCGATGGCGACCACCTCGGCCGCCGTCAACCCCGACGTGACGAACCGCTCGAGGCGCTCGCCGGAGGCATCGGGCACGCCCAACGCCGCGTACCGGGCCCCGGTCAGCGCCCGCGCGTGGTCGAGGATCGCGTGGAGCACCGTCTCGAGCTCGTGCTCGGCCGAGATCGCCAGGATCGCGTCGCACAGCGTGCCCCACACCTGGCGCAGGTCGGCCGAGGTGGCCGGGGGAGGCGGGGCGATCGGGTCAGCCATGCCGTGGATGATAGCCGTTCACGCGATCGGGCGGTCAGTCGCGCGCCGGCCAGCCGTGCCCGGCGCCACTGCTTCCGTGGGTAGCGGGCTGCGGTCGATCGCGCCGCTTGCGTGGCAGGCGCGATCGCGTATCATCCTCGGGCCACTCAGGACACCACCCCACCCCATGAACCCGATCACCGTGCTGATCGTCGACGATCACCCCCTCTATCGTCAAGGCATCCGCTCGGCGTTGTCCGGCAAGGCCGACCTCGAGGTCATCGCCGAGGCCGGTTCCGCCGACGAGGCCTTGGCCCGGTGCGCCGCGCGGGTGCCGGCCGTCGTGCTCGTCGACATCAACCTCCCCGGCGCGAACGGCGTCGAGCTGGCGCGCATGCTGCGCGAGCGGTGGCCGGCGAGCGGCGTGATCATCCTGACGGCGCACGACGACGACCCGTACGTGTGGGCGGTGGCCGAGATCGGCGTGCAGGGCTACCTGCTCAAGAGCGCCACCGACGCCGAGATCGTCAACGCCGTGCGCACGGTGGCGGGGGGCGGGTCGGTCTTCACCCCGGCGGTCACGGCCAAGCTTGTCCGGCGCGGGCGGGTGGATGTCGACGGGGCGCCGGTGGAGCTGACGGAGCGCGAGCGCGAGGTGCTGACGCTCGTCGCCGGCGGCCGGACCAACCGCGAGATCGGCCACGCGCTGGGCATCAGCGAGCGCACGGCCCAGGCGCACCTGGCGCACATCTTCGACAAGCTCGGCGCGGCCTCGCGCACCGAGGCGGTGACGCTGGCGCTGCGCCACCGGCTCATCGCGTTCGACCTGGGGCCGGGCTCGCGCTGACGGCCGGGTCGAACAGGCAGCAGTCGGCGGGGCACGCGTCTGGCAGCGGCCCGCGCTGGCCCAGCCAGCGGCGGATGGGCGCGGCGGCGAGGCGCTCCTCGATCAGCTCGCGGATCATCGCGACGAAGCGCGGGTCGGTGCCGGCGGTCGCGGCGCGCTCGACCGTCAGGCCGATCTCGACGGCGATGGCCCGGGCCTCGTGGTCGAGGTCGTACAGCACCTCCATGTGGTCCGACATGAACCCGATCGGGGCGATGACGACGGCCGGCGGGTCGTCGTCCACCGCCGCCGCGCGGAGATCGCGCAGGTGGTCGCCGATGTCCGGACCGAGCCACGGCTGGTGCGGCGGCCCGCTGCGGCTCTGGTAGACCAGGCGCCAGCGCTCGGCCGGGATCCCGGCGATCTCGGCCACCAGCGTGCAGGCCTCGGCCAGCTGCGCCTCGTAGGCGCACCCCCGCGCCATCGCCAGCGGCAGGCTGTGGGCGGTGAACGCGACGTGCGCGGCGGCGCGGCTTTCCTCCGGCAGCCGGCCGAGCGCGGCCCGCAGCGCGTCGGCGTTGGGCGCGATGAAGCCGGGGTGATTGTAGAACGCGCGGAGCTTGTCGATCTCGGGCGCGCTCGCGCCGACCTCGGCCCGGGCGCGCTGGATGTCTTCGCGGTACTGCCGGCAGCCGGAGTACGAGCTGTAGGCCGACGTGACGAACGCCAGCGCGCGACGGACGCCGTCGTCGCGCATCCGGCGCACGGTGTCGGCGAGGTACGGCGCCCAGTTGCGGTTGCCCCAGTAGACCGGGAGCCGGTGGCCGTGGGCGCGCAGCTCGGCTTCGAGATCGGCGATGAGGGTGCGGTTCTGGGCGTTGAGCGGGCTGACGCCGCCGAAGTGGGCGTAGTGCTCGGCGACCTCCTCGAGCCGGGCGCGGGGGACGTTGCGCCCGCGCAGCACGTTTTCGAGGAACGGGATCACGTCGGCCATGCCCTCGGGGCCGCCGAACGAGACGACGACGACGGCGTCGTAGCCGTGGCTGTCGCCCGGCGTGTGGGTCGAAGGCGGGGTCGGGTTCAAGGGTGGGCTCCGGGACTGGCTGTGGATGCGTGGATCATGGGACGATGGGGATGCTGGCGCGGGCGGGTGCGGTTGGCACCGGCGGGGCGCCGGCGGGCCCGATCGCGGGACAATTGTACCTTTCGGGTGGTGGGTGCGATGCCCCGAGCATCCCGGGACCGCGGGCGGGACGTCCGCGGTCCCAGGGCACGGTCTAACCTCGCCCCGCCCGCGCGTGTCACTCATCCCGCACACCCCGCCCGTGGCCTCCGACGTCATCGTTTCTGGCCGCCGCGCCCAAGGAGGATCGCCATGCCCAGGTTCCGCGCACTCACCGTCGTGATCGCCGCCGTGCTCGCAGCCGTCGGCGCCGTGGCCGGGGTCGCGGCCGGTGTCGCCCCGGCCTGGCCGTCCATGTCGGCCCGGGCGCAGTCGGACGGCTCGAGCCCGGATCACGCGCCTGGCGGGCCTGGCGCCGACGGCCCCTCCACCGCCGACCAGTCGCCACCGGGCGCGGTGGACCCGCGCGCCGCCGGCCGGATGGCCTTCGTGCCCGCGCTGCTGCCGTTCGACGCGACGGCGGCGTGCGACGCGGCGGTGACCGTCCAGAACGTGGGGGCCGAGCCGTCCAAGGCGACGATCATCGCGTGGGGCGCCGCGCCGGACGCCTGCCCGCCGCAGTGCCGCGGCCCGCTGAAGGTCGAGTGCTCCGGGCTCATCATGCCGGGAGCGACGTGGACCTTCGCCGGCCCGCAGCTCCCGGCCGACGCCGCCGGGGGGCTCGTGGTCTCGTTCAACGTCCGCAAGCTCAGCGAGGTCGGCGTGGACCTGGGCTTCGACGACATCGTGGCGGACGCGATGTGCGAGATGCTGTTCTTCGGGGTGGTCGGCGACTGCGACGACTACCGGCGGTTCCTCGGGGCATTCACGACCGGCGCGCCGTTCCAGGGCATCCCGCAAGCCAAGGCCTGGGGCGCGCCGATCGCGGTGGAGGTGGTGCGCCAGTGCCCCCACGCGGCCGGCGACGGGCGGACCGGGCGGGCGTCGTACGCCGGTGTGAACGGCCACGCGCTGGGCGGGCCGGACGGCGCCGGCGGGTTCACGGCGTTCGCGCCGGCGGTGCGGCTGGGCGCCGCGGGCGAGCGGACCTTCGTGCGCATCCAAAATGCCGGCACCGAGTGCGCGCCCGTCGAGGTGGTCTTCCAGGCCGCGGGCGCCTGCGACGCGCCGCGCGAGACGCGCTGCGCGGTGGACCCCGTGCCGCCGGGCGTGACCCGCGTGGTCGACCTTGCGGCCTGCGTTCCGGCCACCGAGACTGCCGGCGCGGTCAGGGTGCGCGCCTCGCAGCCAGTGGCGGTGGTCGTCGATGCCTGGGCCGGCGACGCCCTGATGAGCTACACGGCGCTGCCCGGCGCGGCCGGCGAGGCGCCCGGCGGCGCGCAAGCGGCCCAGCCCAGCACGACGGCCGTCGCGCCGCTGGTCTTTAACGGTCTGAGCGGCTGGACCACGCGGCTCCACGTGCAGAACATCAGCCCGACCGACCTGGCGGTGGTCAAGGTGTACTTCCAGGATCGCGGCGGCGACGTGATCACCACGCGCTCGCGGGTGGTCTGCCCGGGCAACAGCGCGGTGTTCGACTTCGGGGATGTGGACGACCTGCCGGGGAGCTGGATCGGCTCCGCGCTCATCGAGAGCCTGGCGGCGCCCGGCAGCGGCGCGCCGAACCCCGAGATCCGCGCCGTGGCCGAGCTCGTCCGCGCGACCGACGCGGCGGCGGTGTCGGAGGGCGTGATGCTGCCGCTCCTGACCGAGGCGGCCGGCTTCGATGCCCCCAATGGCGCCGCCGGCGGGCTCGACGGCGGGGTCGGGCTGATCGCCATCCCGCGTCTGGTCAAGCTGGCCGATCGCGCCGTCGGCGCCACGTCGTCGCTGGCGGTTCAGAACCTCGTGACGCGGCCGGGCTTCACCGACTTCGCGATCTACCTCTACGACCAGAACGGGCTCCTGGACTTCACGTGTCAGAAGCTGCAGGCGCGGCAGGTCGAGCACATCGACCTGGCCACCTGGGGCTTCGTCAACGCCGGGTTCACCGGCAGCGCGGTCATCAGCGCCGCGTACTGGGAGCACGACGTGTTCACGCCGACCGGGGCGTTCCTGAAGACCCTCGTCGGGCTTGGGGCGGCGGTGGTGGAGCGGCCGTTCGTGTCCTTGGGCGGCCTCGGCCAGCCGGCGGCGGACCTCGACCGGCCGGGCGACGTGTCGGCCGGCGGCATCGGCCAGCCGTTCTACCCGGTGGACGGGGCGCACGCGGGTGTGATCCCGGCCGGCGCGGCACCGCGTTGCCCAGGTGGGCCGAATCAACCTGGTCAGGCCACCGCGACCCCCGCGCCGACGCGCCCGCCGACCGCGACGCTCCGGCCGACGGTCCCGCCGACCGCCGGCCCCACGCCGACGCCCGAGCCGCTGCCGGTTGCGATCGACGACCGCCTGCCGGTCGGGCGCGCGGCGAGCCGGATCGTGTACCTGCCGGGCATGCAGGTGTTCGCCGGCCAGCTCGAGTGCCAGGCGATGCTCGGGGTCCAGAGCATGGGCGCCGACCCCTCCAAGGCGGTGCTCATCACGTGGGACGCCGAGCCGGACGCCTGCCCGCCCCAGTGTCGCGGGCCGCTGAAGGTGGAGTGCTCGGGCCTGCTGGCGCCGGGGAGCACGTGGAACTTCCTCGATGCGCACGTCCCCACCGGCTCCGCCAGCGGCGTGATGGTCAGCTTCACGGCCCGCACGCTGGCCGAGCTCGGGCTGGCGGACGACCTGGGCTTCGACGATGTGGCCGCCGACTTGATGTGCGAGGAGCTGTTCTTCGGCGTCGTCGGCGACTGCGACGACTACCGGCGCTTCGGCGTCGCCTACCACACCGGCACCGTGTTCCGCGGGATCCCGCAAGCCCGGGTCTACGGGGCGCCGCTGGCCGTGAGCGTGGGGCGGACCTGCCCGAACCCGACCGACGGCAACCTCTCCGGTCGGGCGGACTACACCGGCGTGAGCGGCCACGACCTCGGCGCGGCGGACGCCGCCGGGTCGTTCCGCTACCACCTGCCGGCGGCGTCCGGCCACCGCGACCGGCCGACGCTGGTGCGCGTGCAGAACGCCGGGGTGGCGTGCGCGTCGGTCGAGGTGTGGTACAAGGCGCCCGACCGCTGCAACGAGCCGCGGCGCTGCGCCCGCCTCACGCTGGCGCCGGGCGCCGCCGAGCGCATCGACCTCACATCGTGCGCCGGGCCGGCCGACGCCGACGGGGCGGCGTGGGTCGACGGCGACCAGCCGCTGGCGGTGGTGGCCGACACGTGGGCCGGCGACGCGCTGCTGAGCTACGCCGCGCTGCCCGCCCGCCGCGCCGACAACGCCACGGGCGCGCCCCTGGTCAGCCCGGACAGCGCGACGGCGTACGCGCCGCTGGTCTACCACCAGCTCGGCGGCTGGTCGACGCGCCTCCACCTCCAGAACGGCCACCGGCTCACCGAGGCCGAGGTGAAGGTCCACTTCCTGGACCGGTCCGGCGAGGTCGTGGCGACGGTGGAACGCCGCATCTGCCCCGGCGGCAGCCAGGTCGTCGACCTCGACCAGGTCGACGGGCTGCCCGGGAGCTGGATCGGGTCGGCCATCGCGCAGAGCCAGGCGTGGTGGAATCCGGGCGCGACGAGCCCCGTCACGCCGCCCGACATCTTCGGCGTGGTCGAGGCGACGCGCCGCACCGCCGACACCGCGGTCAGCGAGGGCTACTTCACGCCGATGCTCGCCGAGCCGGCGGGGTTCGACGCGCCCGACGGCGGCGCCGGGGGGCTGGCGGGCGGCGTCGGGCTCGTGGCGGTCCCCCGCCTGGTCAAGGACCGCGACGGCCGCGGCGGGATGGCCGCTCTCGCCGTCCAGAACCTCGTCGCCAAGCCGGGCTTCACCGACTTCGCGATCCTGATCTTCGACCAGAACGGGCTGCTGGACTTCACGTGCCAGAAGCTCCAGGCCCGGCAGACGGAGTACATCGACCTGGCGACGTGGGGGTTCGTCAACCCCGGCTTCGCCGGGAGCGCGGTCATCAGCGCCGGCTACTGGGAGCACGACGTGTTCTCGCCCTCCGGCGCCTTCCTCAAGAACCTGGTCGGGCTCGGGGCGGCCGTGGTCGAGCGGCCGGCGTGGTCGCCGGGCGACCCCCGGCTGCCCGCCGTCGATGCCGACAGGCCCGGCGACGTGTCGGTCGGCGGGCTGGGCGTGCCGTTCTACCTGGGCGACGGAGCTGATCTGATGGCGCCGCACGGCCCGGCCATGGCTGTCTGCCCCGGCTGGTCGCCGCCTCGCCAGCACACGCCGACGCCCACCGCCGTCGTCACCCGCCCGCCGCGCGCCACGCCGACGTCGACGCCGGTGCCCACCGACGGCCCCAGCCCCACCCCGCGCCCGACGCTCGCGGCGCCCGACGACCTGCCGGCGCCGGCCGCGCCGCCGGTGCACCT
>CAYQBA010000113.1:14328-15648 GCA_964415605.1 uncultured Anaerolineales bacterium | reverse complement strand
CGGGTGGGGGGAGAGCCCCCCTAACCCCCCAATAATGGGGGGAACTCTCTGGCGGATGGCATGCGTGTGCTCGCGCACCTTAGGCTGGTCGGGGATGGACATCAGAATACCATTGACCAAATGACATCTTCCGGTATCTTGCATGAGGTTGATGAGAGAGTTCCCCCCATTATTGGGGGGTTAGGGGGGCCAAAGTCGCCCACTGACCACTTGACCCCGCCGCCAGACCCTTAACCTGTCACCGATGAGCCAAGGCGTTGCAGCCCGCCGCCCATCGCGATCCCCGCGCCAACCGGGTTGTCCGGCCCCCACAACCCATCTATGCTTCCCGCCGCCGAGCCCCGACAATCCACCCACGCATCGGACGGACCCATCCACGTCGAATCCGCATCCACCGCATGAGGAGCGCCACCGTGAGCATCGAGACCGCCAGGGCCCATCGCCCCCGTCTCATCCAGTCCGTCGCCGCCCACGCCGTGGTCCACGGCAGCCACGCGCTTGGCCGCTGGAACGCCTGGCTCGCCGTCAAGATCACGCGCGTCGTCGGGTCGATGTGGTGCGCCTACGCCTTCGCCCTGCTCGCCTTCGTCTCGCTGCCCGCCGCGCTCCGGTCGCACGACCCCGTCATCCTCATCGCGTGGGTCTCCCAGACCTTCCTGCAGCTCGTGCTGCTGTCCGTCATCATCGTCGGCCAAAACGTGCAGGCCGTCGCCAGTGACGCGCGCGCCGAGGCCGATCATCAGACCCTCGAAGCCGTCCACACGCTGACGGTTGCCGTGTACGCCATCAACGAACAGCAAAGCGAGATCCTGCGCCGACTCGACGGGCGCGGCTGAACCAAGCCGTGACTCCGGCCGTAGGGTACGCAGCCGTGGATGACAGCGCCGCAGACCACCCCGCACCCGAAGGAGCTCCGAACCCCATGCTCGAACCCAAGAACGTCCTCGGCACCGCGCTGGTCGCGTGCGGCACCGCGCCGCTCACCGGCTTCTACCGCGACGGGTGCTGCAACACCGGGCCGGAAGACGTCGGCCAGCACACCGTGTGCGTCCAGGTCAACGCGGTGTTCCTCGAGTTCAGCCGTGCCCACGGCAACGACCTCAGCACCCCGCGGCCGGAGCACGGCTTCCCGGGCCTCAAGCCCGGCGACCGCTGGTGCGTGTGCGTGTCACGCTGGCGCGAGGCTTTCAGCGCCGGCTTCGCCGCGCCGATCGTCCTGGCCGCCACCCACGCCGCGGCGCTCGACGCCGTCGCCCTGGAGGACCTGAAGCGCTACGCCGTGGATGCCGAAGCGGCGGAGCGGCCGTAGCGGTCCGGCGA
>CAYQBA010000113.1:9140-14228 GCA_964415605.1 uncultured Anaerolineales bacterium | reverse complement strand
TGGCCCCCCGAAGCGCGGCCGGACAATGCTCGACCCTCACCAGGTCCACCGGGATCCCGCCAGCCACCTCGTCGATGCGCGCCCACGCCAACAGATGGGCTTCCGCCCCCAGGCCCCATGCCGCCAGGTCGATATCCGATCGCTCCGATGACCAACGCTCATGCGCCAACGAGCCAAAGAGAGCCACCCTCGTGGCGCCGAAGTCGCGGGCCACATCGGCAGCGGCGCGCGCCACGCGAAGCGCGCGCGCGTCTGGACCCGGAAGCACGCGCATTGCGCGCTTCCCGCGCCCGCAGGGTCGCACGATAGCGTTCGAGGTCGGTCGAGCATCGCGCTTCGGTTCCCATGCCGCGGAGTATAGCATCCGCACGTTCCCGTTCGTTGGTGTCCCCGCCGGGCCTACGCCATGATCCCGCAATCCGGGCACGCGGCGAACCGGGGCAACTTCCGCCCCAGACCATGCCCACCATCGGCCCACTGCCAGGGCGAGGTCGGTGCAGCGCCCACGCCATCTCGGACCCCGACCGCCCCTACGCCCCCGCTAACGCCGCGGCCAGAACCGTTCCGGCGGGCACGGGTCGAAGGCGCCCGCGATGGCGCGGTAGACCGCGGCGAGGTCCTCGCCGTCGGGGGCCGGGAAGTAGTCCGTCGGCCGCGACGCCATCTCGCGCAGCGCGTCGGTCTCGACGTCGTCGCCCAGCCCGATCGTGAAGAGGCGCACCCCGGCCGCCTTGACCGCGGCGGCGGCCGCGACGGCCGAGGCGATCGGCTCGGGGTTGTTGCGCCCATCGGTCAGCACGATCACGGCCGTCTGGCGCCCCGGCACCCCGCGCGAGCCGCGCAGCTCGTCGAGCGCCGCATGCAGGCCGAGGTCGATGCGCGTGAACTGCGCCACCGGCAGGCCCGCCAGCGCGGCGTCCAGCGCCACCCGGTCGCCGGTCAGGGGCGCCGCCAGCCACGCCGTGGCGTTGAAGCCGACGATGGCCGCCCGGTCGCCCGGCAGGTCCAGCTCGTCGAGGAACAGCGTCGCCGCCGAGCGCGCCGCGTCGAGCTTCGGACGGCCTGCGCGCGTCGGGTCGCGCATGCTCGTCGACGCGTCCAGCACCAGCACGACGTCGATGCCGGGCCGGCGCGGGTCGCACGGCGGGTCGTGGAGTGTCAACGGGAGGTGGATCGGCGCCGGTGTGAGCGTCGGCGTCGGCGTGGGGGTCGAGGTGGACGTTGCCGTCGGCGTGGACGAAGGCGTCACCGTCGGCGTGCGCGTCGGGGTCGCCGTCGGCGTCGCGGTGGCGGTCGGAGACGGGGAGGCGGTGGCCGTCGCCGTCGGCGACGGCGTCGACAGCACGCCGCACAAGGCCTCGACGTCGCCGAGCGTCAGACGTGCCGCCGAAGTAAACGAGACATCGCCGTCCAGCCGCAAGGGGCGCGCCGCCCGCCGGGCACGGGCCGGGCCAGCGGGCGGCGCGGGCAGCCAGTCGCTCATCCGCTCGTCGGCGCACACGTTCTCGTGGCGGATCTTGCGCCCGGTGGGGTTGGCGTACCAGTGCAGGCCGGTGGCGGGCATGCCGTCGCGGTCGGCGCCCAACATGGCGTTGACCACCGTGTCAGCCGCCGGTACCGCGGCCAGACCGCCCTGGCTGCTCTCGTCGGAGAGGTCAGTCGCATCGTCGTAGTGCTCCGGCGAAGCCGTGGTGATCCAAGTGGGGCCGGTGCGCACCGCGCGCAGGATGTCGCCCATGCCCAGCCCGAAGGGATCGTCGAGACCGCTGTCAGTGCCGCGCACCAGAGCCCGCAGCATGTCGTGCAGGCGGTCGCGCAGGCCGAGGACCAGGTTGCCTTCGGCGTCGAGCTCGAGATCTGCGAGGATCGGCATCGGGTAGACGGCGTAATACGGGAACCCGTTCACGTTCGGGAGGTCGGTCCACGGCCGCCAGCGCAGGGGCGTGTTGTTCCGCCCGATCACGCGCGCGTCGCCACGTGGATAGCCAAGGTCGACGGCGGTGACGGGGACCATGCCCTGCCCATCGGGAGCGCTGGCATAGACCACGGCCTCGAGGTCCGACCCGAGGTCCGTGGACGCCGCGGAGTTCACCACGCCGTGGAAGACGCGGCCGGCGTGGTACGCCAGCCCGAACGGCCGCGCGTCGGCGGCCCACGGCTCGTTCGCCGCCCCGTGGGCGAAGCTGCCCAGGAGCGCGCCGCCGGGCACGGCGAAGCGGTAGATCCGCCGGTCGAACAGGTTCGTGACGTACAGCTCGGTGGCGGCGTCGTTCAGGTCGATGTCGCCCAGGCTGGTCTTGCCCACCCACCGCACGGCACCGTTGTCCGCACCGCCCACTTGCGGGTCGTGTCGGTCGATCCCGGCGTCGGGCACGGTGGCGAACAGCGTGACCGCCCCCGCATCCAGGTCAACCCGGTAGATGGCCCCCGGCCCCCCGGGCCCGAACGCGACCTGCCGCTTGTGGAACGCGGCCGCGTAAACGGCGTGCTCCGGCCGGCTGTACGCCAGCCCCCACACGGCGCCGATCTCGCCGGCCGGGACCAGGCGGAAGTGCTGGGTGTCGGTCGGAGTGTCGCGCAGCACGACGAGGGCGCCGGGGTCGATCGCCGGCGATACCCTGCCGCCTTCGGGCACGGGGTAGCAGGCGGTGACAAGGTAGGGGTTCTCGGTGTCGCAGGCCGCTTCGATCTCCTCCAGCGCCGGACGGCCGGCATCGGGCTCGGCGCCCACGACGCCCGCCAGGCACATCGCCACCACGCCGAGGGCGAGCCCGGCGCGCACCGCCTCGATCGCCCGCGAGTGAGGAGACCGGATCGCGGTCAGGAAGCCCTCCCCGTGCTGCCCGCCGGCCGCCCCAGCTCCGGCCCGGATCGCCAGACCAGCACCGCCGCCGCGGCCACGTACACCCCCGCGAGCCACACCGTCTGCGCCGCCGCGTCCGCCGGCGCGAACAGCCGGTTGAACACCCCGACCCACACGTCGACCGACGCGTGCATCAGCATCGCGAGCAGGACGCTCCCGCCCGTGTGGTTGAACAGCCACGTGATCAAGATCGCCCCGGACAGGATGATCGGAACGATGACCGGCGGCTCCTCGCCGGCGACGAGCAGCGGGAGGTGCCAGACCGTGTGCAGGATGCCCAGGATCAGGCTGGCGCTCACGGCGGACCGCCCGGCGAGCAGGCGCGGCAAGGCGAAGCCGCGGAACCCCGGCTCCTCCGCCACGGCGATGAGCGAGGAGAGCACCAGCGACTCGAGGAGGACACCGCGCAAGTCCGGCGCCGAGGCGTCCGTCGCGATCGCCGCGCCCGAGGCGACGTTCAGCCCGAACGCCGCCAGCCGCAGCGCCAGCGGCAGAAGCAGGGCCACGCCGTACCACCGCGCCCCGACCCGCCAGCGGGCCAGGCGGCCGAAGAACGTCCCGAGCCCGCGCCGGCCATCCACGATGCCCGTGACCAGCGCGCCCCCGACGAACGGTCCGAAGATGAACAGCAGCCACAGGTCGGACGGATAACGGACCGACATCGCGTAGCCGAACCACGACGTCGACCAGGCGATCGCCCAGAACGTCGCTTGTGGACGGCGCCGGACGGCGCCCATGATCGCGTTCATGGCGTCGCCTACGGGCCCCCAGTCCCAACCGCCGCGTCAGACGCCACCAGCGGCAGGAACGCGTGATGGCGGGGTGGGCCGGGGGTCGCGCTTGGCGTCGCCGCCGTCCCCGGCGGCGGGGCGCTCGCGGTGGGGGTGAGCGACACGGTGGCGGACGGCGCGGCGCTGGCGGTTCGGGTAGCGGTGGCCGTGGCGGTGGCCATGGGCGACGCGCCCGCCGTCGGGGTCGCGGTCCACGTCGCGGTCGCCATACCCGTCGGCGTGGCCGGCGTCGACGGGCTCGACGGCGTCGCCGTCGGCACGCCCGTCGGGGCGGCCGTCCCGGTCGGTGTGGCCGTCGCCGTCTCGGTCGGAGCCGTCGTGGTCGACGTCGCGCTCGCGGCGACCGTCGCCGAGGCCGTCGGGGTCGCGCTCGGCGTGTCCGTCGCCGTCGAGCTTGCCGTCATCGTCGCCGTCGATGTCGCCGTTGATGTCGCCGACGGCGTTACCGTCGGCGTGGCTGTCGAAGTCGGCGATGGGGTCGCCGTCGGCGTGGTCGTCGCGGTCGGCGATGGGGTCGCCGTCGCCGACGGGCTCGGCGTGGCCGTGGGCGGCAGGTCGTACGTGACCGCCAGGAACACCGGCGGGTTGCCGCCGGGCGGCCGGGCGGCCGTGCGCGAGCGGAGCTGCTTGGTGATGTCGAGGGTGTTGAAGTCCTCCTGGCTGGCCTCGAGCATCAACCCGTGCTGCCCGAACGTCCCGTCCACCCAGCCCTGGACGATCGGCGCCACCTCCCAATCGTAGCGGCCCGCCGCGCGGTTGATGGCGCGGATGCCCTGCGGGTTGATCCGGTTCGGCTGGTTGTTCCACCGGACCAGCGACTCGCTCCACGTCGCCGTGATGCGCTTGGCGAGCACCACCAGGCTGTCCGACGTGCTGCCGTCGTGGTACATCGAAAGCGTCGCCGCCGTGATCGTCGACCCGGCCGGGATGCCGGTGACATCGAAGCGCACCAGGATCCGGAAGCGGTAGCCGTCCCCGTCGATGATCGACCGGCCGACCACGAGCTCCGTAAGGCCGCCGAAGTTGCGGCCCGGCTCGCGCTCCGACACGTAGCTGTCGGCCGTGGCGGTGAACTGGCGCGCGACCTGGGGCCGCGGGTGGCGGGCAGAGACCGGCCACGGGCTCTCGTCGCCGCGCGCGGCCTCGCTTCTTGCCAGCGCCGGGCGGTCAGCTTCGGCCGCGGCGCCCGCGATGCCCTGCAGACACAGCGTTGTCGCACCGAACGCGAGCACGGCCCGCGCCGCCCCGATCGCTCGGCGGCAAGTCCGTTGATCGGTGATCTCCAGACGGATGCGCGTCGCCAGCGCCGGATAGCCGGTCACAGCGGCACCCCTTCGGCGTCGATGACGGCCATCAGCATCTCGGGGGCCTCCTCGATCCGCACGAGGTCGACCGGCACGGTGGGGTCGATCGCCTGCAGCCGGCCCACGGCGG
>CAYQBA010000113.1:0-9040 GCA_964415605.1 uncultured Anaerolineales bacterium | reverse complement strand
CGTTCAACCCAACGTCACGCTTCCCGACCGAACCCGCGGGCGCCGCGCCGCAGCGCGGGATCCCATCACGCGCGCGAACCCGTTACTTCAGCGCCCCGCGGCCCATGTACTCGAAGCGGTTGCCCGTCATGTCGCCCCAGTTGCGGAGCTTGCGCACGACGATGATCAGCCCGTCGCGCCCGTCGGCCAGCCGCATCCGATACGTCGGGCCGCTCTCGAGCTCCGCGTCCATCGGGCCGATCGTCCCCGACCACTCCGTGATGCCCGGGAGCCCCTCGATGAAGCACGTCGTCTCCTCGACGACGACGCCGTTCTCGTCATGGATGCTGCAGGTGTGCTTCTCTTTCGCCATCCCAGGCCTCGCCTCACGCTGATCCGGATCGAACGGCCGGCTCCGCAACCCCCGACGCCGCCCGCAGGTTGGCCGCCGCCTCGGCCACCGCCTGGCCCTCGTCGCCGCGCGGCGGCCGCACGCGGACCGTGGCGTACGGGTCCGGCCACGCCAGCCCTTCATAACCGTAGGCCTCGGCGGCATGGAACGTCAAGTACGGGTCGCGTAGGTGCGGCCGCGCCAGCGCGCACAGGTCCGCCCGCCCCGCCGCCAGCACCGTGTTCACGTGGTCCGCGCCGAGGATCGCCCCCACGGCCATCGTCGGGATGCCCACGGCGTGACGGATCCGGTCGCTGAACGGCACCTGGAACATCCGCCCGTAGTTCGGCCGCGCCAGCGGGCTCGTCTGTCCCGCCGACACGTCGACGATGTCGCAGCCGTGGTCCTTCAGCAGCCGCGCCACCGCCACCGCGTCGTCGCCCGTCAGCCCGCCGTCGTCCACCCAGTCCGTCGCCGAGATGCGCGCCGACATCGGCCGGTCCGCCGGCCACGCCGCGCGCACCGCGTCCCACACCTCCAGCGGGAACCGCATCCGGTTGGCCAGCGACCCGCCGTAGGCGTCGGTGCGGTGGTTCGACAGCGGCGAGATGAAGCTCGAGAGCAGGTAGCCGTGCGCCATGTGCACCTCGAGCATGTCGAAGCCCGCCGCCTCGGCCCAGCGCGCCGCCTGCACGTGGTCCGCGATGACCGCGTCCATGTCCGCCCGGTCCATCGGGCGCGGCACCTGCCGGTGCGGCTGGTAGGGGATCGGCGAGGGGCCGAGGAGCGGCCAGTTGCCCGCCTCGAGCGGCATGCGGTCGCCGCCCGGGGCCCACGGCACCCGCGTCGAGCCCTTGCGCCCGGCGTGCCCGAGCTGCATGCAGATCTTCGCCGCGCTCCAGCGGTGCACGAAGTCCACGATCCGCCGCCAGGCCGCCGCGTGCTCCGGCCGGTACAGCCCCGCGCAGCCCGGCGAGATCCGCCCGTCGGCCGAGACGTCGGTCATCTCGGTGATCACCAGCCCCGCCCCGCCGATGGCCCGGCTGCCGAGGTGGACCAGGTGCCAGTCGTCCGGCATCCCGTCCTCGGCGCAGTACTGGCACATCGGCGACACGACGACGCGGTTGACCAGCGTCAGCCCGCGCAGCGTCAGCGGCGCAAACATCGGCGGCGGCACGCTGCCGTCGGGCGCGGGCCCCATCCCGACCGACTCGGCGTACCACGCCTTTACGCGCGCCATGAACGCCGGGTCGCGCGCTGTCATGTTGTCCCACGTGATCTGCTTGCTGCGGCTCATCAGGTTGAAGGTGAGCTGCAGCGGCGGCTGCGCCACGTGCCGCGCCGTGTCCTCGAACCACTCGAGGCTGGTCTGGGCCGCCTTTTGCGTCTTGAGGACGTCCACCCGCCGCGCGGCGTCGTAGGCCTCGAGGACCGCCGGCACCGCGCCCCGCTCCGGCCAGCGCCCGCGCGGGTCGGCGGCCCGCTGCCGGCGGAACGTGTCCGCCAGCACGATCGCGCTCTCCATGGCCAGCTTGGTCCCGGACCCGATGCTGAAGTGCGCCGTGTGCGCCGCGTCGCCGAGCAGCACGACGTGCTCGTGCGACCACCGCGCGCAGCGCACCGTCGGGAACGTCCGCCACAGCGAGCGGTTGGTCAGGAGCCGGTGCCCGCCCAGCCAGTCCGCGAAGAGGTCCTCGCAGAAGCGCACCGTCGCCGGCTCGTCCGCCGCGTCGAGCCCCGCCGCGCGCCACGTCTCTTCGCGGCACTCGACGATGAACGTCCCCAGCCCCCCGCCGAAGGGGTAGGCGTGGGCCTGGAACACCCCGTGCGGGCTTTCGGCGAACAGGAACGTGAACGCCTGCATCGGGCGGTCGGTGCCCAGCCAGGTGAACTTGCACTTGCGCCAGTCGAGGTGCGGCTGGAACGTGGCGGCGTACGCCTCGCGCACGCGGCTGTTGACGCCGTCGCTGGCGACGACGAGGTCCGCGCCGGCCACCTCCGCCAGGTCGGCGACCTCGTGCTGGAAGCGCAGCCGCACGCCGAGGTCGCGGCAGCGGTCGTGGAGCACGAGCAGCAGGTCGCGGCGCGACAGCCCGCAGAAGCCGTGCCCGGTCGTCGTCACGACCTCGCCGCGGATGTGGGTGTCGATGTCGTCCCAGTAGATGAACCGGTCGGCGATCGCCGCGTAGCTCTCGGGGTCCGCCTCCGCCAGGTTGCCCAGCGTGGCGGCCGAGAACACCACGCCCCACCCGAACGTGTCGTCGGGCCGGTTGCGCTCGACGACCTCGATGTCCAGCCCGGGGTCCAGCTTCTTCATCAGGATGGCGAAGTACAGCCCGGCCGGGCCGCCGCCGATGCAGGCGATGTTCATGGGCAGGGTCTCGGGTCGGGACCCGCGTGCATCGCCCTCATCTCGCGCTTCCGGAAGCCGAGCTCCCCTCGGCCTTGATGAGCTCCAACACCCGCAGATCCTCGAGGTCCTTCGGGCGCCCCGCCGCGCGCTTCATGCGAATGAGGTCGTCCAGACTCGCGAAGCTGGCCGGCGTGGCGCCGATTCGATCTTCGACGCGGTTGCGCCACACGTCTTCGAACGTGACGCCGGCCACGAACGGGTGGACGTCGGTTTCCAGGATGTACTGTCGGATGAGCAGCTTCTTGGTCAGAAGATCGTCCATGGAGACATCGGAGACATCGTAGCCGACGTCGGCCAACGCCGCCAGGGTGCGCCCGGCGTTCGTGGCGGTCGGCTCGATGAAGACGTCGATGTCCAACGTCGACCGGGCGTAGCCGTGCACGGGAAACGCCGTGGCGCCGATGATGACGTAGCGCACCTCATGTGCGTTTAACGACCTCAACAGGCTTTCGGTATCCACGGCGCAGGAGAACCTCCGCGATCTCGCGCGACCTTCGGAACATGAGGTCGAAGCGCTGCTGGGTGGTCAAGGAGCGCAGGTAGACCAGCTCGAACGCCAGCTCGCGCTCGGTGTCATCGTCATCGGCATCGAGTTTCAAGACCGTGCGATCAGATGCTGGCGGCATGTCGACCTCGACTTCGACCTTGGGGCTGACATCTTCCCCCTTGCGAACATTCTACCATACGGCCGGCGGGCCATGGGCGCCGCGGATGCCCGGTCGGGCGCCAGCGGCCGCGACCGGGCTCAAGTGTTCGCGATGTCGGCATCGGCGATCAGGGCGTGGCGGCCCCGTTCTCCGCCCGCGGCAGGTACACCGCCGGCTTGCCTTCCGTGACCGGCGGCAGCAGGTAGGCCAGCGCGCGGCCCAGCACCGTCGCGCGCTGCTCCGCCGACGGGATGCCCTCGATGCCGAAGCCGAAGAGCAGCGTGTCCTCGGTCCGCACCACCGTGCCGAGCGCGAAGTCCGCCAGCGTCGCGCGGCGGAAGTCCACCGTGTTGGCCGGGCTGCCCTCCGGCGGGCCGGCGGCCGTCCAGCCGCCGAGGTCCGTCTCGAACGACGCCGGGTCGCCCCCCGCCAACACCACGTCGTCGACGTAGGCGCCGAACGACGTCTGCGCCGAGCGGATCACGCTGATCGAGAGCTCCACCGTCTTGCCGGCGTAGGCCGAGAGGTCGACCGACCACGCCTGCCAGCCGCCCGAGCGGCCGGTGGCGGCGTTCCACTTGCCGGTGGTCCCTTCGCCGCGACACTGGGCCTGCTGCCCGGACGTGTCGCGCGTCAGGTAGTGCGCCAGGTGCGGGTGCCGCCCGAACCAGCCGGCGTTGGCGCAGAACAGCGCCGTCTGCGGCGACGTGTGGCCGTTCTCGTCCGGCAGCGTCGTCCAGTCGTCCAGCCCGGCCGTGCGGGCCTCGACGATCACCGCGTCGCCGTTGGCGCTGAGGTCGTGCGAGATCCAAAACGCCAGCCGGTTGTTGGCGCGCTCGGTCACGTCGACCGTGCGCATCAGGCGTGAGTACGTCAGGCTGCCGTAGCCGCTGGCCACGTGGTGGCTCCCGCCGTGCGGCATGTCCGCCGGCCGGCGCAGCCAGCCCGCCGCCGCGCTCGTGAACTGCGGGTAGGTGTCGGGCGGCATCGGCCGGCTCGTCGGCAGGAACAGGCCGGCGTGGTCCTGGTTGCCCGTGCCGGCCGGGCCGAAGTCCACGCTCAGGTCGCCCAGGACGCCGCCCATCGCCGCCACGCCGGGCGTGTAGTCCGCCGCCGCCGGCCGATACGGCACCGTCCGCCAGCCGCCGTCGGTCCAGCCGCCGGCCGCGCCCTCGCCGTCGTCGGCGAACAACCGGCCCGTCGCGTCGTCGAGCGCGACGTTGTCGACGAACCACCCGGCCAGGTTCCCGCCGGGGTCGGTGACGTAGCGCAGCCGGACGGCGACGGTCTGGCCGGCGTAGGCCGAGAGGTCGAAGCGCAGCCGGCCCTGGCCGACGCCGGTGACGCCCCAGCCGAGGTTGACGTTGTTCGGGTTGGTGTTCGTCATCCGCCCGTCGAGGTCCTGCAGGTTCTGCCACGTCGCGCCGCCGTCGGTCGAGGCCTCGACGTAGCCGTAGTCGTAGTCCACCTCGGTGCGCCACAGGCTGTCGAACGCGAACGTGACCGGCGCCTGAGCGTTGGCCAGATCGAACGACCGCCCCAGCGTGTTGTCCAGCCGGTTGGCCGACTGCGACCACCACCCCGCGCCCGTGCCGGCGCGGTTGGCCATGTCAATCGGGGCGTTGTTCGAGCGCGTGTAGCTGTACGCGCCGAACCAGTACTGCAAGAAGTCGTTGCTGAGCTGCTCGCAGCCCGTCTCGCCCGTCGCCTCGGGGTTGCATGTCCCGCCGGCGTGGTCGTCGAAGAGGTAGCCCTGGAAGTAGGGGTAGCCCGCGTACTTGCCGGTGTACAGCACCTTGCCGCCCTCGTTGAGGAAGGCGCGGATGGCCAGCTCCATGGCGTGCGTCGACCGCGCCACCGTGCCGGGCGGGCCGTCGGCCGCGCGCGGCGCGAAGTCGTCGCCGGTGTACCACACGACCGCGCCGTAGTGCGAGAGCACGCCGAGCGGGTGCGGCGCCTGGCGGCCGCGCGCATCGACGTCGTACACGTCGGCCGCGATCTCGTTGGCCCGCAGGGCGTCGAGGTAGGCCTGGAGGTACGTCGGGCCGTCGGTCCGGGCGTAGATCGGAGCGCTGCCGGTGTAGTCCTCCGCCGCCACCACCAGCACCGGCGCGCCGGAGTCCACCGCGACGGTGTAGGTGAACGGGTCGCTGCGGGCGTCACCCGCCGTGAACCACACGGTCACGCGATCGCCCGGCCGCGTGCCGCCGACCTCGCCGCGCACGAAGTGGTAGTAGAGGTCGCCCGCCGCGCCGAAGCGCTCGCCGCCCTCCCACTCCCGCGTGGCCACCGCCTGCTCGGCGCCGTCGTTGACCTGGAAGCGCATCGTCACCGGCCCCAGGCGGCGGGCGGCGTTGACCTGCACCGTCTGCGGGTCGCCGTACGACACCGGGAACGGGTCGATGTAGAACGGCGCGACGGTGTTGCCGAGATGCGACACCGGGTTCGCCGGGTCGGGGGCCGACTCGGCCACGTCGAGGGCGAACGGCAGGTTCTCCTCGAACTCCTTTTGGACCAGCGCCTCGTCGTCGGGGAACACGAAGCCCCCGCCGCTGTCCTGGTCGCTCAGCTCCGGCGTCCAGCACATCGTGCCCGCCTGCGCATAGGCGAAGTCGCACGTCTCGCCGTTCGTGATGTACAGGCTGGCCGACAGCTGCGGGAGCGACCGCGGGATGGCCGGGCGCTCGGGGATCCCCGACATGGCCACCATGATCGGGTCGTCGGCGACCCGGGTCTGCACCTGCCAGCCCACGCCGTACAACAGCAGCCCCGCGACGGAGTGGTAGTTGACCTGGAACGTGAACTTCCAGCCCTTGTCCTTGCCGCGCAGGAGGAGGCCCTGCATGGCCTGTGTCTCGGGCTCGGACGCCGGGCCGGTGCCGCGGTAGGTCTCGCTGGTCGGGCCGCCCGACGAGCCCTCGATGTCGTAGTTCCAGCGCTCGGCGAAGTTGCGGTTGGGGTCGATGCCCTCGTTGTTGGCGATGGCGCCGTCGCCGTTCATGTCCCACGCCGTCTTGCGCCACAGCCGGCGGCCGTCCTGGAACGTCATCTGGTAGCCGTCGGGGTTGGCCACCAGCAGGAACCAGAGGTCGCGCGTATCGACCAGCCGCGTCACCGCCGCGTCCTTGCCGTAATGGTCGACGAGATGATGGAGGAGCCGGCGGTTGACCTCGAGCCCGATCCACTCGCGGGCGTGCTGGAGCGACGAGTACAGCACCGCCGGCCGGGCGCCCTCGGGGGTCGTCTGGACATCCTTGGTCAGGCGCAGGGCCAGGATCTCGCGGTCCTGGCGCGACGTCCCGACCACCTCGACCTTGGCGATGGCCGGGTTGTCCCGGGCCAGCTGGTAGATCTCGTCGCGGATGCCGCCCGGCGCGTCGAACGAGCGCCACACCTTGAACCCCTGCTGCTGCTGCGCGTCGGCCAGCTCGAGCGCCGTCTGTCCGGCCGGGTCGCGCCACAGCGTGAGGGCGATGCCGCGCTTCTCGAGCAGGTCGCGGTCGGGGCCGGCGAGCACGAGGTCGACCTGGAACTCGTCGCCGACCGGCACGGCGTCGGTGACGTCGAAGCCGTCCGCCGCGAGCTGGTCGAGCGTGACGGCATCGACGCGCGCGGTGAAGAGTTCCAGCGGGCTGACGTCGGCCAGGAGCGTGTCGCCCGGCAAGGCGGCGACGAGCGCCAGGGCAAAGAGCGCGCCGAGGATGGGGCGCATGAGGCGGCGATGGGCGGGCATTGAGGGGTCTCCCTTGGGCTGTCGGGCGGGCGCATGCCGTCGGGTGATCGGCGCCCGCGATGTTAGTGCAGGCGGCCGGCGGCGTCAACGCGGGCCGGGCGCGACCGCGCACCGAGGCATGTCCTCGTACAGGGCTCGAGATACAGGGCTCGAGGGAGGACATCCGCGCGCCGGCGTCACCCCGCACCGCGATATGACGCCGGATCCGGCCGGGGCGTGACCCTTGGCGGGCTGATGTATAATGCCTGGCCATGCGGCCCGTCCTGGAGACCTTCACCGTCCCCCCCTTCGGCGAGAACACCTACCTCTTCGGCGACGCCGACGCCGGCGTGGCGGTCGTCATCGACCCCGGCGGCCGCGCAGACGAGATCGTGCGCGTGGCCGAGCAGCGCGGCGTGGCCGTCCAGGCCATCGTCAACACCCACGCCCACATCGACCACATCAGCGGCGTCGCCGACCTCCAGGCCCGTACCGGCGCGCCGTTCTGGCTGCACCCCGACGCCGTGCCGATGCTGGCCACGGCCCCGCTCCAGGCCGCGATGTTCGGCCTGCCGCCGTTCGCGGCGCCCCCGGCCGACCACCTGCTCGCCCCCGGGCAGGCGATCCCGGTGGGCGGGCTGTCGCTGACGGTGCGCCACACCCCCGGGCACGCTCCCGGGCACGTCACGCTGGTCGGCCCCGTGCTCACGCTCGACGACCGGTCGGCGCCCGTGGCCTTCTGCGGCGACGTGATCTTCCTCGGCTCGATCGGCCGGACCGACCTGCCCGGCGGCGACCACGCGACCCTGATGACCGCCATCGTCGACCAGATCCTGACGCTGCCCGACGACACCGTGCTGTACCCCGGCCACGGGCCGGCCACCACCGTCGGCCGCGAGCGCCGGTCGAACCCCTTCGTCCTCGACTGGCTGCGCCGGTCGGGCGCCGCCTGAGACCCGCGGCAGAGGCTTGTCACCGGTCATGACGTTTCTCGAGCGCCTGGCGCGCGGCCCGCTCCTGGCCGACGGGGCCATGGGCACGCTGCTCTACAGCCGCGGCATCGGCTTCGACCGCTGCTTCGACGCGTTGTGCGAGACCGACCCGGCCCTGGTGCGCGGGGTCCACGCCGACTACGTCGCGGCCGGCGCCGAGCTGATCGAGACCAACACCTTCGGCGCCAACCGCCATCGCCTGGCCGAGCACGGGTTGGCCGAGCGCGTGCGCGCGATCAACCTCGCCGGCGCGCGGCTGGCGCGCGCGGTGGCCGACGGCGCCGGGCGCCCCGTGTGGGTGGCCGGCAGCGTCGGGCCGCTCGGCGTCGCCGTCGCGCCGGCGGGAGCGCTGGACCCGGCCGCCGCCGAGGCGGCGTTCGGCGAGCAGGTGCGGGCCCTGGCCGAGGGCGGCGTCGACGTCGTCGTCGTCGAGACCATGCGGTTCACCGCCGAGGCCCGCCTGGCGGTCGCCGCGGCGCGCGCCGCCTGCGCGCTGCCGGTGATCGCGCTCGCCACCTTCGGCGAGGACGGCCTGACCGGCGACGGCCGGACGCCCGACGAGGTCGCGCGGCTGCTCGAGGCCGCGGGGGCGGACGTCGTCGGCGCCAACTGCAGCACCGGCCCCGCGCAGATGCTCGACGTCGTGCTGCGGATGGCGCCCGCCGCCAGTGTGCCGATCGCGGCCATCCCCAACGCCGGCCTGCCCACCGTCGTCGGCGGGCGCTACAGCTACACGTCGCCGCCCGGCTACATGGCCGAGATGATCGCGCAGATGCTGGCCGCCGGCGCCCGCGTGGTGGGCGGCTGCTGCGGCACGACGCCCGAGCACATCGCGGCCATGGCGGCGGTCATGGCCGCCGGCGCCGGCGCGGCGCGGCCGCGCCCCGTGCCGCGGCTCTCGTTCCC
>CAYQBA010000112.1:14211-15733 GCA_964415605.1 uncultured Anaerolineales bacterium | reverse complement strand
GTGCTTGGCACGGTAGTCGTCGAGGTGGCTCGCGACGTCGACGATGCCGCGCGCGCCAGCCTGGCGCCCGCGCCGCGAATCCCCGGCGGCGCCGGCGGGCAGCCCGGCCCCCAGGACCGTCACCTGAGCCGCGCCCGCCAACGACGGGTCGTACGCGGCCCCGGCCATCAACGCGCAGTCCGGCGCCAGCCTGGACTGCAGGCGGCCGAGCGCCTCGGCGGTGTCCGCCACGGCCAAGTCGGGGCCCCCGCACACCTGCACCAGCACCGTCCGGGCGTGGCGCAAGGCCTCCATGTCCGCCAGCGGGCTGGCCAGCGCGGCGCGCATCGCGGCCTCGGCCGGACGGTCGCCGCGCCCGAGGCCGAGCGCGAGGCATCCGTGCCCGCCGCCGGCCAAGACGCGCCGCACGGTCGGCCAGTCGACGTGGAGCCAACCCTGCCGGTCGATCATGGCGCCGATGCCGTGCACCGCCTGGCGCACCACGTCGTCGGCGACGCGGAGGGCGACATCCAGCGGAACCCGGTCGCCCGCGACCGTCAGCGCGCGGCGGTTCTCGAGGCTCACGCTCGTGTCGCACGCGGCGCGGAACGTCTCCCAGGCGCCCGCGGCCGCCTCGGCGTGCCGGCGCGCCTCGAACGGGAACGGCTGGATGCCGAACCCCACGGTCACCGCGCCGGCGTCGCGGGCGATGCGGGCCACCTCGGGCCCGGCGCCGCCGCCGGTGCCGCCGGCCAGGCCGGCGACGACGTACACCAGGTCCGCCCCCGCCACCGCGGCCCGCACCGACGCGCGCGCCGAGCGGGCCAACGCGGCGCCGACGCCCATGTCGCCGCCCGTGCCCCATGCCCGCCGGGGCGCGTCGAGCAGCACCGCCGGCATGCCGCCCGCCCGCGCCAGGGCCTGGGCGCTGGCATCCACCGCCACGAGCCGAACGCCCGGCAGCCCGACATCGCGCAGCCGGGTCACGGTGTTCACGCCCGCGCCGCCCACCCCGATCACGGCCATGTCCGGCCGGAAGTCGTTCATCGCCCGTCTCCCGCGCGCCGTGCCGGGCGGGCCCATCGCCACCGTGTGTTCACCCTGTCAGCCCCTTGGATCAGCGCGTCGCGATCATGACACTCGACGCCATCAACGCGACAGCGTCAGCTTGCGGATGTGCCCGCGGGGATCGACGGTCGCCCGCAGCACGGACTGGCACCGGCTGCCCTCGCTGGTCGCGACCGATCGGCGCAACGTGACGACGAGGCGCCCGGCGGCGCGCGAGGGCTCGCCGCCCGACTTGGCGACGCCGCACGCCCGGGCGGGGGCGAGCGCCATCGCCACGTCGTCGGCGGCGAACTCCGGCAGCTGGCGCGCGATGGTCTTGCGCACGTGCGCCGCCAGATCGCGCGTGTCGCGCGACCCCAGGCGGTCCACGTCCGCGTCGGCCGTCGAACGTGGCCGGACCGGCGGGATCCCCACCAAACCCCCCCGGCCCGCCGACGCGAAGGCGGACCCCCAACCCTCCACCCACGCCCGGTGC
>CAYQBA010000112.1:0-14201 GCA_964415605.1 uncultured Anaerolineales bacterium | reverse complement strand
GCCGCCTTCGGGCGTGGGGCGCCCGCCCCCGGGGGGCCCCGGCCGGGGTGGGCCGTCGAGGGGGGCGGGCCGGGGGGCACCCCAACCCCCCCCGCGGGCCGGCCCGACTCGACGGCGGACCCGAACCCGTCCTCCCAGGCCGTGTCCTCAGCCCGGCGTGACGGCGACTGGTAGGCCAGGCTCGGGTCACCGAAGAGCACGAAGTTGGCGATGGCCTTCTCGTCCTCGGCGTCAAGATAGCCCTGACGCGCGAGCGCCTCGCCGGCCAGGAGGCCCTTGGCCCGCACGAGGGCCGCGCCGACCGGCAGGCCGGCCAGCACGCCCTCCCAAAATCGATGGGCCAGGAGATCGGCTGCCACCAGGCGGCCGTCCAGGCCCCCGTACGCCACGCCCGTGGCCCCGACGAACGCGGTGGCGCCCGCCCGCAGGCTGCTGAGGGCGATCGAGTCGTGCACCGCCCGCCCGCTCAGATGGGCGCCGAAGCACGCTTCGCTGAACACCAGCGCGCCCGGCGCGGGCGCCATGTCCTCCGGCCGCAGCGCCACCGGATAGGGGTCGAAGTCGGCGGGGAAGAACGGGTCGCGCTGGCCGAACCAATGCGCCGAGTCCACGAGCCCGTGCAGGTTGTAGTAGGCGCGGGCGAAGCCGGCCGCCTCGCGGCCCGGCGCCTCGGCATGCGTCAGGGGCGGCGAGAGGCGCAGACCGGCCGGGTCGCCGAGCACCGCGAAGACGCCGCGCGCCGCGCGCTTCCAGACGCTGGCCGAGAACCCGACCGTGGATAGGGCGGATGGCGATCCGGCCCCCTGCGCCCGGCGGTGGTGCACGGCCGCGCAGGCACGGATGGTGTCGAGCAGCACGTCCAGGCCGGCATCCGGGATGCGGCCGACGGCGCGCACCGGCCGCCAGGGCTCGGCGGCGTCGACGGCATACGCGTGGTCGGAGAACAACGCGTCCTCGTCGTCCGGCGAGGGGTTCGCGGGACGGTCAAACGGGACGACGTCGTGCCCGCCGAGGATGAGGACGTAGCGCACCCGCTCGCCCGCCGCCGCGAGGCGTGCCGAGACGTCGCGGATCATGCGGGCCACCGGCGCCGCTTGGCCCGCTTCGGCCGGCAGCACCCCGAGCCGCGTGAGCAACGGGCTGCCGTCGGTGAAGATCAACGTGCCGGTGACGGCGTTGCGGGCCATCGCCTCGGCCAGGTCGCCGACGGCCTGCTCCACCGCCTGGACCCCTTCAGGCCCGTAGCGCTGCCAGAGACGATGCCGGCTGGCCAGGATCAAGCACGTGGCCGGCTGGGGACCGGGGCCGCGGCCGAGCCGCGCCGACAGCCGCCGCAACGTGCCGCGGTCGCGGCGCTGTCCCAGGCCCGTGCGCGCGTCAACCATGCCCCACCTCGGTGTCTTCGTTGAGCAGCTCCCGCGCCGCCGAGCGATCCAGGAAGTGCAGCGCGCTGACTGCGGCGAACTGCGTGTACGCCGCCGGATTGGACGGCGACAGGCGCATGGCCTGCTTGAACATCGCCAACGCCTGGGCATAGTCGCGGCGCTCCTTGTGCGCCACGCCGGCATCGTAGTAGATGTCGGCCTGGGACGATTGCCGTTCGATCGCCGCCTGCAGCGCCCCCGCGGCCTCGTCGAGCGCCCCCAGCGCCAGGTGCACGCGGCCCAGGGCGTGCCACGGCCGGTGATCGGCTGGAGCCAGCTCCGCGGCGCGCCGGAAGTGGGCCAGCGCCTTCTCGGTCAACCCGGCCACGACACACACGTCGCCGAGCCGCAGATGCGCCTCCACGGCGTCGGGATCGCTGACCACCGACTGCTGGAAGGCCTGGATGGCGTCGTCGACGCTCCCCTGCGCGAGATAGACCTCGCCGAGCAGCAGGAACGTCTCGGCCGCCCCCTCGTCGAGGTGCGCCGCGATCTCGAGGCTGGCCTGCGCGGCGTCGAGATCGCCCCTGGCCTTCGCGACTTGCCCCAGCCAGCGCTGGAGGCGGGCATCGGAGGGTCGATGGGCCGCCGCGAAGGCCAGGTCATCCGCCGCCGCCGCGATGTCGCCGGCGAGCAGCGCCAGCCGCCCTCGCACCGCCCGCGCCACCGGCTGGTCGGCGTCCGCCGCCAGCGCCTTGGCCATGGCACGGCGCGCCGCATCGTGATCGCCGAGGTCCAGGGCGGCCTCGGCTGCCGCCGCATGATCGGCCGCGCCGCCGGTCAGCGCGGCGACGTGCTGGAAGTGGGCCAGCGCGCGGCCCGGGTCGCCGGCCTCGGCGTACAACGCGCCGAGATCGGTCAGCGTCGACATCCCGGCCGCGGCTTCGAGCGGCGCCGTCTCGAGGACGGCGATCGCGCCCTTGAGGTCGCCGGCGTCGCGGCGGGCGGCCGCCAGGGCGCGCAGCGTGTCGGGACCGCCCGCGTGATCCCTCGCGCACGCCTCGAGCACGGGGAGCGCGGCGGCAGACCGGTTCGCCGCCAGCGCCGCGCGCGCCAGGTCGGCGCACCACCGCTCGCCGCCGCCGGACGCGTGCGCGTGGCGGAAAGCATCGTAGGCCGCGTCGGGCTGTCCGAGCGCCGCCCGCGCCGCCCCCAACGCGGCATGGATCTCGCCGCGATCGGGCGCACGCTCGCTGGCCCGCTGGAACGCCTCGGCCGCCAGCGCGAGATCGCCGCGCATCCGGTGCGCCTGCCCCGCCAGCCAGTGCGTCGTCGCATCGTCGAGCCCGAGCGCGCGCGCCAGGCCGATGGACTCCAGGGCGCTCGTGCCGTCGCCGGCCAGGATGCGCGCCCAGGCCAGGGTCTGGAGGCAGCCCGGCGAATCGTCGCGGTCGGCCGCGCGCTCGGCGGCCGCCACCGCCGCCGCCGGATCGCCGTCGCGGCCGCAGATCACGGCCAGCGCCTGGGCGGCACGCCCGGGCAGCAGGCCCGGTCCCGTGGCATCGACCAGGGGAGCCAGCCGCGCGCGCAGCATGGCCGCGTCGCCCGCGTCGAGCGAAGGCGGCGTCTCGGACAGCAGGACGGCGCTGTCCCAACCGTGGCCCGCCACCAGCTCGGCATAGTGAACCACCGCCTCGGGATCGGTCAGACCCAGCTCGCAGGCCCGTCGATAGGCCTGCCGGGCCGCATCGAGGTCGCCGGTCAGCTCCGCGACCTGGGCCTGGGCCAACGCCGGGGCGGGGTCGTCCGGCGCCGCCGCCCTGGCGTGGGCGAGGGCGGCGGCCGCCGCGGGGAGATCGTGGTTGGCGCGGTGGGCCGCCGCGAGCGCTTGCCAGCTCGCCGCGTCGGCGGCCAGCCCCGCGGCTCGCTCCGCCTGTTGGATCGCGTCGGCGAGCAGGCCCTGTCGGCGCGATGCCTCCGACAGGCCGCGCCATGCCTCGGCATCGTCGCCGTGCAGCACCGTGGCCCGGCTGAACGCCGCGATCGCGCCGGACGCATCGCCGGCTGACAGGCGCGCCCACCCGAGCCGGCGGTGGCTGGCCGGGTCATCGCCGGCGATGCGCGCGGCCGCCTCGAGGGTGCGTACGGCGTCGGCGGAGCGCCCGGCGCGCTCGAGCGCCGTGGCGAGCGCGGCGTGCGCCGCGGCGTCGCGCGGGGCGATGCGCACGGCATGCTCGAAAGCCTCGATCGCCCCGGCCGGGTCGAGGCGGGCCAGCCGCAAGTCGCCGAGCTTGCGCCACACGCCCGCGTCATCCGGCGCGAGGCGAGCGGCCGCGATGTAGCCGTCGAGCGCCACCGCCTGACGGCCCGCGCGCGCATGCCAGTCAGCCAAGGCGGCGTGGGCGGCGGCCGCCCGCGGGTCGAGGGCCACGGCCCGCTTCAGCACGTCGCCCGCCTCGGGGCGGTCGAGGCGCGCCAGGCAGCGGCCCAGCGCCAGCACGTACGCCGGCTCGTCGGGCCCGCGACCGACGGCGCGCTGGAGATAGACCAGGGCGCCCTCGTCATCCCCGGCGCGGGCCAGCAGGCGGCCGAGGTCGAACGCCGACTCGGGGTCCTCCGGCGCCGCCGCCACCGCGGCCCGCATCACGTCGATCGCGCGCGCCTCGTCGGCATCGGCCAGCTGGCGCGCCTGCGCGCGCAAGTAGACCGGGCTGTCGGGCTCGATGGCCGCCGCCTGCGCATAGGCCGCCCGGGCCTCGACGTGCCATCCGCGGGCGGCATACACCTGCCCCAGCGCGTGGTGGAGCGCCGCCGTGTCAGGGCAGTCGGCGATTCCCTCCTCGATCGCCGCGATCGCCTCGTCGTAGCGGCCGAGGTCGGCGGCCAGGTGGGCGTGGGCCAATCGCAGCGACGCGTCGGCGGGGGCCAGGCGCGCGGCCGTCCTCGCCGCCTCGATCGCGGCCTCGGGCTCACCCGCAGCCCGGTGGGCCTCGGCCAGGGCGGCATGGGCCTCCGCCGACGCCGGGCTGTGCGCCACGGCCCGGCGCGCGCTCTCGATCGCGTCGTCGAACGCCCCCGCCTGGCGTGCCAGGCGGCTCCAGCTCAAGAACAGCCCGATGTCGGGCGCGCCCCCCTCGGCGGCCGCCGCGTAGGCCGCCAGGGCCTCCGGCACTCGCCCGAGCGTGGTGTGGATCTCGGCCAGCTCACGCTGCAGCCCGGGATGCGGTTCGTTGCCCCGGCACGCCGACTCGACGACCTCGACGGCCTCCTCGAAGCGCCCCGCGTGGCGCAGCGCAGCGGCATGGGCCACGGCCAGATCGACGTCGTCGGGCGCCGTCGCGCGCGCCTCGGCATACGCCGCGCACGCCGCCGCCCAGGCGCCTTCCGCCGCGTGCAGGCCGGCGAGCCGGGCGCTGACCGCGCTCCCCGACGGCAGGGCCGCCAACAGCTGCCATGCTTCGTCGCCGCCCGCCGGCAGGCTGAGATCGGCCAGGCGCAAGGCATGGCACGCCTCGTCCGGCGCGAGGGCATGCGCGCGGCGCAGCGCATCGCGCGCCACGTCGAGGGCGCCGGCGGCGGCTTCGACCTCGGCCTTGGCGGCATAAGCATCGGCTCGCTCGGGCGCCAGCTCGAGCGCTTGGTCGATGGCCGCTCGTGCCTCGTTCAGGCGACCGAGCAGCCGCGCCACCTCGGCCAGCGCCATCAGGACGCCGGCATCGCGAGGGGCGAGCCGCACGACGCGGCGCCAGACGCCGAGCGCGCGCTCGAGGTCGCCCGCCAGGCCCAACGCCTCGCCGAGGCGCCGCTGCACGTCGACGTCGGAGGGCGCGAGGCTCGCCGCGCGCGTGAGGTGCTCCACGGCGTCGTCGGTGCGGCCGAGATCCAGGCTCAGCTGGGCGGCGCGCAAACGGAAGTCCAGCCCGTTCGACTCGGCGGCGGCATCGTCCCAGGCCGGGGCGTGATCATCGGGCGCGGGCATGACCGCGACGCCGCCGGCGATCGCCGCGGAGACGCCCGCGTCGGGCGCCGGCGCCCCGAGATCTGGCATGGCCGGTCCCGCACCCTCGGTGCCGGGGCGCGAGCCGGCGCGGATCCCCGCGGCCGTGTCGCGCTTCCACCCGACGGCCGAACCGTCGTCCGGCGCGTGATCCACCGCCCGGTTGAAGGCATCCAACGCCTCGCGATACTCGCCGCGGGCCTGGTGCACCCGGGCCAGGTCGGCCTGCGCCTGGCCGCTGCCCGGCGCCAGGTCCACGGCGTGCAGGGCATGCGCCAACGCGTCGTCGAGCCGGCCCGAGTCGCGCAGCAAACGCGCGAGCCACACGTGGTCGGCCGGCCACCCGTCGTCGATGGCTACGGCCTGTTGGACCGCCTCGATGGCCGCGTCGACGTCGCCGTTGACGGCCAGGGCCAGGCCGAGGTCGGCGCGCGGGCCGGCGGCGCCGGGGTCGGCGGCGACCGCCCGACGCAAGGTCTCGACGGCATCGGGCACGGTGCCCGCCGCGAGCTGGGCTCGCCCGAGGTGGCGCAGGTAGACCGGGTTGTGGGGCTCCAGCCCCTCGGCGCGACCGAAGGCGCGCAACGCGGCGCTCCAACGTCCGCGCTCGGCCAACACCTGGCCCAGCGCGTCGTGCCATGCGGCCATGTCGCCGCCCAACGCGGCGGCCTCGTCCATGGCGGTCGACGCCGACTCGAGCTCGCCGAGCTCGGCGTGGAGCTCGCCGACGGCCTGGGCGTACGCCGGGACATGCGGGGCCAGCCGCCGCGCCGCCTCGAAGCTCTGCAGCGCCTCCTGAACCCAGCCGCGCGCCCGATAGGCGTCGCCCAACGCCGCCTCGATCGGCGATCGGCCGGGCATGAGCTCGCGGGCGCGTTGGAGCTGCTGGACCGCCTCGGCGGCCCGCCCGAGCGACAGGAGGAGCTGGCCGTGGTGAAGCAGATAGCGGGCGCGGTCGGGCTCGGTCGCCACGGCGGCGCCGAAGGCCGCCTCGGCCTCCGTGGCCTGGCCCGCCGCCGCCGCCGACAACCCGCGTTCGAACGCAAGGTCGGCCGTCAGGCGGTTGAGCGCCACGTCGGCGCGCTCGAAGGCGGCGAGCGAGGCGCCGGGGTCACGCGCGCCGCGCAGGACGAGGCCGCGGTTGCGTTCGGCGATGTACTGGCGCACCCATTCGGCGACGGGCGGCGGCGGGTCGACATCGGGGCGCTCCAACAAGGCGTCGATCTCGGCGCCGTCGCCCATCCGGTCCAGCGCCGCCAACACCGCCACCTCGGCCGCCGCCGTGGCGCCCGTGCGCGCCAGGACCTCGCCGAGCTGGTACAACCGACCCGCGGCAACGGCCGGCGCACGCCCGCACAAGGCCCTGACGACCGCCACCGCGCCATATGGCCCGTCCGGATCGGCGTCGACGGGCGCCGCCAGGCACCGCGCCGCCAGCTCGAGCCCCGACACGGGATCCGCCAGCAGCGCCGCGACGAGGCCGGCCGGGTCGGGGGCCATGGCGTACGCTGCCACCAGCACGTCCGCGCCCCGCTCGGATGGCAGGTCCGCCAGGCGCCGCACCGCGGCTTCGGGGTTGAGGCCGGCGCGCCCGAGCACGGCGTGCGCCGCGCAATGGTGGGCCAGGGCCGGATCGACGAATTCGAGGGCCGGGCCGCGGGCCATCACGACGCCCGACCTGACCATGTCGTCGCGCGTGACGGCCAGGCCCAGCACCATGGTATCGGCTTCGAACAGCATGCCGCGCCCGGCTCCGGCCAGCGCCACGTCACCCAACGCCGCGCGGAAGCCCGGCCGATCGGCCACCGGGACCGCATCGAGGTGCAGCGCGAGCAGCGCGTCGAGCACCCGCCCGCGCCGCCAGGCCTCCGCGGGCTCGCCGCCCACGGTTGCGAGGAAAGCCTGGAGGCCGATGGGCCGCCGGGCCACATCCGCCAGGACGGGGTCGCGCGCCAGCCATCGCCGGGCGGCGTCGCCCAACACGGGCGAGAGGGCCTCGCCGAGCCGGGCGTCCACGGTCTCCGGTCCCAAAGGCTCGACGCTCATGATCGGCAGCCCGTCGAACCACGTGTGGTACAACGGCCAGTCCGACGAGCGGCACGCCAGGACAACCGTCGGGGCCGAACGGCCGCCGGCGCGCATCAGCAGCTCGAGGCCCTCGAGCAAATAGACGTCGGTCACGCGGTCGAGGTTGTCCAGGAGCAGGTGCACGCGGTGCAGCGGCGTCCCTTCGGGGTCCTGGGCGCCGTGCTCGGCGATGGCGCGGGCGGCGAGATCCTCGATGCCGTCGCCCGATCGCGCCTGTGCCAGATCGATGTACACGGGCAGCGCCCCCCCCGCTAGGTCCGCGGCGCGGGCCAGCTCAACCGCCCGGGCCCGCAGTGCGGTCGTCTTGCCGGCGCCGGGCAGGCCGATCAAGACCACACGGGGGGCCGCCGCGACGGCCGGGAGCAGGTCGCGCGCGCCCTCCGCGGTGCGCACCTGCAGCGGCAGATACGCCGCGGCGGCGCCGGCGAACACCGGGTCCGCCGTCAGGGTCTGGCAGTATTCGGGTGCGCCGACCCACGGTTCGAGCGCCTCGGTCTCGGATGCGCGTTGCGACATCGGAACACTCCTGAGGAGGGGGGCTAGATCGAGAGGATCCAGAAGGCGACCACACACATCCCAGCACCGAGCAGGCTGAGGAAGGCACCGATGCCCATCGCGGTCCGGATGAGCTGGTTGACCGCGTCGATCAGACGGGCCGAGGCATCGAGCACCGGACCGACGCCGATCTCGCTCAGCGAACGGGCGTGCAACCGATTCGATTGCGCCGAGATGCCCTTCAAGGTCTGCTGATACTCCCGGGCCAACATCAACCACATGCCGGCCGCGCACGCCGCCAGACCGAGCACGAACAGCAGGATTGCCATGCCATGACGAATCATGAGAGACCATTCAGGCTGCATCTTGCCTCGCCACCTTGTTGAATCGACAGTTTACCACGGGCACGGCGGCGGTCCGCCGTCGCCCCGATCCTTGCAAGGAGCGTGCCACCCGGCCCGCGGCCGGGGGCGTGTCGCCCGTCGGGCGGGTCGGCCGGTCGGCCGACAGAGGCCACATGACGCGGGCGGGGGTGCCAGGGTGCGCATCGCCGCCGATGTCGCCCCGGGCACCCCCGCCCGACGTCCCCGCGCGGGGCGGCACGCCAGCCGCCGCCGCGGTCGATTCCCCGTTGGCCGGGGAAAAACACGCGTGGCCTACGCCACGGCGTTGGTCAAGAGCTTGTCCACCCGGTAGCGCAGCTCGTCGCGCGACAGGCCCAGCAGCCGGGCGGCGGCGCTCTGGTTGCCGTCGGTTCGCGCCAGGGCCTGCTCGACCAACGACCGCTCCCACGCGGCGCCCGCGGCCTTGAGGTCGAGGCCGTCCGGCGGAAGGGTGGCCGGCAGGCCATGGTGCCCGGCGCCGTTGCCCGGCGGGGCCGCGGTGGGATCCTTCGACGCCCCGTTGGCGCTCGGCCGCCCGGTGTCGGCCGCCGCCTGGCGGACCGTCTCGGGCAGGTGGATCACGTCGATCCGATCCTCGCCGGTGGCGAAGATCACCGCGCGCTCGACGGCGTTGCGCAGCTCGCGGATGTTGCCGGGCCACTCGTAACGGCACAGCGACCACAGCGCCGCCTCGCTGACCCCGGTGACCGACGTCCCGGTCTTCTCGCGGAGCTCGCCGATGAACTTGTGGACGAAGAACGGGATGTCCGCGACGCGGTCCTTCAAGGCCGGGAGCTCGATGGTCAACACGCACAGCCGGTAGAAGAGGTCGTGGCGGAACTCGCCCGCCTCGATGGCCTCGACGACGCTGCGGTTGGAGGCCGAGATGATGCGGACGTCGACGTGGATCTCCTTCTGGCCCCCGACGCGCCGGAACTTGAACTCCTGCAGCGCCCGGAGGAGCTTCGCCTGCATCTCCATCGACATCATCGTCACCTCGTCGAGGAACAACGTCCCCCGGTGCGCCAGCTCGAGCAGGCCGCGACGCATCGCGTGGGCGCTGGTGAACGCGCCCCGCTCGTGCCCGAAGAGCTCGCTCTCGAGCAGGTTCTCGGCGATGGCGGCGCAGTTGACCGCGATGAACGCGCCCTCCGAGCGGTTCGACCGGTCGTGCAGCGCCTGGGCCACGGCCTCCTTGCCGGTGCCGCTGGCCCCCTGGATCAGGACGCCCGCGTTCGTCGGCGCGAAGCGGTTCACGAGGCCCTCGATGGTGCGCATCCGGGCGGTCTCGCCGACGTCCCAGCCGCTGGCGGCGCGCTTGCGCACGTCGCGCAACACGCCCAGCGCGCGGCGCGCGGTGCACAGCTCGACGCCGCGGCGCGCCAACATCAGCAGGTCGCTCGGCCCGACCGGCTTGACGACGTAGTCGTACGCGCCGCGCCGCAGCAGCTCCACCGCGCGCACCGCGGTGTCGTTGGCGGTGACGATGACCACCGGCACCTCGGGCGATACCTCCTGCACCGTGTCCAGGAGCTCGCGACCGTCCCGGTTGCCGAGCCCGAGATCGCAGATCGCCAGGTCGATCGACTGGGTCTCGATGGCGGCCTGGCCGTCGGGGACGTTGGTCACCGCGATGACCTCGTAGCCCTCGGAGCGCAGGGCGCGTTCCATGAACTGGCGCGTGAGGTCGCTGTCCTCGGCGATCAAGATGGTATGCGATCCGCTCAAGCCTCACCTCCGCGCGGGGGGACGATGCGGGGCAGCCACAGGTGGAACGTGGTGCCGCAGCCTTCTTCGGTGTCGAAGTCGATGTGTCCGTGATGCGCCAGGGCGATGCGCCGGGTGATCGCCAGGCCCAGCCCGGTGCCGTGCGCCTTGTCGGTGAAGAAGGGCTCGAACACGTTCGGGCGCGTCTCCTCCTTGATGCCGACGCCGGTGTCGGCGACCGAGACCCGGACGCCAGGAGCGCCGCGATCCTCGCGCGCCGTCGCGACGGTGATGCGGCCATGCGGCGTCGTGGCGTCCAAGGCGTTCTCGATCAAGTTGCCGAGCGCCCGCTCGAGGCTCGAAAGGTCGGCCAACACACGGGCGCCGGACGCAAGGTCGACTTCGAGCGCGATCGAGCGTGACGCGGCGCGCGGCTGGTAGCGCGCCACCATTGCGCGCGTGACGGCGTCGACGTCGAGGTCGACCTCGACCAGGTTGCCCGGGCGCGAGGCCGCCAGGACGTCCTCGAGGATACGGTTGACCCGCTGGCACTCGGCCAGCGACTGGGTCGCCGTCTCGCGCTGGGGGTGGTCGTCCGGCAGATCGTCGACCAGCATGCGCAGGCCGCAGTAGACCGCGGCGAGCGAGTCGCGCATGTCGTGGGCCACGAGCGAGACGAGCTGCGACTTGAACCGGATGCTTCCGTTCTGCTCGGTATCGGGCGCGTCGTCCAGCAGCAGCGCGTAGCCCGCCCCGAGATCGTTGTCGGGCACCCACTCGACCACGATCTGACCGCCGGAGGGCGATGTCGCCAGCACCGTCTGGCGCTCGCCGCGGGTGCGCGCGGTCTTGAGCGCCGTGCGCGCGAGCGGCGACATCTGCAGCCACCGCTTGAGCGAGTGGCCCTTCAGCAACGCGACCGGCTGGCCGAGGATCTCCTGGACCCGTGGGGTCGCATCCGCCGCCAGGCCGTCGGCGCCGACCCACACGGCCGCGATGCCGCCGGCCTGGAGCGCATCGAGCACCAGGCTCCCCGCGCGTGGAGGCGACGGCGAGCGCACCGGCGCCGCGCGTCGATCGGCGGCGCCGGGGAGGGCCTCGGCCAACGGCACGGGCGCCGGCTGGTCGAACACCGCGGCGGCCGCGTCGAACACCGCGTCACCGGCCAAGGCCGGGGCATGGGAGACGGTGGTCACCAACGACCTGGTCGCGACGGGCTCGGCCGCGGGGCGCCATGGGCACGGGGCGGCCGCGGCATCCGTGGCCATGGCCGGTGCCGCGATCCGGGCTGCGCCGGCCTTCGAAGCATCGGCGAATCGGAGAGGGGTGAGGGTGGCCTCGATGCGCTGGCCACCGCGATAGGCGTAGCGGGCATCGATGTCGGTCCACACGAGGCGATCCTCGGCGCACGCCAACGCCACGGCGGCGAAGCTGTCGTGCCCGAAGAGCACGACGTCGTCGAAGCGGCGCATGACGGCGTCACGCTCGTGCGGCAACCACAGGTCGGACAGCGGTCGGCCGATCAAGGCATCGGCCGGACGACCCAACAGGGCCGCCAGGGCCGGGTTGGCATCCGTGATCACACGGGTGCGCACATCCATCTGAACCGCCGGCTTCTCCGCTGCCAAGGGCGGGAGCCGGCGTTCCGAGGACACGACCAGCGGGAGGCGGGGGAGGGACATTGGGGCGGCCTCCTTCGGAAGTAGAACGGATATGTCGTTTACGGTCGCGGGTGTGGTGCTTGCTCCACGGCGATCCAGGCGCGGATGTGAGCACCGGCGGGCGCGGCCGAAGCAAGGAGCGGCTCACTTCGCCAGCACGTCGGGCCCGTCGTCATTCGCAAGTCCTGTGCCACCGCCGCCACCGAGGATCGGCGATCCGATCCGCGCCTCCGCCGCCCCCTCCGTGGGCGATCCGGTTCATGAGCGCTTGCCGACAGCGGGAAAGATCCGCATCACGGTGTCCGGATGATGGGCCACGAGACGCAGCACCGTCGCCGACGCGAGGCATCCCGGCTACCCGCCACCGCATTGCCCATGCATATCGCGGGAATATACCCACCGGTTGGGGAAAGCATCGCGCCGTCGCCAGCGTTGGCCACCGCGTCATCTGAACACTTTCTTAATATACACCGATTGCGGCGACTTGGGCCTATGAACATAGTATACGGCTTGTTACAGGTCGCGGCTCCGACCGGGTCGACCGCGACCGTTCCGACCACGACCGCTCCGGGCAAGCGGACCGGCTGGCGCCAGGCACTGTGCTATTGTTGGCGGCGTGCACACGGCATTCATCCTGTCCGACGTCGTGGCCGCGGATCCAGGCGGCGGCAGCGCCCTCGGCTGGCTGGCGTCGCATGGAATCGAGCCGATCGTCCTCGCGCCGGCCGGTGCGGCGCCGCCCGGTCCGGTCGATGCCGGATGGCGCCAGATGGCGCTGGCGTCGGACCGCCTGACCGGCAGCGACCCGGTGTGGACCGCCGGCGCCGGGCGCGGCCTCCCGGACGGTGGGATCGCCGGCGCCTTCGTGGTGTGCCGCGATGGCCGGGACGCGGCCTGTGCCGCCGAGCATGGCTGCCGGGCCGTGGTGGTGCTCGGCGACCGCCTGCTCGACGACGTGTTGGGGCCGGAGGAGCCGGCGTGGAAGGCCGTCAGCGTCGCGCCGGATCTGGCGGCGGCGATCCGGTACGTCGCCGAGGAGGCCTCCGAGGCGGCGCGCCTCGGGCCATTCCCGTTCGGGCCGGCGGCGCGAGATGACCGGCCATCCGTCGCCCCGTTGTCGGGCGGTGACCTGGCCAAGGTCTTCGGCATCGTGGTCACGGCCGGGGTGGCGGTGGCACTCGGGATCACCTACCTGCTGCGCGACATCTACCAGACCTACACGTTTCCCCCGATCGCGTACTGGTTGACGTTTCAGTTCATCGACCAGACCTGGCGCGGCATCTTCTTTCTGTTGATCGGCGCGCTCCTGGGCATCCTGGCCCCGCGGCTGGTCCGCCGGATCATGCGGCCGCCGACCTACCGCTGATCGGCCGGCCGCGCCGGCGCGCCGCGCGCGCCGAGGTGCCGATAGCGGCGCAGCACGGCCCACGGCGAGGCCACGGGTGACAGGCAGCCCGCGATCCACGCCCACGGCGCGGTTCGGCGCGCCTGAATCCAGCGGCGCTGGCGCAAGGCGGGGCCGATGCCCGTCATGGCATCCAGCCGGCCGCGCGCGGCGGCCGTCTGCCCCTGGAAGAGGAGCCGGTAGGGCGCGCTGCCGAGATCATATGCGAGGATCACGGGCCACCACCACAGCAGGGGGCCGAGCGGGTAGTTCTTGACGACCGTCCACACCTTGTTGCGGGCCAGGAGGCGGTTCTTGAACGGCGAACCCTCGCGCGCCGACGCGCTGCCGTGGTGCAGCACGCGGGCCGCCGGCGCGTAGGCGCACCGCCAGCCCCGGAGCCGCAAGCGCCAGGCCAGGTCGACATCCTCGAGGTACATGAAGAACCGTGGGTCGAACACAGCCGGCACGCCGCCCGGCCCGGGCTCGGCGACGTCGTCGAGGGCCGCGCGGCGGAAGAGCGCCGCGCCGGCGGACGCGCCGAAGACCTCGGCCGGTGCGTCGCCATCGGCCGTCGGCGCGCCGCCCAGCCGATCCCAGGCGATCCCGGCCCGGTCGACGGCGATCCCAGCGGAGTTGATCATCCCGGGGTCGTCCATGAACAGCATCCGGCTGGCGACCGCGCCGATGCGGGGATCGCCGGCGGCCGCGGCCATCATGGCCGCGATCCACCCAACATCCGGCAGCGTGTCGTTGTTGAGCAGGGCGACCCATGGCGCGTCGGTGGCGCGGATGGCCCGGTTGTTGGCTTCCGCGAACCCGAGGTTGGCGCCCAGATCCAGCACACGCACCGCCGGCCAGGCCTCGGCCAGCCACGCGACGGTGCCATCCGTCGAGCCGTTGTCGGCCACGACCACCTCGACGCCCGGACACGACTGGGCGGCCAACGCCGGCAGGCACCGCGTCAGATGCGCGCGCCCGTTCCACGTGACCACGACAACGGCCACGCGCCGATCGGAGGGGGTCACCCGTCCCCGCCGAGGCGCTTCCAGGCGCGGTACTGGCGGATCTCCGCCGCGAGCGCCCCGGGGCCGCCGCGCCGCAGCAGCGCCGAGGCATCCC
>CAYQBA010000111.1:5762-15913 GCA_964415605.1 uncultured Anaerolineales bacterium | reverse complement strand
ACCACCGAGATCTACACTCTTTCCCTACACGACGCTCTTCCGATCTAGGCGCGCCGGCGCCAGACCGGCCACCACCAGCACCGCCAGGCAGGCGCCGACGTTGGCCGCGGTGAGGTAGACCTGGATCGAGTCCGCCAACGCCCCGCCGGCGCCGGCCAGCATCGGGTAGGTCAACGGGGTGCCCAGCACGGCGGCCACCGGCACGTTGAACGCGGTGTAGGCGGCCGCGATGGTGTAGCCGCCCCATGCCGCGGCGCCCGCCACCCGTGCGGCCCGCGGCATGCGTCGCCGGCTCAGCGCCGACGCGATGCCCGTCACGACGACGTCGACGGCCACGAGGACCACGACGACCCACGCGTCGCTGCGCACGCCGGCAGCCGCTGCCTTCGCGATCGCCGCCGCGGCCGCCGCGTCGGGCCCGCCGTCGACGCCCGCGATCGTCCGCAGCGCCAGCGTCGCGACCCGCCCGGCGACCATGACCACGAGGAGCCCGGCGGCACGCCGCACCGGCGCCGGCGTCACGTGCGGGTGACGACGTTCAAGCGCTTGAGGAGCCATGGCGACACGACGGCCCCGTGCCCTCGGCGGCGCCAGAGCCAGTCATGCACGGCGACGACCGGGGCCGGAGGGTTGGCGTACAGCGCCGCGCGGTCGCCGCGGTAGCCGAGCGGGACGATGACGAGGTCGGCCTCGACCGGCGTCGAAGCGTCGAACGTGAACTGGCGGAACGTCGCCGGAGGCGGGCCCGGGATGGCCGGTGTGTGCGCCCCACTTTCCGCGCGGGGGGATCCCCCGGCGGCGCCGGACATCGGGCGCGGCGCTGTCGTCCCGCCCTCTGCGGGATCGTCTCCTGCCGCGGGACTCAACTGGTCCAGCAGCGCCGTGGCCCGGCGGATGTGCTCTGCCCGTGCTTCGAGGACGGTGACCTCGGCGCCCGGCAGGACGGCCCGCAAGACCAGGATGGTGCGCGGGAACAGGCCGCCCCCGACGACGCAGACACGGCCGACGGGTGGGTCCCCGGCGGTCTCCAACGCCCGTCGCAAGGCGCACGCGTGGCGATCCACCAGCCAGCGCTGAAGGCGCGGCGACACCATCGCGAGATGTTCGAGCCCATCGAGCACCCGCCCGATCGTGCGCGTCCGACCGGAGCCCAGCCCATCGATCCAGCGCAGCACGGGCGGCCATGCGCTGGTCCGGTCGCCCGGCTGCACGTGCTCGGGCAGCCGCGTCCAGTGCAGGCCGGGCTGCCGATGATGCTCGGCATGGTAGCCGTCGTTGAGCCACAGACGGTTGTAGAAACGCCGACGGCAGCTCACGCCGGGATCATGCGCGACCGACGCACCCGCATGCTCGAAGTGGCCGTGGACCTGGCACAGGCCCAGACCGATCGCCAGGCCGGGCAGCCATGCGCCCCAGAGCACCGCCGGCGCGCTGATGGCGAGCAGTCCCACGACCGCGAACAGGATCGCGAGGTCGGCCGCCAGGTCGCCCTGCCGGACCCGCGGGCGCCGCCGGGCGGGCTCGCCGGCATGGTGCCACAGGTGCAGTGCCCGCCAGAGGGCCTGCGGGACCCCGAGCACGGCGGTGAGATAGCACGCAAACAATCGGTTGAGCCGGCGGTCGCGGAACAGCGGCGTGTGGATGTGGATGTGCGCGACCGTGTTCGACCCCCACCACAGCCCAACTGCCACCACCGTGGCCGCCAGCCACGCCGGCACACGGCCCGCACCTGCGCCCGCGAGCACGGCCGCCAGCCCGATCCCGTGCGCGATCGCGAGCCCGGCCGGGACCACGTCCCACGGCGAGTGCCGCAGGACGGGCGGCCAGGCCGGCGCCTGGTGATCGCTCCGTTCCCAGCGTTCGGCGCGCATGCCGTCGCTTCCGCTAGGGGCGTTGACCGCGCGAGAGGACCAGCGCGGCGCCCACGGCGGCCGCGCCGACGCCGAGCATGACCACGAGCACGAGGCCGGGCGGCACCGCGCGCCCGGGGGCGCCGCCGGCGGCGGCATCGGCGCTCGCACCGGTCTTCGAGGCTTCGACATCGCCCGGCGCCACCGCCGGTGCCGCCGTCGTCGCCGCGTCGCCCTCGACCTTCGGCAGGTAGCCGCCCGGCGGTGCCGTCGCCGGCGCTGCGGCGGCCGGCGCGGTTGCCGGGTCCTTGGCCGACGGCGTGTCGGTGGACGGCGGGTCCGTGGGCAAGGCCACCGGCGTGCCGAGGTCGGCCGCGGCCTTGCGGATGCGTCCGCAGATGTCGTCCATGCCGCGGTCGGTCATCGTCACGCCTTGGCCGATGGGGTAGCGGTCGGGATCGGCCGGCGACTCGCCCCGCGGCCGGAGGCGCCCGTTGGGCTCGGGATCGGTGTCGTACCGGTTGCCGTAAGCGGCGCAGCGGGGCGCGCCGATGGCCTTCTCGAGGTCCTGCCATTGGAGCTGGCACACGTCGAGCTGGCCGGGCGGGCAGGTGAAGTAGAGGTAGCCGGGGGCCGGATCGGTGTAGATGCCCCAGTTGCGCCGCTCGCCTTCCTTCGGGCGATAGGACAGCGCGTGGACGCCGTAGACCCGGATGCGGTCCGGGTTCAGCTTGTCGGGCTCGTACTGCACGTCGCCGACCAGGCTGTAAACGCCCATCGGATCGCTCGCCAGAACGGGTCGCGACGGGCCGCCGAGCACCCCAAGCGCCGCGGCGAGCAGCGCCACGGCGACGGCCACGGGCCAGTGTCGCGGCGCTGCGAAATCGAGAACGTTCATGATGGACACCTCCGACGGTACTACCATCGGCCGCCGCCGGGCGTTCCATTCCATGGCGAGTCGTCTCGCGGCGGTCGGACTTCGTGCACGGCGCTCGCGTCAACCTGGCGTCAGCGGCCGCGCTGGGGTGCGTCGATCCAACCCCGCAACGGCAGGCTGAGCCCCGCGACGCCCTCGCGAATGACGCACAGCTGGAGCGACACGTCGTCCAGGGTATGCCACGTGGCGAATTCCAGGCTGTTCTCGCTCTTGAACTTGAGGCGGGCGCGGTCCCAACGCCGCCGCGCCGTCAATGCCTGCGTGACGTCGAAGGCGTAGCGTTTCCACTCGCCGGGCAGCTGCGTCTCCTCCGAGATCGGCGTGTCGAGCACCTGGATCTGGTCGCTCGCGTCCTCGTTCATCAGCGTCACGTGGAAGCGATCGTTGGGGATGCGATCGCGTGTCTCCTGCGTGTCGAGCGCGAACTGGAACGTCAGCGTCGCGGACACCATCTCGGAGGCGGCCGGCAGGAGGTAGCCGCGCGCGGCGGCGGGATCCGGGTTGGTGATCTCGTCGGTCCAGCTGCCGGTGCCGCCGCCGAGCTGCGCCACCCATGTGCCGCCATGCGGCTGCACGCGTTCGCCGTTGGCCGGCTGGCGCACGACGCGGGTCAGCCGGTCGTAACGCGCACCGGCGTTGGTGAAGAGGTCCCAGCCCGTGGCCCCGCGCTCGAAGTCGCCGTTGATCACCAGCTCGGTGCACATGGTCGCGGGCAGGGGTTTCGGTGTGGGCGTCGGCTCGACTGTCGGAGTCTCGGTCGGCGCGTCGGTGGGGGGTGGGGTGGCCGTTGCCGTCGCCGGCAAGTCGGTCGCCGTCGGCGACGGGGGCGCGGCCGTCGGCGACGCGGTCGGCGCGGCCGTCGGCGCGATCGCCGTCGCGGTCGGGGTGGCCGGCCGGGCGGTGGGCGTCGGCGTGACCGGCACGGCGGTCGCCGCCGGCGGAAGGTCGGACAGGCCCGCGGACTTCATGAGGAGCGGCAGGGCGATCCGGACGTCGAGCCCCTGCGCCAACCGCGCGGCCGGTGCCGCGGCGAGCGACGGGGCCGACCAGCCGGCGCCGACGTCCGAGATCACGGTCGCGATGGTCAGCAAGGCAGCCGTGGCCACGGTGACGGCGACCGCCCGGCGGGATCGGGATGGCGTGGGCTGCTGCGGCATCGGTGGTCTCCGTGAGCGTGCGTGGCGCGGGCGGCGCCCGAGGGGGTTCGTAGGGGCGGGGCATGCCTGGCCGCGTCGAATGACCGCCGTGCCGGCGCCCCATCGCGATCGCGCAGATCGCAAGGGCATGGTAGCGCGGATGCGAGGGCGTGACAAGCATCTCGCCTCGGGCGCGGCGGAGCCCGGCCCGTCAGCCGCGAGCGGGCGGAGGATCGGGGGGCCGGCACCACCGCCCGTCGACGCGTCCCGACTCCGGCCGCCCTGAGGACTATAATTTTGGCGTTGGGAATGCGATCCCTGCTGCCACTGCGAGACCGACGACCATGCCCCGTAACTCCATCCAGAACATCCGCGCCGAGTTTGACGGCTATGGCGCCGACACCTTCCGCCGCGACGCCCTCGCCGGCATCACCGTCGCCGCCGTCGCGCTGCCGCTCGCGCTGGCGTTCGGCGTGGCGTCCGGCGCGTCCGCCGCCGCCGGGCTCGTCACCGCGATCCTGGCCGGGCTGGTCATCGGCGGCCTGTCCGGCGCCCCGTATCAGATCTCGGGCCCCACCGGCGCGATGAGCGCGGTCCTCATCGTGCTCGCCCAGCGTCACGGCCTGCCCGGCATCTGGGTCGCCGGGCTGATGTCCGGGGCCATCTTGCTCGTGGTGGGCGTGCTGCGGCTGGGCCGATTCATCGCCTTCGTGCCGTCGCCCGTCGTCACCGGCTTCACGTCGGGCATCGCGGCCATCATCGCGATCGGGCAGATCGACAACCTCCTCGGCGTGCGGACGACGCCGGTGGATTCGGCCGTGCTCAAGCTGGCCGGCTACTTCGGCGGCGGCTTCACCCCTGACTGGCATGCGCTGGCCCTGGGGGGGCTCGTTGTCGCCACGATGGTGCTGTGGCCCAAGCCCTGGAACGCGCGGTTTCCGGCGTCGCTCCTCGGCATCGTCGCCGCCACGGCGGTTACCATCGTGGCCGGCTGGGACGTCGCCCAAATCGGCGCGATCCCGCGCACGTTGATCCTTGATGAGCGGCTGACGCTCGGGGCCATCCCGTGGGCCCAGTGGCGGGACTTCGTGGCGCCGGCGGCGACCATCGCCGCGCTGGGCGCCGTCGAGAGCCTCCTGTGCGGCGCCGTGGCCAGCAATATGACCGGCATCCGCCTGCACGCCAACCAGGAGCTGATCGCTCAGGGCGTCGGCAACATGCTCATCCCGTTTTTCGGCGGCGTGCCGGCGACCGCCGCCATCGCGCGCACCAGCGTCGGCATCAAGAGCGGCGGCCGCACTCGCCTCACCGGCATCGTCCACGCCGGCGTGCTGCTCGCGTCGATGTTCGCCCTCGCGCCGATCATGTCGCGCATCCCGCTGGCGGGTCTCGCCGGGGTGCTCATCGTCACCGCCTGGCGCATGAACGAGTGGGAGGCCATCCACTACATCTTCGGCCGGCGCCTCAAGACGGCCATGGCCACCTTCGCCATCACGTTGGCGGCGACGGTCGCGCTTGACCTGACGCAGGCGATCTTGATCGGCGCGTTCCTGTCCGGGGCGGTGTTCCTCAGCCAGATCGCGCGGCTCGACATCGACGTGCAGCCGGTCGACGTGAACCGGCTGCGGGAGCGGGGCATCGCGCTGGCGCATCCGGCGGACGGCATCCGCGTCGGCTACCTGACGGGCCCGCTGTTCTTCGCCGCCACGGACCGCTTCAACGAGGCGTTCAGGCATCTCGAAGGCGTGCAGATCCTGATCCTCTCGATGCGCGGGGTGCCGCTCGTCGACACGTCCGGCCTCCAGGCGCTCCTGGCGGCCCACGATCGCCTGGCGGCGCAGGGCGGCCGGCTGATGCTCGCCGGGGCGCACGGCAACGTGCGGCGGATACTCGAGCGGGGCGGCGTGGTGGCCGCCATCGGCGCCGAGAACCTGTTCTGGGGTGCCGACCAGGCGATCATCGCGGCGGAGCGGCTGTTGGCAGATGGGGGTCCGCCGGAGGATCGCCCGCCTCCGGCGCCCCCCACGGCCGGATGAACGTCTCGGGCTCGACGCCAAGGGCATCCGCCACGCGGTTGATGTAGTTGAAGTAGGCGATCACCTGCGTGGCGTCGTGGATTGCGCGGTCGCCCAGCCCGACCGCGCGGAGGGCGGCGACGTCGGGCAGTCCCATGGCGCGGGGGTCGCGCGTCAGCTTCTCGGCGAACGCGCACAACGCCGCGTCGACCTCGCTCAGCCGCGCCGCGCGCCAGTCGCGGGCGACGGCATGCACCCGCGCGTCAGCCTCGGCGTCGATCGTGGAGCCCGTGACCTCGGCCCGGAGGTCGTGCGCGTGCGCCTGCGTTCAGTAGACGCAGTGGTTCGCGCGGCTGACCACCACCGCGAGCATCTCGCGCTGGGCGCGCGTCAGCGGCGAGTCGCCGAACATCAGCGCGCGGTACAGGCCCATCGAGGCGTCGAGCACCTCGACGTTGGGCGTCATGATCCGCACGATGTTCCACACGCGTCCCGCGCGCTGAACGGCGGCGTCGAGCGCGTGCCTGGCGGCGCCGGTGGCTTCGGCGTCAGAGACCTGGTGGATGTAGGGCATGGCAGATCATGCTGATTGTGCTTGTCGTCGGCCGCGGGCGCAAGATCAGCCAGTCGGCGTCGCCCGGTGGATCGAGGAACCGGTCGCCCTGGCAGCGCAGCGGGCGGCGATCGCGCTCGGCGGCGCCGATGATGGCGTCCGCCCGCCGCGCCGGTCCGAGGGCCGCGACCTCCGCGAACCGCGCGTCCGACAGCACCTCGAAGTAAGACACCAGGCGCATCCCGTGCGGGGTGGCCTCGCGGACCGCGATGTCCGACATCGTCTGCGGGCCGATATGGGTGCCCAGCCGCTGGCCGGCGCGCACGCGGTCGCCGACCGCCAGCGGCGGGTCCACGTGCACGTGGAAGACGACGAGCGTGAACGCCGGTCGCTCGGCCGCCTGGATCCCGACCTGCGTACCCGCCCATTCCTCTCGTAGCTCGGCCACGGTACCGTCGACCGGTGCGAAGATCGCGATGCGGGTAGGGTCGATGCCGGCCCGCGGCTCGAAGTAGTGCTTCATGCTGCGGCACGTCTCGAAGTCGTCGCTGTAGTCGTGCCCGACCGCGGACCGGAACCGCGAGATGCGGCCGACGGCCCCGAGGTCGATGTAGTGGGCCGTGACGAACGTCGGGGTCGCGTCATCGGCTGGAGGGGGCCGCGTGTCGCGCGGGCCGGCAATCCCCCCGCGGCCGCAGGCGACGACGGCCACCGCCAAGGTGGCGGCGATGGAGGCGGGCACCACGCAGGCGACGGCAGCGCTCAGCCGGGGGGATGGCGGCGCGTTGACACGCCCGCGCAAGCCGGCAGCGGCGGCGGGGCCCGACAGGCTCGACTGCGGCATGAGGCTCATCCTCCCTGGATGATCAGGCGCCGCACGCCGCGGCCGTAGACAACCCGGCCGAGGCCGATGAGCGCCACCGTCCAGGCCAGCTGCAGGCCAAGGGCCACGGCGAGGCCGCGGCCGGTCGCGATGCCCAGGAAGATCTCGGACGGCGTGTTCATGAACCCGGCGAACGGCAGGGCGCGCGCCAGCGTTTGCAGCGCGGGCGGCATGAACCTCAGCGGCACGACGAGCCCGCTGAAGAGCAATACCCCGATGAACGCCATCCGCCCCACGCCGACGGCGTCGACCGTCCAGAACGCCGCCAGGTTGACCAGAAACCGCCAGCCGAAGCTGGCGAGGACGGCGAGCACGGCCGACACGGCAAACACGAGCCAGCGGCCGGCCGAGTTCGGCCAGGTCAGGTCGAAGACCAGCGCGTAAGCGGCCATGATCGTCACGCCGCGCGCGGCCACGTTGAAGACGGCGCGCCCGACGTCCTGCGCAAGCCAGAAGCGCTGGAAGTCCAGCGGACGGGTCAGGTCGCCGGCAATCTGGCCGGTGCGGATGGTCTGCATCACGTCGTAGCTGCCCCAGATCATCACCGGCGCGATGAAGGCCTGGGTGAGCGCCGTGTAGGTGATGGCCGCCGGGAGGTCGTAGCCGGCCACCCGGCCGCCCCGCGCGGCGTCGAACAGCGCGATGAAGATGAACGCCCGGAGCATGCCGAAGAAGAAGTTGGTTCCCAGCCCCGCCAGGGTGGCGGCGCGATACGCCAGCATCCGGCGGAAGCTCAAACGGGCGAGCGCGAGGTAGAGCACGGGAGATCGAAGGCTGCGCTGGCAGAGGGCGCGGCACCGACAGGCGAGAGGGTCGCACGCAGGCGCGGCAACGTGACCATGGCCGGGGATCGTAGCGTTTCGACCGCACCGGGGTCAAGCCCCCCGCCTCTCCGGCACCGGCACCCGGGCCGGCGGGGCGGTCTTCGCGGTCCGGGCGCGCCCCTTGGCGGTGCTAGAATTCCGCTCGGTGGCGATGGCAGCCGCGGCCGCGGCCGGCGTTGTGCCACCCGTCCCCGAGCCGCAACCGCCCCCCCGAAGGAGCCCGCATGGCCCACTCGCGACCGAGCCGCGTGCCGCCCGAAGCGGCCTACGCCATCGAGAACGGCCTGCGCGTGCTGGCCAACGCCGCGCGCCGCCGGCAGGCCGCGCCGGACTACGTGGTCTTCACGCTGGCCGGCCAGTACCCCGATCTCGCCCCCCCGCGGTCGTTCTTGCAGGAGCGACTCCTCCCGCCGGTGACGAGCCTCGACCAGCTGGCGCGCCAGCTTCAAGCCGTCGCCGCCGACGACCGCGTGCGCGGGGTCGTGCTGCACCTGCGTCCGCTGGCGATGCCGCTGGCGCAGCTGCAGGCGCTGCGCGACCTCGTGGGCCGGCTCCGTTCGGCCGGCAAGCGGGTCGTGGCGTGGACAAGCGGCCTCGACACCGCGCGCGTCTATGTGGCCAGCGCCGCCGACGAGATCCTGCTCCAGCCCGGCGGGATCGTCGAGCCGCTCGGCCTGCGCCGCCGCTACGCGTTCCTCGCCGATGCGCTCGCGCGAGCCGGGATGACCTTCGAGGTCATCCAGATCTCGCCCTACAAGTCCGCCGGCGACGCGTTCGCGCGCCGCAGCATGTCCGACGAGGACCGCGAGATGGCCACCTGGCTGCTCGATGCCGACTTCGACGAGATCGTGCGCGGCATCGCCGAGGGCCGCCGTATCGATGGCGACGCCGCCCGCGCCCTCGTCGACGGCACGCCGTGCACCGATCGCCAGGCGCTGGCGGCCGGGCTGATTGACGGGGTTCTGGGCGAGGAGGACCTGCCGGATCACCTGGCCGCTGACGGCAGGCCGGCGCGGCTCGCGGCGTGGGATGCCGCGCGCAAGCACATGCCGCTGCCCCGTCCGCCCCGCGGCGGCCGGCACGTGGCGCTGATCCGCATCGAGGGCCTGATCGTCGACGGTGAGAGCGAGCACCCCCCGCTGGCGCCGCCGATCCCCGTCCCGCTGGCCGCCGATGCCCGTGCCGGCGACCTGACCGTCGTCCAGGCGGCGCGCGCGGCGTTGGAGGACGACACGGTGGCCGCCGCAGTCGTGTACATCGACTCCGGCGGCGGCTCGGCCAGCGCGTCCGAAGCGATGGCCGCCGCCTTGGGCAAGCTGGCCGAACGCAAGCCCGTCGTGGCGGTGATGGGGGCGGTGGCGGCCTCGGGCGGCTACTACGTCGCCACCGCGGCGCAGTGGATCGTCGCCCGGCCAAGCACCCTCACCGGCTCGATCGGCGTCCTGCGCGGGAAGCTTGTCACCGCCGGGCTGCTCGACAAGCTCGGGTTCAACCGCGAGACGCTCATCCGCGGGGCACACGCCGACGTCGATACCGGTGAGCGCGGCTACACGCCCGATGAGCGGGACCGGATGCTCGCGCAGATCGAGCGCGTGTACGAGGTGTTCGTCGACCGGGTGGCGGCCGCCCGCCACATCGATCGTGCGGCCGTCGAGGCCATCGCCGGGGGCCGGGTCTGGACCGGCCGACAGGCCCTCGCGCATGGGCTCGTCGACGAGCTCGGTGGCCTCGAGCAGGCGTTCGAGAAGGCGCGCGAGCTGGCCGGCCTGCACCCGCGCACGGTGGTCGCGCCGCTGCGCGTGACGAACCCGCGCCGTGCGCCGCTGCCGGCGGCCGCCGCGACCATCACGTATGCCTTGGAAGGCGCGCGGTCCATGCGGCGCGCCGGCGTGCTGTGCCTGTGCCCGCTGGTCGGGCGGGACGTCGGTGGGGACGGGTAAGCCGCGCCTGGCG
>CAYQBA010000111.1:0-5662 GCA_964415605.1 uncultured Anaerolineales bacterium | reverse complement strand
CGCCTGGCGACGACGGCGCGCGACTTCGTCCTGCCCGGGACGCAGCCGGGCGGTCTGGTCGCCCCCATCGCCGCGCCGGACGGCTGCGCCAACTGCCACGCCAACTACCGCGGGCTGATGACGCAACCGATCGACGCCGGCACCGAAACCCACACCGCCTGGGCGGGCAGCATGATGGCCCATGCCGCCCGCGACCCCGTGTTCCTGGCCGCGCTCGACATCGCCAACGCCGATGCGCCGGGCAGCGGGACGTACTGCCTGCGCTGCCACGCGCCCGCCGGCTGGCTGGCCGGCCGGGCCATCCCACCCGACGGCTCGGCCCTGGCCGGCGCCGACCTCGACGGCGTGAGCTGCAACGTGTGCCATCGCCTGGTCGACCCCGCCGGGCGCCCCGGCCACCCGGCTCGTGACACCGAGGTCCGGGCCGCCATCACGTTGCCGGTCCAGGCGGTGGGCAGCGGATCGCTCGTGGTCGATCCCCTCGACTATCGGCGCGGGCCGCGGGACATCGAGGCGGACTGGCGGCCGGGCTTCAACCCCCACTTCGACGCCGCCGGCAACCTCGTCTCGCCGTTCCACCGCGAGGCGGCGCTGTGCGGGAGCTGCCACGACATCGACAACCCGTTGCTGGCCTGGGATGCCGCCGCGGGGGCCTACCTGCCCGTGCCCGCCGGCACGGCGTCGCCCTCTGCTCGCCGCTTCCCGCTCGAGCGCACGTTCACCGAGTGGCGCTTGAGCGACTTCAACCGACCGGGCGGCGTGGCCGACCCCGACCTCGGGGGCGAGCGGGCGCGGGTGGCCACGTGCCAGGACTGCCACATGCGCGCCGTGCGCGGGGCCGCCGCGGGTTACTTCGGCGAGGTCAAGCCGCGCCCGGACGTCGCCCTGCACGACCTGACCGGGGCCAACACCTGGGTCCCGCGCACGCTGCCGCTCGACCCCGAGCTCGGCGCCGCGCTGCGTGACGACCCCGCGCGCGCCGCCGCCCTCGTCTCCGGGACGCTGCGCGCGCGGTGGATGCTGCGGCACGCCGCGCACCTGTCGATCGCGCGCACCGGCGACCGCCTGGCCGTCACGGTGGTCAACCGCACCGGTCACAAGCTGCCGACCGGGTACTCCGAAGGCCGACGGATGTGGCTGCAGGTCGAGGGCTTCGACCGCGCCGGTCGGCGGGTCTTCGCGTCCGGCGCCTACGACGACGCGACGGCGGCGCTGGCGCACGACCCGGCGCCGAAGGTATACGAGGTGCTCCACGGGGTGACGCCGGCCTGGGCCGATCGCCTGGGCCTGTCCCCCGGCCCGACGTTCCACTTCGCCGTCAACAACGTGATCGTGGCCGACAACCGCATCCCGCCGCGCGGCTATGCCTTCGCCGCGTTCGAGGCGGCGGGCGCGGCGCCCTACGCCGACGGCCGGCCCGACCGCGGCCTGTATGCCGATGGGCAGCACTGGGACACCACCGTGTACGACCTGCCGCCCGCCGTGGCGCGGGGCACCGTTCGGCTGCTCTACCAGACGGCATCGGCCGAGTACATCCGGTTCTTGCGCGACGCCAACCCCAACCCCGCGCCCAACCGCGGGCAGGTGCTCCACGACCTGTGGGAGGCCACGGGCCGCAGCGCGCCCGAGGTCATGGCCGAGCGTGCCTTCGGCGGCCCCGACGGGCCCGCCTTCCTGCCGTTCGCCGTCCGCGCCACGCGCCGCTGACGCCGCCGACGATCATCGCGGGCACGCCTGCCAGACTCAGGGCGATGGCACCAGCCGGGGCGGGAGGTCGTAGTACAGCATCGGCAGCAGCACGCGGTACGGCAGGCGGCGCACGATCGGCTGGACCCCGACGGACTGCGACCCCGGGTTGCCGACGGGCGGCTGGATCATCAACAGCCCATCGCCAGCCGTGCCGAACCATGCATTGCCCTTGTCGTCGAAGACCAGCGCCGTCAGACGGTCCGACTGCATGCCGCCCGGCGCCGCGGTCTGGTGGAGCCATTCGTCGCCGGCGCGGACGTGGACGCCGTCGAGCGTCGTCGCGCTCCAGAGGTTGCCGTCGCGATCGGCCGCCAGCGCGACGACCGCGCCGGCCCGATCGAAGCGGTGGTGGTCGATGCCGTCTGGGCGGATGACGTCGACCACCCCGTCCGGGGTGATCTCGGGATCGTACTCGCCGTCGCGGTACGATTGCCCGCCCACCCACGCACGACCCTCGGCGTCGACGGCGACGGCGCGCAGGTCGATGAGGGCGTTGTTCTGCCCGCCCGAACGGCTGCGCACGGCGAACGACAGGCCGTCGGCGGCGGTGATCTTGCGCCACGCGCCCGTGCCGAGGTTGTACACGCTGACGCCGCCACCCGTGCTGAACTGCGCGCCGCGCGGCCGGGGGTCGACGTAAAAGAAGTACGACGTGGCCACCCACAGCTCGTCGCCATGGACCGCCAGGTCGGTGATGTTGTCGGACGTCAGGGTCGGGAACGTGAACGTGCGCTCCCACTGGCGTGTCTGCGTGTTGACCACGGCCAGCCCACTGCCGCGGTAGGCGAGCTCTTTGGGCCCCGTGTCGGTGGCGCCCGTGCCCACCCAAAGCCTGCCGCGCCCGTCGAGCGCGAGCGCCGAGAGGTGGTTGGAGGGCAGCCCGGCGCCTTCGGCGGTCAGCGCCGCCCACGACCGGCCGTCGAAGCGGGCGAGCCCGCCGTCGACCCAGCGCGCCTTCTGTCCGTCGTACGTCGTCGAGCGGGTGGCCACCCAGACGATGCCACCGGGCTCGACGGCAATGTCGGCGATGCTGTCGGAGGGCAGGCCACCGTTGGTGGACGCCCGTGTGTAGGCGGTCCACTTGCCGGCCGGGCTGCGCACGACCACGCCGGCACGCGCCGTGCCGACCCACAGGTCGCCGGTCAGCGGGTGGCGGGTCACCGTGGTGACGACGTTGTCCGTCAGGCCGTGCTCGGCCACCGCCCCGAACCGAAACGCCTCGATCGTCGCGCGGTCGTCGAGGAGCCGGGCAAGCGCCCGTCCACGCGAGCGGCCCTCGGCATCGCGGTCCGCGGTGCCGAACCAGACCGTGGCGTCGTCGTCCGGCAGGATGGCGTGCACCAGCTCGCCGGGGAGGCCGTCGGCGGCATGCAGCGCGGTCCAACCGTCGTCGGTGTCGTCGAGGGGCGTGTTGCGGGCGTCGAGGATGTTGACGCCCGTGCCGTGGCCGTTGAAGCGCGACGTGCCCACCCAGATCGCGCCGTCGTCTCCAATGGCCAGCGCAGAGACGTAGTTGTCCTGGATGCACCGCGACGGTTTGCCGCAGTCGCGCAGCGCCTTCCAGCGCGCGCCGTCGTAGGCGACCAGGCCCCGGCCGCCCGTGCCGACCCACAGGGCGCGGCCATCGCCGACCAGGGCACGGGCGTTGTCGGAGAGCTCGGCCACGCCCGTGCTGTCGAAGGTGGTCCACCGATCGGCGTCCCGGCGGGCGACGCCCCCGCCCATGGCTTCCCAGCGCCCGGGGACGGTTTCGCCGCCGCCGTCGGTGGTGGGGGCCTTCCAGCGCAGATAGGGCTCGGTGGCGACCCACATCTGGCCCTTCCACAAGGTGAGGTCGCGGACGTTCGTCGACGGCAGGCCGCTCGTCGCGTCCAACACGCTCCATTCCACGCCGTCGGCGGTATGGGCGACGCCGCCGCCCATCCAGCCGCCAGGCTCGGCCTTGCCGGTGAACGTGGCGGTGCGGTTCCACCACTGGCCGGTGGCGACCCACAGTCGGCCGCTGTTGTCGGTGGCCAGCGCCGTGACCGACGGCGAGGGCAGCGGCGCGCTGAGGCCGGTCATTTGGTCGCGCGCGGCATCGTAGCGGGCAAGGCCGGCGCACGTCCCGAACCACCACTCGCCGCGCCAGCGGACGACGTCGCGCACGTCGTTGCACGGCAGGCCGTCTTGCGGGCCGAGGTACTGCTTGAGGCTGCGGCCGTCGCGCGCCCAGCGCACGACGCCGCCGCCGGCGGTGGCGGCCCACAGCCGATCGCCGTCACGGGCGATGGCGCGGACGTCGTCGCCGTTGGCGATGGTCGACCAGTCGCCGACCACGTGCCAGTCGCCGCCTGGCGGCACGCTGGCGGGCCGGGGCTGCGCCGATGCGGGAGACCGGAGGGGGCCTACCGGCGCGGCCGCGTGGACCGCCGAAATCGAACGAAGGGGGGCAGGGGGGGCGGCGGCCACCGTCGACACGGCGAGCGCCAGCCCGAGGGAGGCGGCTGCGAGACCAGGGCGAGCCGCGGGCAGGTAGAGCATTGGGGGGTGCTTCTCCTTGGCCAAAATCAAGCAATGATCGTCCCCGGGTGAGGGTCGTGAACCGTGAAACGGGCGACGGCGCGGGGTGTTACGCCGGGTTGAGCGCCCGGCGGGTCAAGGCGCCGCTTCGACGCGGCGGATGCGCAGGTCGATCGGCAGCGGCGCCATGCGCGCCGGCAGCTCGGGGATGGGGGCCGGGGCGCGCGTGACGATGGACGCCTGGCCGACCTCGGTCAGGGCAAGCCCCGGAAGGTCGGGGCCGCCGGCACGGCCATCGTCGATCCACAGCACGCCGCGGCCGGCGGCCCGCCACGCGTCGATGGCCGCGGCCAGCTGCGCCGCGTCCGGCGTGGGATTGCCGATCACCACGACGTCGCGGTCCTCGAGGACCCACACGGCCGGGGCGAGGCGTCCGGCGTACATGCCCCCGAGCGTCGACGCGAAGACCACGACATCGCGGGAGCCGGCGTGCTCGGCGACCTGGCGGGCAAGCCGAGGGCCCCCGCCGAAGTCGGCCGCGGCCGCGCCGGCGAACGGGCTGGCCGCCTGCAACTGCGCGACCACGACGAGCGCGGCGCCGGCTGCGGCGGCCCAGGCGACGGGCGCGGCCGCCGGCCCCCGCGACCCGGGGGCCTTGTTTCCCCAAACGCGAGCCACCGCCAGCCCGGCCAGGATCGCCGCCACCGGCACGACCGTTGGGACCAGCCGGCGCGCGGCGTAGAGCGGCGAAAGGCCGCGCGCCACCACCGGATCGAGCAGCAACAGCGGTACCACGACGAGCGCCAGGGCCACGAGCGGCCCGGTCCGCGGGTCGTCGTCGTCGAGCGCGCCCACCAGGCCGGCCGCGGCGGCCCAGACGGCAAGCGGCGTCATCAGCCAGGCGAGGATCGCGGTCATGGCGGGCGGCTCGGCGTCGGCGCGCCACCATCCCGCCGCGAACGCCGTGCCGAGCGCCACGACGGCGACCGTGGCCGCGACGAGTCGAAGGGCGCGGGCCCTGGCGGCGCCGCCTGTCGGTGGCGGGTCACTCGGGTGTGGAGTGGACGGCCGCGGCGCCCCGCGGCGCCCCGCCGTGCGCCGTCTTGCCCACACCCCGACCGCCAGCGCGGCGGCCGCGCCCGCGATCCACGGGCCGATCCACGCCCAGCGCACCCACACGCCGCCGCCGTTGAGATCGACATAAAGCCGGCTGATGGTGCGCGCGAGCCACAGCGCGTGCGCCGCGGGGAGCGCCAGCCCGGACAGCAGCGCGGCGCCTTCGCGGGCACCGCCTTGCGTGCGGCGGGCCAGCAGCCACCACGCGCCGGCCGCGGCGGCCGTCGGGATGAGGTCGACCTTGGCCAAACAGGCGAGGCCGAGCCCCAGGCCGGCCCCGGCGGCCAGGGCGCGC
>CAYQBA010000110.1:1972-16001 GCA_964415605.1 uncultured Anaerolineales bacterium | reverse complement strand
GCCGGCCGCGGCGCGCGACGTCGCGCCGCCGGTGCTGGCCGGGGTGGCGTCGCTCCCGGCGACGTCCGCGAGCCGGTTCGACGTCACGGTCGTGGCCGGCGACGACGGCAGCGGGCTGGACGCGTTCCTGGTGTACGCCGCCCGCGGGCCGGCCCTGCCGCGCGTGGCCGAGGACTGGAAGGTCGTCGGCAGCGTGCGCCCGTGGCCGGGCAACCGCCGCGCGGACCAGGTCCGCGTCCCCTTCGAGGGCCGGCCGGGCGAGACGTGGTACTTCGCGGCCCAGGCTGGCGACCGCGCCGGCAACTGGACGTCGCTGCCCATCGGCGCGCAGGCGGTGACCCGGATCGCCGGCGGGGCCCCGCGCGCCGCGCCGGCGGGGCGGGCGCAGGCGCGGTAGGCCGCGGATCTCGGCGCGCGACCTCGGCCATCGGCCAAGGTCCGGGCAAGCTGCGCCACGCCGGCGCGGCAGCCACCCTGCCCGGTCCGTTCCCGGCCGGGTCGGTGCCAAGCCCGCGCACAGCTCCCCCACCGCCTTCTGGAGCGCGCTTGTCTCGAATCGTCGTCGTGACGCATCATTTGCACGCTGTGACGACGGCATGATCCGGAGCGCGCACGCGCCAGTCATGAAACAAGGGGGATGGACGATGTCGAACCAGTCTCGGCGGCATGCGTTCGAGCCCGGGCGCTGGCTGGCCGGCCGGGCGATTCCCGGAGCGCCGCAGGCGGGCAGTCCCGGCCGTGGGCTGAGAGGGCGCGCTCACGTCGGGTCGGCACGCTCGCGGCCACCCACGGCCGTCTCGCGCCGCGCGTTTCTGCATCTGGCGGGGGCGGCGGCGGCCGGCATGGCCACGGGCGGCTGCCAGCTGCCGGCCTCGGGCGAGGGGCCGCACGGCACCGATACGGTCGAGCTGGTGTACCAGGATTGGCGCACGCCGTGGTTCCCCGGCCTGGCGCAGCGGATGATCGAGCGCTTCACGGCGGAGCACCCCAACGTTCACGTCTTCTACACACCCGACCCGGAGCAGCTCGACGAGCAGATGATGGCCGACTTCCAGGCCGGCACCGCGCCGGACGTCCTGGCCGGCTGCTGCGAGTTCTTCCCGGCGTGGGCCCAGGCGGGCAACCTGCTCGACCTGCGGCCATTTGTGGCCGCCGACCTCGACCGCGCCACCATCCAAGACTGGGATCCCGCACAGTACGGTGCGCTCTTCACGCGCGACGGTCTGCAGTTCGCGCTGCCGAAGTACCACGGCGCCCTCGCGTTGTTCTACAACGCGGACCTCTTCGACGCCGCTGGCGTCGACTACCCCGACCGCAGCTGGGACCACGACGACTACGCGTCGGCGCTCATGCGGCTGACACGCCCGGCCGGAGCCGACGCGCCGGCGGTCTGGGGCGGCATGATCGACATCGCCTGGGACCGGCTGCAGGTCCACGTCAACGCCTGGGGCGGCCATTTCGTGGACCCCGACGACCCGACCCGGAGCTGGATGGACCGGCCCGAAACCCTCGCGGCCCTGGGCTGGATCCGCGACCGCATGTGGGTCGACCACAGCCTGGCCGGCCCGCTTGACGTCAAGAATCAGGCCATTCGCGACGCCTTCGCCGCCGGCCACCTGGCGACCGTCGAGGAAGGGTCGTGGGCGCTCAAGGACATCCTCGACAAGGCCGCCTTCCGCGTCGGCGTGGCGCCGCTGCCCGCTGGCCCGGTCCGCCGGGCAACCCTGGCGACGACCGATGGCTTCGGCATCTATGCGCGCACCGCCCACCCTGAGGCGGCCTGGAGCCTGATGAAGTACCTCACCGGCCCCGAGTACGGCCTGGCCATGGCCGAGTCGCACCTGCTGCAGCCGGCGCGCGCGTCGCTGGTCTCGGCGTGGGCCGATCTGGTTCGCGCGAGCTATCCCCAAGCGGCCCGCGCCCTCGACCTCGACGCGTTCGCCGAGGGGCACGTCGAAGGCTATTCGGTCACCGCCGAGGTGTTCGCCAACATGTCGGAGGCGCGGCAGATCGCCCGCGAGGCCTGGCAGCAGATCTTCGTGCTCGGCCAGGCACCCGTGACATCGATGAAGGCCGTCTCGGAACGGATCCAGCGCACGCAGCCGGCCGCCAGCCCAGGGAACGCGCCTTGAGCCGGTGGGGTGGCCTGCTCGCGCGCCGCGGCACCGCCCCCGTCTGGGGCTTCGCCCTCGCCGCCGTGACCCTGGGCATCGCGCTCGTCGGGGTGTTCAGGGCCTATCAGGCGGCCACGTGGGAGTTGATCCACGAGCGCGATCTCCAGGTCGCTTTCCTCTCGGCGGCCCGGCTGCGCGAGGAGCTGACCCGCTACGGCAGCGAGCTGTCCAGCCTGACCCGCCGCCCGGAAATCTACGGCGGCACGGCGGAAGCACGGCGCGCGGCCCTCGCGGGCGCCGCCTCCCAACTGGCCGTCTTTGACGGCGGCGTCGTGTTGGTCGATCACCAGGGGCGCGTCCAGGCAAGCCAGCCCGCCCGGCGCGAGCGCTACGGCGCGGATTGGTCGAGCCGCGAGTACTTTCGATCGCAGATCGTGTCGCCGCGGATCACGGTCTCGAACATCACCGCGGACGATGCCCCCGTCGGCGAGCAGGCGGTGGCGGTCAGCGTGCCGATGAACGACGCCGACGGCGCCTTCTCCGGCGTGTTGATCGGGTTCTTCCGCATCGGCGAGTCGGGCGCAAGCGCGTTGTACGCCAGCATCGCGCGCCTGCGAATGGGGCAACGCGCGCACACCTACGTCGTCGACGGCCGGCGCGACATCATCTACGACTCGACCTACGCGGCGGCCGGCGATCCACTCTCCGACCCCGGGCCCAGGGGCCTCGGCGACCTGGCCGTCGCGGGCACGCTGCGCACCCGCGATCGCGCCGGCAACGACATCCTCGTGGCCTACTCCCCGGTGCCGGGGACGGGCTGGGCCCTGGTCATCGAGGATGACTGGACGCTGCTGACCGCCTCCGTCGCGCGGTATCGGCAGATCATGCTCGGCCTGCTGGTGCTGGGCATCGCCATCCCGCTCATCGGATTGGCGTGGACCGCACTGCGGCAACGTGGCGCACCGAGCACCGGCCGTCCGATCCGCGGCGCCGCGGATGCCGCGGTGGCCGTTCACCGCCTCATCGGCCCGGACCAGATGCCGATGCTGCCCGGCTGGAGCCTGGCGGGACACCAGCAGCCCAGCAACGGGCGGCCGCGTGATTTCTACGACTTCCGGTTCCGGCCCGACGGCCGCCTCATCGTCGCAGCCTGCCGGCTGCCGGCAGACGCGGCCCAAGCCGTGGGGGTGATGAGCCTCGTGCGCGCCAACCTGCGCGCCGCCGCCCGGCACGGCTGGGGGGCCGCGGAGGCCGTGGCCGAGATCGACGCCCTGGTCTGCGCCGACACGGACCCGGGGGCGGCGGTGGCCGGCTTGTGGCTGGTGCTGGACTCCTTGAGCGGCCAGGTGACGCTGGTCAACGCCGGTTTCGAGCCGCCTCGGCTCGTGCACGTCGACGGGATGGAGGACCTCGCGGCCAATGGCCCGGCGCTCGGCGCGAACGGCGATGGCGCCCGGGTGGAGCACCGCTTCAACCTCCTTCCCGGCGAGTGCCTGGTGTGCCACGACCTGCCGACCGACGCGCTCGCCGCCGGCGACGGCCACGTGTTGGACGCGGCCTGCGCGGCCTTCCAGCACCGCGACGAGTCGGCGCAGTATCGCCTGGATGACCTGGTCGAGATGCTCCGGGTCCGGCCGCAGCACCACGCCGCGGAAGCGGTCGGCTACCAGATCATCCTCATCGCCCGTGCCACCGAAGGCGTGCCAGGGGGAGACACGTGACGGCGCGGCCCGTCCATCTCGCCGGCGACAGCGCCGAGATCCTCGAGCGCCTGAGCCGGATCGCCACGCTGGTCACGTTGGCGATCGCGTGCGGGGTGTGCTTGACGGCGCCGCTTCTGGCCCTTTCGTGGGCGAACCGGCCGTTCCTCGGCGTGCTGGTCGAGCCGACGCTCGTCATCGCCTCGGTCCAGGGCGACGACTGGACGGGAGGCGCGGCCGGCCTGTCGCCGGGGCACCGCGTCGTGCGGGTCGACGGTCACGCGGTTGCCTCGTCGCAGGCCTTCCAAGCCGTCGTGGCCGGGCTCTCGGTCGGCCAGCCGGTGCCGATGATGGTCGAGCTCCGGGACGGCCGTTCACGTTTGCATCCGGCCGTGACGCCGATGGTGTTTCCGCGCGACGACCTGCTGCGGCTGTTCGGCATCCCCTACCTGGTCGGGGCGGCCTACTTGATGATCGGCGCCTGGGTGTATCGGCTCCGCGGCCAGACGCGACCCGGCCGTGTCCTGGCCTTCTTCTGCTTTGCCGCCTCGATCACCTGCGCGCTGATCTTCGACATCTGGACCACCCACGCCATGTCCGGCTTGTGGTCGGCGGCGGTGGCGCTCTCCGGTGGGGCGATCCTGAGCATGGCCATGCGCTTCCCGGTGGAATGGGGACCGGTCCACCGGCGCCCCTGGCTGCTGGCCGTGCCATACCTGCTCTCGATCGGGCTGGGCCTGCGCAGCATGGCGAGCATCAGGGACACGGCCGCCCCGTACGCGTATGCGCGGGCCTGGCAGGCCAACTACCTCTACGTGGCGCTGGCAATCATCGCTTTTCTCGGCATCACGCTTTACCGAATGCGGCGGGCCGGCTCACCGGCGGCGCGGCAGCAAGCCCGCCTCATGCTGGGCGGCAGCACGGTCGCCTTCGTGCCGGTGACGATCTGGCTGCTGAGCGCCTGGATGGGGCTCGATCTGGTCTTCCAGCCGCTGGTCTACTTGCCTCCGATGCTGCTCTTCCCGATCTCGATCTGGGTGGCGATCCAGCGCTACCGGCTGCTTGACGTCGACGACTTCTTGAGCCGGACGGTGCTCTACGGCGCCCTGACCGCCATCCTGGCCGGCATCTACACGATCTCCATCACGATCTCGCAGCGGCTGTTTGTCTCGATCACCGGCGAGAAGAGCGACGCGGCGATCGTGCTGACGACGCTCGTCGTCGCCTCGCTGATGACGCCGCTGCGCGGGCAACTGCAAGGCCTCCTCGATCGGCGGCTGAAGTCGGTGGGCGAGCGCGGCGCCGAGCTGCGCCGCTTCGCAGACCAGGTGAGCTTGACGAGCCAGCTGCGGCGGCCGGAGCGGATCGCTCGGCTGTTCCTCGACGAGGCGATCGAGGCTCTGCGGGCCGAATCCGGCGCCCTCAGCCTCCAGCACGACGGGCGCTGGAGGGTGACCGAGACCCGCGGGCCATGGACGGGGGACGTATGGCTGCAGGTGCCCCTCGCCTGCGGCGGCGAGCGCTTCGGCGTGATCTGGCTGGGCCGGCCGAGCGGGCGCCAGCGTTACACCGAGCAGGAACGCGACACGATGGCCGCCGTGGCCGCCGACATCGGCCGCGCGATGGGCGAGCTGGCGGGGCCGGCGTAGGGGGCATCGGTGACAGGTTAACCGTTGGCGGAGGCGGTCAACCGTGTCACCTTGGTCGGCGGGTGGGGGGACAGCCCCCCTAACCCCCCAATAATGGGGGGAACTCTCTTGACAACCTCATGCAAGATACCGGAAGACGTCATATGGTCGGTGGCATTCTGATGTCCATCCCGACCAACCTAAGGTGCCCGAGCACACGCATGCTACCCGCCAGTGAGTCCCCCCCATTATTGGGGGGTTAGGGGGGCCAAAGTCACCCACTGACCACTTGACCCCGCCGCCAGACCTTAACTTGTAGGGTTCTCCGGCCCCGCCCGGTTCAACGGTCCTACGGCCACTCCGGCTGGCACGGCAGCTCGTACACGATACGTGCGTAGATCACCGCCAGGTCGGACGTGTCGGGGGCCGGGAAGTACCACTCCGGCCGCGACGCGATGTCGCGCAGGAGGGCCTCGTCGAGGTCGCGGCCGAGCCCGATGGTGAACACCAGGATGCCCGCCGCGATCGCGCGCGCCGCCGCCGCCCGCACGGCCTCGGGCGTCGTGCCGCTCGGGTCGCCGTCGGTCAGCAGGATCAGCACGCGGTTGTTCGTCGCCCGGTGCGCCGGGCCCTCGAGCTCGGCCCGCGCCAGGTCCAGCCCGTCGTCGATGCGCGTGCCGCCGCCTTGCGTCAGCCGGTCGAGCGCCGCCGACACCCGCGCCGGGTCGTCGGTGAGGCCGACGAGCAGCGTTGCCGTGTTGTTGAACTGCACCAGCGCGGCCTGGTCGCGCCCGGGCACGAGCTGCAGCACGAACGCGCGCGCCGCCTCGCGCGCCGCGTCGAGCTTCGTCGGGCCGTCGGGGCGCGTGCGGTCGCTCATGCTGTTGGACGTGTCGATCACGAGCGCCACGTCGGCGTTGCGGGTCTCGGGCTTGCACTCGCGTGTCTTGAGCAGGAGCGGCAGGTAGACCGGCTTGGGAATCGGCGTCAGCGTCGGCGACGGGGTGATGGTCGGCGAAGGCGTGACCGTCGGCGTGGCGGTCGGCGTCGGCGTGGGCGTGCGGCTGGGCGTCGGCGTGGCGGTGGGCGGCGGCTCGCCGTAGACCCGGATGCGCGGCACCGGCAGCGTGACCTTGAACGGCCGGTCCCACCCGTCCGTGCCCTCGGCCACGGCGTCGACGTTGGTGGGCCACAGCCCCTCCTGCCGCGGCTGGACGCGCAGGCTGAAGCGGTGCGCCACCCCGCGGTCGAGCCCGGCCAGGTCCCACGTCAGCGTCCGGGCGGCCGGGTCGTAGACGGCCGGCGGCACGGCGCTGCCGGGCACGTAGTCGATGTTGCCCGGCAGCCGGTCGACCAGCGTGCCGGCCTTCACCAGGTCGTCGGGCCACGCCCGGGCCAGCGCGCGCCGGAGCGCCGGCCGGCCGACGCCCTGGCCGCGCGGGGCCACCGGGATGTCGCTGAAGACCTCGCTGGAGGCGGCGATGCTCGGATCGTTGACCGCCACGATGATGACGCCCTGCGCGCGGAGCTGGTCGGCGGCCGCCGCGATGCGCTCGATGTCCCACGCGCACGTGCCGGGCGGCGGCTCGGCGCTGGGCTGGATGATGATCACGACCTTGCGCCGGCCGGGGAGCGTGTCCTCCAGGATCTCGCCCGCCGTCTTCAGGGCCGCCAGGTTGCTCTCCTGGCAGGTCGGGACAGGCCGCCCAACCGTCAGGTTGGCGAGCTTCCGGACGAGCAGCAGGCGGTCGTGCGTCAGCCGCGCCTGGATCTCGGCCGCCGCCGTGTAGCCGAGGATGCCGACGCGGTGCCGGTCGAGGTCGACCAGCGACAGGATCTGGCGCGCCACGCGCAGGTTGTCGTAGTTGGCGTTGCTGTTGGGGAACTTGGTGTTGATGGCCAGCACGATGTCGGCGGCCTGCTCGCTGTAGCCGCACGAGCCGAGCAGCGACAGGAACAGCTCGGCGGTCTCGCCGAGCAGGATGTCCTTGGGGGCCACCCACTTGTCGCCCTGGAGGCTGCAGCGGGCGCCCTCGAGGACGTCGTCCTCGGTGCCCTCGGGCTCGAACACCGTCACCTGGTCGTACAGCGTGTCGATGGTGTACACCCGCCCCCACGCGTCGACCGCCAGGTCTTCCAGGGCGGTGGCGGGCGCGAAGTCGTTGGGCATCCCGACGAACCGGCTGAGCACGGTGCCGTCGGCCGCCATCCGCACGACGTGGCCATAGGTGGTCAGCACGAAGATCTCGCCGTTGGGCCCGCCGGCCACGCGCCAGCTGTCCTTGGGGGTCTGCACCTGGCCGAGGTCCTCGCCCCCCCCGCCGAGCACCTGCACGCGGTCGCCGAGCGTGTCGAGCACGTAGATCCGCCCGTCGGGCCCGGCGTCGACGTCGGTCCACAGCGCCTCGCGGTCGGTGCCGTCGAGGCGCACCTCTTTCTTCCGCCCGTAGTCCGACACCGGGAAGAGGAACAAGCGGGCGGGGTATTCGAGCGTCGACGGGTTGTCGGCGAAGTGCTGCAGGAGCACGTACTGGCGCCGGACGGGGTCGAAGCTGGCGGCGTAGTTGTAGTCGAACGCGCCGCGGCCCTGGTTGTTGTTCACCAGGGTCGTGTCCCAGATGGTCTCGAGGAAGACGCCGCGGCGGCACTCGCCGTCGAAGCACGTCCGGCGGTTCACGCCCTGGCCGTAGACCAGGATCATGAAGTCGCCGCGCCGGCCGTACGTGAAGCGCGCGATGCCCATCACCCGGCCGGGCTCGCCGGTGGCGACGACGAGGCGCGGGTCGAGGGTCTGCGCGCTGTGGCGGCTCGGGAAGCTGGTGGTCGGCAGCACCTCGACCGACCGGCCGTCGGGCGTGAAGCGGCGCAGGCCGAGGTCGTCGGACAGGATGAGGCTGCCGTCGGCCAGCGCGCTCAGGCGCGCGGGCTGCTGGACGGCGTCGGGGTCGGCGTTGGCCGCGTTGAAGGCCCGGCCGCGCCACGTGTCGGCGACGATGTCGAACCCGGCGTCGAAGTAGCGGACGACGCTCGGGAAGGTCTCGTTGTTGGGGTCGTCGCGGTCGATGTCGTACGTCGCGAGGGCGAAATAGAGCCCGGCGCGGGGGTTGGCGGTCCGCAGCCGCGCCTGGTAGAGGTCGCTGCCGCGGTGGTTGGTCGGGAACGTGTCGGCCACGCGGGCGTCGACGAGGAGGCACGCGCCGGCCAGGAGGGTGTCGTCGGCCAGGGCCTGCAGGCGGGCGCCGGCGCAGCCGTTGGCGGCGAAGCCGGGGTTGGTGAGGTCGACGGTGCGCACGCGCGTGAAGCCGCCGCCGGGGCCGCGGTCGTAGGCGCGCAGGCGATCGCCGTCCTGGTCGGCCACCCACACCCGGCCGCGCGGCTCCTGGGTCACGGCGACCAGGCCGATGAAGCCGTCGTCGTCGCTGGGGCTGTAGCGCCCGATGCGGTCGAGCTCGGTGCCGTCTCGATCGAGGCGCCGCGCGCCGCCGGCCAGGCGGTCGGCGACCCACAGCGTGCCGTCGGGCTGGACTTCGAGGTCGACGCCGTACACCTCGGGGATGGCGCGGACGAACCGCCCGTCGCGGTCGTAGGCGATGATGGTCTCGGTGCCGATGTCGGCGACGTAGACCAGGCCGTTGGCGGAGTCGACCGCGACGGCGCCGGCATCGGTGATGCGGTCGGGACCGCTGCCGGTGCTGCCGATGGCCGCGCCCCACGTGCCGTCGGGCAGGAGGCGCGCGAGGCGCACGGGCGCGTCGTCGAGGATGTACACCGTCGCGTCGTCGGCCACGGCCAGGTCGACCGGCGCGCCGAGGACGTCGGGCGGCGCGGCGGGCGCGGCGGGCCACTCGGCGATCTTCTTGAAGGCGGCCCGGCCGGTCGGCGGCTGGGGGCTGGGGCGCGGGGTGGGGGTGAGGGTCGGGCCGGGGGCGGTGGGCACGACGGCGGGCCGGGCGCCGGCGGTGGACCACAGCTCGGCGCCGTTGGCGCGGTTGTCGCCGGCGGCGTACAGCCGGCCGCGGTGGGCGAGGGCGGCGGCGCCGGCGGTGTCGGCGTTGTTGTCGTCGCCCCACCCCCCGACGAGCACGGGCTCCCAGTCCAGGCCGTCGGGCGCGCGCCAGGCCTGCAGGCCGCTGCCGGGGTTGCCGACGAACGCGTAGAGGTACCGGAACGGCGGCTCGTCGAACGCGGCCAGGGCCACCTCGCCGCGGTTCTGGCTGTCGGCGAAGCCCTGGGCGGCGGCGTAGTCCCAGTCGGTGCCGTCGCACTTGCGGCAGCGCATGACCTCGGTGCCGCCGCGCGGGCCGCGGGTCTGGCCGCGGGCGACGTCGTTGCCCATGCCGGCGTACAGGTAGCCGTCGTAGGCGGCGAACGACGTCACGCAGCCGGTGCTGCCGGAGCCGAAGCGCGGCACGATCTCGGGCCGGTCGGTGCCGATGTCGGTCCCGATGGGCTTCCAGCGCGCGCCGTCGGCGCTGGCCCACACCTGGGTGCGGTCGGTGGCGCACGTGCCGACGATGAGCGAGCCGGTGAAGACGGTCATGGCCGAGATGGCGGTGTTCTTGGGCCAGTCGTCGCGGCTGAAGAGGTCGATGCGCACCGGCTGCCATGCGCCGGCGTCGCCGCTGTCGCTCTTCCACAGCTCGGGCGGGGCGCTGGCGTCGAGGCGGCGGGTCCCGGCATACAGCGCGCCGCCGAAGGGCTGGATGGCGCTGATCGACCAGTTGTTGGCGTTCCCGAACCCGCCGGCGGCCACGTTCTCCCACGCCAGCCCGTCGGCGCTGCGCCACAGCGCGCCGCCGCGGGTGGTGGGCTGCGGGGCGGCGCCGGGCGCCGCGACGAGGCGGGTGTGCTCGGTGCCGGCGTAGAGGCGGTCCTCGAACGCGGCCAGGGCGGTCACGGCGACGTGCTCGGGGTCCCCGAAGCCACCGGTGGCGGCCTCCTCCCACCGGCCGGCCTCGTCGCGCCGCCACAGGCTGGCGCCGCCGGCGGAGGCGCGGGTGCCGGCATAGAGGCGGCCGTCGAAGTCGGCGAGCGTCTCGATGGCGTCGTGCTCGCGGCGGCCGAAGCCGTTGACGGCGGCGGGCAGCCACGGGTCGGCGGCGGGGGTGAAGACCTGGATGCGGTGGTTGTAGGTGTCGGCGACGTACACGCGGCCGTCGGGGCCGACGCTGACGCCGCGCGGCTCGCGCAGGCCGCCGGTGCCCTTGCCCGCGGCGCCGCCGATGGTGCCGACGTAGGCGCCGCCGGGCGCGAACGCCTGGACGCGGTGGTTGCCGGTGTCGGCGACGAGGAGGCGGCCGGCGGCGTCGACGGCCAGGCCGCGCGGGCCCGACAGGTGGCCGTGGTCGGCCCCGGGCACGCCGGGCTCGCCGAGGGTGTGCAGCGGACGGCCCTGGGCGTCGAAGGCATGGACGGCGTGGTCGGCACGGTCGCTGACGTACCACGTCCCGGCGGCGTCGACGGCGACGTCGGCCGGCCGGGTGAACGCGAGGGGCTGCCCTCCGGGGCCGGCGAGGCTGCCGGCGGGGGCGCCCTGGGCGTCGAACAGCCGGACGCGGCCGGCCTCGGCGTCGGCGACGGCGACGCGGCCGTCGGCCAGGACGGTCAACCCTTCGGGCGCCTCGAGCGGGGCGGCGGGATCGGTCCACGCGGCGGCGCCGGAGCCGTCGGCGGCGACGACGAGCAGGCGGCGGTTGCCGGTGTCGGCGACGACGAGGCGGCCGTCGGGCAGGAACGCGGCGTCGGACGGGCGGTCGAGGCGGTCGAGGCCGGCGCCCGCGAAGCCGGGCTTGCCGAGCGCCCACGCGGCGGCGGGCGCCGGGGGGTGCACAACAGCGCGCTGGCCGTCGGCCTCGACGACGGCGAGGCTGCCGTCGGCGGCCACGGCCGCGGCGGCGGGGGCGTTGAAGTGGTTGACGGTGGTGAGGTACGGCGTGTCGAAGGTGCCGTAGCGCGCGACCACCGCGCGGTCGAACGCGTCGCACTTGGCCACGACCATGCGCGTCGGCACGGCCACGTAGATGTTCTTGGCGTCGTCGAGGGCGACGTCGGACACGTGCTGCCAGGCGAGGCGGGGGTCGCCGTCGCCGCACGCCTCGGGCGCGAGGCCGTCGAGGGTCTTGAAGGGCTTGCCGTCGCGCCAGCCGACGATCTGCACGCGGCCGTTGCCGCTGTCGGCGATGTACAGGAAGGTGGCGTCGACGGCGACGCCGAGCGGCCGGTCGAGCTGGTCGGGCCCGGCGCCGGCCTGGCCGGCGCCGTAGGTCTGGGCGTGGCGCGGCGCGGCGGGGTCGAGGACGTCGAAGGCCTGGACGCGGTGGTTGCCGCTGTCGGCGACGTACAGCCGGAGGTTGGCCGCGAGCGCGAGGCGGGCGGGGGCGTTCAACTGGTCGGCGCCGGCGCCGGGCTGGCCGGTCTGGCCGATGGTGGCCAGGTGGGCGCCGGTGGGGTCGTAGATCTGGACGCGGTGGTTGCCGGTGTCGGCGACGTAGACGTTGCCGGCGGGGTCGACGGCGACGCCGGTCGGTCCGTCAAAGTGGGTGTCGTCGGCGCCGGCGACGCCGGGCTCGCCGAGGACGACGGCCGCGCCGGTGCGGCCGTCGGGAGCAAGGGGGATGCCGACGACGGCGTGGGCGTCCTCGTCGGCGAACCAGACTTCGCGCGGGCCGGGGGCCGCCTGCCCGCCGCCAGGGACGAGGGTGGCCTTGGGGGTGGGCTGCGGGGTGCCGGGCTGCGGGCGGGGCTGGTCGGGGGCGTCGGGATTGCCGGGGGCGCGGCGGTCGGACGGATCGCGGGCCGCGTCGCGCTGCATCAAGAACGGCGCGTGGCTGTCCTGCCACACGTACACGTCGGCCGGCGCGCGGACCGGCTGGCCGTAGACGGCGTAGGGATCGCCGGCGCGGCCGATCTCCTCCACCGGCCCGGTGCCGAACCGGACGAGGTGGCGCGCGGCGGTGTTGGCGACCCACACGCCGTCGCGGTCGGCGCCGAGACCCCACGGCTGGTTGAGGTAGGCGTTGGAGCGCTGCCACGGCGCGCCGGCGGTGCCGAGGGTGCCGGCGTACGGGTAGGCGGCGGGCGTGTCGCCGGGCCCGGCCTGGGCGGCGGTGTCGGGGGCGAGGACGAGCGCGAGCGCGCCGGCGGCGAGGGCGAGGGCGGCGCGCGGCCGGGTCTGGCGGGTGATCCGGGGGGCGGTCATGGCGGCATCCTCCGATGGCGTGGCGCGCCGGGCGCGCGGCGTGGCGATCCTGGGTAGTATTATGGATTAACGCCGGTTGGCGGTGAAATGGGTGGGGAGATGGGCGCGAGGTTGGCTGGCGGGAGGCCAAGACGGTCACGTCGGTGGGCGGATGGGGGGGTGGCCCCCCTAACCCCCCAATAATGGGGGGAACTCTCTGGCGGGTGGCATGCGAGCCCGCGGGCGAACGTGGATTGGCCGGGGATGGACATGAGGATATCGCTGGCAAAGCGACGTGTTCCGACATCTCGTATGCGGCGGCTTTGAGAGTTCCCCCCGTTATCGGGGGGTGGGGGGGGCCAAACGCGCCCGCTGACAGCTTGACCCCGCCGCCAGGCCCTTGACGTGTTACAAATGTGCGAGATCGAATGACGGCATGCACGTGCCATTGAGGGGAATGCGTTTGAGCAAGTGGATGGCGGGCCACGCGACGATGGCGCGGTCGACGGTCGGGCAGACGCGGGTTGGTCAGTTGCGGATGGGACGCCCGTTGGCCGCGGCGACGCCGTGAAGGTCGCGATCCTCGCCGACATCCACGCGAACCTGCCGGCGCTCGAGGCGGTGGCGGAGGACGTCGACGGCTGGAAGCCGGACGTGACGATCGTCAACGGCGATGTCGTGAACCGCGGGCCGCGGCCGCTGGAGTGCCTGCGCTTCGTCGTGGCGCGCGAGGCGGCGGACGGCTGGGTGCTGCTCCGGGGCAACCACGAGGACTACGTGCTGAGCCGGGCCGCGGCGGACGAGCCGGCGGATCACCCGCTGCGGGACTCGTTCCGGATGCCGGAGTGGACGTACCGCCGGCTGGGGCCGGACGTGGCGGCGCTGGCGCGCTGGCCGGGGCGGCACGAGGTCGGCGCCCCGGACGGCACGGCGCTGCGGGCGGTGCACGCCTCGATGCGCGGGAACCGCGACGGGATCTACCGGCAGACGCCGGACGAGGTGGTGGCGCTGCAGATCGCCCCGGCGCCAGCGGTGTTCGTGACGTCGCACACGCACCGGGCGCTGGTGCGGGCGATTGACGGGACGAAGGTGGTCAACACGGGGGCGGTGGGGCTGCCGTTCGACGGGGACTGGCGGGCGGCGTACGCGCGGGCGACGTGGCACGCGGGGGTGTGGCGGGTGGAGGTGGTGCGCCTGCCGTACGACCGGGCGCGGGCGGACCGGGACTTCGAGGTGACGGGTGCGCTGGACGAGGCGGGGCCGCTGATGCGGCTGGCGCGGCTGGAGCTGGCGACGGCGCGCTCGCAGATCCACCGCTGGGCGGACCAGTACATGCACGCGGTGGCGGAGGGTCGGATCGGGATGGCGGAGTCGGTGCGGCGGGTGTGGGAGGAGATCGAGGGGGACGGG
>CAYQBA010000110.1:0-1872 GCA_964415605.1 uncultured Anaerolineales bacterium | reverse complement strand
ATGGATGCCGCCACGCTGCGCGGGATTGTCGTGGCGCCGGTGGACGAGGCGGTGCGGGCCGAGATCGAGGCCCTGCTGGACAAGCGTCGGGCTGGCCCGCTGACAGAGGATGAAGGGGCTCGGCTTCAGGGACTGCAACGTCAGGTTGACGGCATCGCGCTGCGTCGGGCGCGCGCCGCTGCGCTGCTGCGTCTGCGTGGCGAGCGCTTGCCCGTGGTGAGCGACCTGCACGTGCTGTCGGAGCGCTTGATGGCGGAGGCCCGTTTCTTGGGTGATCTCGCCATGGGAGAAGCGGCGGATCAAGCGGGGTGGATGGTCGCGCACGACGACGCCAAGCGGCGAATCGCGGCTGCGATCTCTGGTGGATGACGCGCGCGACATCTCCCCGCCGCGTGTATACTCCGCCCGTCATGACGCAACCGAACCTGCTGCGTGAGGCGGTCGAGATCCTGCTGCCGCATGTGGGTGCCGCACCGGATGTTCGGCAGGCGCTCCTGACGCTGGCGTTCTACGGCTGGCCGGGATTGGAATACGACATCGAGCTGGCGGGAACGCCGCGGGTGTTCGCGGTCAACTGCTTGAAGACGCTCTTCGACCACGGCTACCCGCCGCCTGGCGCGGGCGCGGGCGCGGGCGCAGACGGGCAGCCGCCGCACGCGGTAGCGGCGCTGCTCGGCGTGCTGGACGTGGGCGTCGAAGGCCAGGCGCGGATCGCCCGGCTGGTGGCGCAAATCGAGGCGCGCTTCCCGAGCCCGCGGGCGATCGAGATCGGGTATCTCGAGTGGCTGCGCGAACAGCACCTCTTGAACATGGCGCAGTACACGCCGCTGGCGCTGGCGGCGCGGGTTCCGGCGGCGAGAGGCGCGGGGGCCGGGGCGAGTCCGGGCGCACGGGCGCGGCCGGTGATCGCCAACCCGGCGCTGGCGCTGCTGCGCGCGGGCGACCGGCCGGCCGGGGAGGCGATCGAGCCGCGTGAGCCGCGGCTGTTCGACGACATCGCGGCGGCGGTCCGAGCCGTCGGCCAGCCGCGGGCGGGTCGCGCGGTGCGGCGGCACGCGGTGTTGCTGGGCGAGCCGGGCGCCGGGAAGTCGACGTCGCTCTTGAAGCTGGCGGACGGGTTGATCGACGCGGCGATCGCCGACGGGGCGGCGCCGATCCCGCTGTATGTCCGGCTGGGGCGCTGGACGGACGAGCGGCCGCTCGAGGTGTTCATCGCAGACGAGCTGGGGCCGCTCGGGCCGAAGTTGGCGTCGCTCCTTGCTTCGGGGCGGGCGGTCCTCTTGCTCGACGGCCTGAACGAGATGCCGGCGGCGGCGCGTGCCGGGAAGGCGGAGGTGATCCGATCCGAGCTCCTCGATGCGCACCCGGCGCTGACGGCGGTGGTGACGTGCCGGACGCTGGACTACCGGGAGCGGCTGGATTTGGGGATCGACCGGATCGAGATCCGCGAGATGGACCCGCCGCGGATCAAGGCGTTCATCGACAACCATCTGGCGCCGGCCGGGCGCGACGGGTCCGACCTCTTCTGGACGCTGGCGGGCGGCGCCAAGGTGCACGACGCCTGGCTGGCGTGGGAAAAGGCGGGGGCGACACTGGAGAAGTTCTGGACGGCGGAGGAGGTGCCGAAGGCCAACCCGGATGTGTTCCACGAGACGACGGGACCGCAGGACGCGGCGTGGCGCGAGGCCGTCCACGGCAAGCACACGTTGTTGGCGCTGGCGGCCAACCCGTTCATGCTCACGATGCTGATCGAGGTGTACCTGAACACCGGCACGGTGCCTGAGAACCGGGGCGACCTGATGGGGCGGTTCGTGCGGGTGCTGCTGGCGCGCGAGGGACTGCTCGAACGCCTGTCGGACACGGAGTGGGGCG
>CAYQBA010000109.1:0-16142 GCA_964415605.1 uncultured Anaerolineales bacterium | reverse complement strand
GCGCGCGGCCGAGGGGCCCGCCGCCCCCCCACCCCGGAGGGCCTCCCCGGGGGGGGGCCGGGGCGCCCGCGGGGGGGGGCGCGGCGGCCCGCCCCGCGGCCGGGTCGGCTGGCCGCTCCGTGGCGTGGCCCGTGCGCGGGTCGCGCGCCCCGTTTGCGGGCGAGGCGGGACGAAGGACCAAGCCGGACCCGGGCTCAGCCCGACCGGCGCGGCGCCGGCGGGCCGGCGCGCTTGCCGCCGGCCGGTCGCCCCGCGCCGCCACTTGGCCCGGCTGGCGCCCACCGATACGGCGGCGCCTGGATCTCGAAGATCGTGCAGACGCGCCGGTCCAGCATGCGGCTGCGCAGCCGCGGCGGGATGTCCGCCAGCGGCGTGGCCGTGGTGATGACCGTCGGCAGCGCCGTGTTGTAGCGGTGGTTGAGCAGCTGGTAGAGCTTCTCCTGCGCCCACGGCGTGGCGCTCTCGGTGCCGAGGTCGTCGAGGATCAGGAGCCGGCTCGAGCGGATGTCCTCGAACCGCTTGTCGTAGCGCACCCGGCTGGTCGGGCTGAACGTCGCGCGCAGGTGGTCGAGCAGATCGGGGACCACGACGAACACCGGGCTGTCGCCCTCGCCCGCGCGGTGGTTGGCGATGGCGGCCGCGAGGTGCGTCTTGCCGCAGAAGTGGTCGCCGATCAGGACCAGCCAGCCCTGCGGCGCCTCGGCGAAGCTGCGCGCCACCCGGACGGCCCGGGCGAGGTTCTCGGCCGCGGCCGGCTCCACGGCGCCGGCGCGCTGGTCCCAGCTCTGGAACGTCATGTGGCGGTAGAGGTGCAGCATCGAGAGCTCGGTGCCGTCCGCTTGCCCGGTGCCGCCGCGGTAGTCCAGCGCGGAGATCGTGATCGGCCGGACCAGCCCGTAGTGCCCCAGCCGCGAGCGCAGGCGCTCGTCGAGCACGTCGAGGTCTTGGTTGGTGGTGATGACCGTCGGCAGCTTGGCGTTGTAGCGGTGGTTGAGGAGCTGGAACAGCTTCTCGCCCGCCCAGGCCGTCGGCGCCTCGGTCCCGAGGTCGTCGAGCACCAGCAGCGGCGCGTTGCGCACGGCGTCGAACCGCGCGTCGAAGCCGCCGTCGGGCGCGTCCGCGGCATAGGCGGCTCGCAGGTGGTCCAGGAGGTCCGGCACGGCGATGAACACCGCCGGCTCGCCCTGGGCCAGCCGGGCGTTGACGATCGCCGCCGCCAGGTGGGTCTTGCCGCAGCCGTAGCCCCCCTGGAGCACCAGCCAGCCGGCCGGGTGCGCGGCGAAGCGCGACGCCGCGTCGAACGCGATCTGCAGGCTGCGCAGCGCCTCGGGCGTGTTGCCGGGCGCGTCGAGGCGGAACGCGGCAAACGTCATGTGGCCGAGATCGGCGATGTTCGACGCCTCGCGCACGCCCGCCAGCCTCCGGGCCTCGAGCTCGCCGGCGAGGCACTCGCACGCGACGGCCTTGCCGAACTCGGCATGGCCCAGCGGAACGTCGCGCCGCAGCCAGCCCAGGCCGCCGCAGCGCGGGCAGCCGGGGCGGCCGTCGCCGCCAAGGGGATCGCCGGCGCCATCGCCCCCTCGCCCGTCCGAATCGGTGCCCGCGCCGCCGGGCCCGGCATCGCTGCGCGGGCCGCGCCGCCCGTCAGCGCTCGACGAACGCGGCGTACGGCCCTTCGCTATCGCGTTTTCGAACGGCCGGATCACGTCGCCGATCGGTCGCATGGCGTTTCCGTCCTTCCTCTCGTCCTTCGACGGCCCACCGCTCCAGGATCGCCCGCACGTAGCTCCAGCGGCGGGCGTTGTGGGCCACGGCGTGGCGCATCGCGTCCTCGATCCACTCCCAGGGATAGATCGCCTCGGCTTCCCGCAGGTCCTCGACCACGAGCGGGGTCAGGAGCCCGATGTTCTGCTCGTACAGCGCGAAGACCGTCGGCCTGGGGGCGGCCGGCAGGGTCTCCGGCGCGGGCCCGCCCGGCAGGAGGGCGGGCGCGTCGGCCAGCCGGGCGTGGAAAGCGCGCCCGGCGCGGTCGTTGAGCATGAGCCACTGCTCCGGCCGCTCGGCGCCGGCCAGGCGCGCGCCGAGCAGCAGCCCCAGGTCCGCCAGCCGCGCCACGGCGGCCTCGATGGCGTCCGCGATCGCCTCGGCCTCGACCCCGAGGGCCAGGATGCCGCGGCGGAGTGTCGCGTCGGCCAGCAGCACGTCCAGCCGCATCGCCGGCGCCGAGCGGGGCGGGCGGCGATGGATGCGCCAAGCCAGGTGCAGGAACACCTTGATGGCGACGGGATCGCCCAGCGCCGGCAGGTCGTGGCTGAAGAACACGTCCGGCACCGGTGTGCAGCGCGCCCGGTCGGGGAAGCCGCGGCTCACCACGCCGGCTCCCGTTCCGCCTGCCGGTCGGGCGGCGCCAGGTCGCGGAAGCGGGTCTCGTGCGGCACGAACACGAGCTCGACGGTGCCGGTGGGGCCGTGGCGGTGCTTGGCCACGATGACCTCGGCGATGTTCTTCTTCTCGGTGTCCTCGTTGTAGACGGCGTCGCGGTACAGGAAGACCACCATGTCGGAATCCTGCTCGATCGAGCCGGACTCGCGCAGGTCCGAGAGCTGCGGCCGGCGGTCGGCGCGGCTCTCAACCGCGCGCGAGAGCTGGCTGGCGGCGATGACCGCGACGCGCACCTCGCGGGCCAGCCCCTTCAGGTGGCGCGAGATCAGGCTGATCTCCTGCACGCGGTTTTCGCTTTGCCGGCCGCCGTGCATGAGCTGGAGGTAATCGACGATGACGAGGTCCACGCCGCGCTCGCTGTGCAGGCGCCGCACCTTGTTGCGCAGCTCGAACGGCGTGATGCCCGGCGTGTCGTCGATGTACAGCGGCAGCGGCGCGAGCCGGCCGATGGCGCGCATCACCAGCTCGGTCTCGTCGTAGCTGATGTCGCCCATGCGCAGCTTGTGCGAGCTGATGCCGGTCTCGCTGGAGATGAGGCGCTGCACGATCTGCTCGGCGCTCATCTCGAGGCTGAAGAGCGCCACCGTGCGGCCGGTATGCGCCACGTTCATCGCCACCGACAGGAGCCAGCTCGTCTTGCCCATGCCCGGCCGGCCGGCGACCACGCACAGATCCGACGGCTGCAAGCCGCCGAGCATGCGGTCGAGGTCGGCGAACCCGCTGCGCACGCCGAGCATGGTCTCGCGGTTGGCCTGGATCTCCTCGATCCGCTCGAAGTAGACGTCGAGGAGATCGTTGAGCGGCTGCAGGTCCCGCCGGCGCCGGTCGCCGACGACGTGGAACATCGCCGACTCGGCCTGGTCGATGGTCTCCTCGATGGTGTCGGAGGCGTCGTCGTAGGCGATCCGGGCGATCTGCCCGGCCGCGTCGATCAGCCGCCGCCGCAGCGCCGCGCGCTCGACGAGGCCGGCGTAGTGCTCGACGTGCGTGGCCACCGGCGTCCGCTCGAGCACGGCCGTGAGGTAGGCCGAGCCCCCGACCTCCTCGAGTGCGCCGGCCCGCTCGAGCTCGGAGCGCAGCGTCAGCGTGTCGATGATCTCGCGGCGCGCGTAGAGGTCGAGCATCGCCGCGTAGATGCGGGCGTGCGCCGGCCGGAAGAAGTCGTCGGCGCGCAGGCTCGACGCCACGCGCACGATGGCGGTCGGCTCGATGAGGATCGAGCCGAGCACCGCCTGCTCGGCGTCGACGTTGGCGGGGGCGAGCGTGTCGGGAACGGCCATCGAGGCTCCTCGCGTCCCGGCGATGGGCGAGGGATCTCGTCCGCGGCCAGACGGTGGGGTGTGGGTCAGTCGTCTTCGAGGTCGCCGAGGTCCAGCGACTCGATGAAGTCGCGGAAGACCTCGAGGCTGTCGTCACCGCCTTCGGCCACGCCGGCCTGGGCGTCGCTCTCTCCGCGGACGTCGGCGGCGGGCAGCTGGCCCGCCGCGTCCATCACCGACTCGGCCACGAAGATGGACACCCCCAGCCGCACCGCCAGGGCGATGGCGTCGCTGGGCCGGGCGTCGATCGACACGTCGCGCCCGTCGGCGTCGACCACGAGCTGGGCGTAGAACGTCTCGTCGCGCATGTCGTTGATGCACACGTGCCGCACCTGGGCGCCGAGGTCGTGGATCACCATGCCAAGGAGGTCGTGGGTCATCGGCCGCGGCACGTCCGGGCGCTGGAGGCCCATGTTGATGGCGTCGGCCTCGAAGGGCCCGATCCAAATCGGGAGAAAGCGCGGGCTGTCGTTCTCGCGCAGCACCACCAACCGCTGTTGCGTCACGAGGCTTACCCGGATGCTCTCGACCATCACTTCGATCATGGCGCGCGACCCCCTCTGGGCCGGTCGGGCCGACCCGAAGCTCGCCGTCATTATAGCATCGTCGCGCCGGGAACTGGCCCCGCCAACCCCGCCCATCTATAATCGATGCCCGCCATGACCACGCCCGACATCGTGATCCCCGAGCGCATCGCCACCCTCCTCTGGCTCGTCTTCGCCGGGTGCGGCGCCGCCACCGCGCTGGTGCTGCTCAGCCTGGCGGTGTGGACGGCGCGCGACGTGGCGGCGCGCGCTCGCGAGCGCTGGGCGCGCTGGGGCGCGGTCGCGCTCGTGCTGGTCTTCAACGTGTTCGGGCTGTTGATCTACCTGCTCCTGCGGCCGCGCGACACCTTGGCGGAGCGCCGCGAGCGCGAGATGATCGAGGAGATCCTGGCGCGCGAGCTCAACGCCGCCGCCCTGGCCCGGGCGCAGGCCGGCCGACCTGCGCTGCGCCCCCTCGGCCCGGCGGCCCGGCCGCCCGAAGGCTGATCCAGCGCCTGACGCGGCGACTGAACCCCTGACGCTCCCAGCGCCTGTTGCGACTCCCGAGCCCCTAACGCCCCGGCGTGGCGGTCGGCGGCGTCACCGTCCCCGTCGGCGTCGGGGATCCCGTGGCCGTCGGTGTGGTCGAGCCGGTCGGCGTTGGCTGGACGGTCGGCTGCACGACTTGCGTCGGTGATGCCATCGGCGCCGCCGTGGGCGTGGATGGCGGCGCACCCGGGGAATCGGTCGCCGTCGGGCCCGGCGGCCGGCCGGTCGCGGGCGGGGCGGTCGGCAAGAGCGGCACCGGCGTGGGCGACGGCCGCACCGGTGCCGGCGGGGTGGGGGTGCGGGTCGGCAGGCCCGAGCCGGCCCGGGTCGGCGTCGGCGCGGCCGGCGTGTCCATCGGCGGGCCTGGTGTTGTGGCGGGCGGACCGCCGCCGGGCGTCCCGGTCGGCCGGATGGGCGTGCGCCCCTCGCTCGTCGGCTCGGGCGGCGCGGTGCCGGCCGGCGGCGGCGTTCCAGGCGACGTCAGGCCCTTGTTCGGATCGTCCGCCGGCGTCGGCGAGGGATCCATCCGTGGGTCGGGGCCCGTGGCGGCCGGCGGCTCCACCTCGGGCGCGCGGGCCTTGCGCCTGCCCGTCCCCGCGATCGCGGCGACGGGCGTCGGCGCGGCAATCGCCACCTGTGTGGCGACGCCGGGCGCGGGGGGGGCGGCCACCGGCGCCATCCTTGGGATGTGAGGCGGCGTGGCGCCCGTGATGGCGGTGTCCGCGACTGCGGCATCCGCCGCCCGTTCGCCGTCACCCCGGGACACCGTCGGCGTCGGGTGCGCCGAGCCCTTCGACAGCGGCGTCCCCGTCGCCCGCCCGGCACCGTCGCGCCCGGCCGGCGCCGTCGCCACGGCGACCTCGCCCGGCCGCGCGAACGGCAGGGCCAGCCACGTGACCGCCGAGCCGAACAGGCACAGCAGCATGGCCAGCGGTAGCATGAGCGGCACGAGGCGGCGCCGGCGACGCTCGTGAGCCGGCACGGCCAAGAGCGCCTGCTGCAGCGCGCGGCTGGGGCGGATGGCGGGCGTGGCGGCCCACGCCAGGGCGATCCGCTGCTCTGTCGCCAAGGCCGCCCGGCAGGCCTCGCACACGTCGAGGTGCGCCGCGAGGTCGGCCATATCGGCCGGGTCCAAGGCGCCGCGCGCGGCCGCGGTCAGCCGGTCCGCGAAACGATCGCAGCCCATCACCAGCCCATCACCGCGCCGCGATGGAGGTGGGGATCACGCGTCCCACCTCGCCGACCGGTGGCGGCCGGCGGGGTCGGGGCGAAGCGGATCGGCGTCATGCCGAGGCCTCGCCGTGCGTGACAGCCTGCCAGGCGGACTCGAAGGCCGCGCGGGCGCGCTGTTGGCGCTTGCGGGCCGCGGCCGGCTGAATGCCCAGCACATCGGCCACCTCGTCGGCGCTGAGGCCGGCATGGTTGAATAGCAGCAGCACGTGCCGTTGGTCCTCCGAGAGCCGGCCGAGCGCCGCTTGCAGCGCCCCGCGGTCGACCGGCGCGGCGGCCGGATCGTCGATCGCCGGCAAGTCTGTCGGCGCGTCCTCGGTCGGCCGGAGGGGCGCCGACCCCGCCGGCAGGCCGAGCATGGTTTCCGACCGCCCGTGCCCCCGCCACGCGTCCAGCGAGAGCCAGCGCAATCGGCCCCGCCGCCGCAGGTGGTCCGTGGCGGTGTTGTGCGCGATGCGGTACAGCCATGCCCGCCGCCGCGGCTCGGCGTCGCCCTCGAGCTCCAGCCGGTCGAGCGCGCGCCAGGCCTTCACGAACGTGTCCTGCGTCAGGTCCTCGGCGACGTCGCGGTCGCCGACGAGCCGGTAGATGTAGTTCAGGATCGCCGACTGGTAGTCGCCCACCAGGCGCAGGTAGACCCGCTCGGCGGGCGCGGCGCCAAGCGGGCTCATCGGGCGTGATCCGAAGGGTGGGCGGGCGGCGATCCGGTCGGCCACGACCCACCCCGAACGCGGCGGTTCCAGGGGCATGCGATGCGTTGTCCACGGTCATGATCTGTATACGGGCAAGGCGGCCGGAATGTGACCGGGACGGCGCGGTGTGCACCGACCCCGTCGCCCGATCGCGTTGTCGGGGAGGGCTGGAGCAAAGAGGGGCGAGGGGGGACGTGCATCGGCCCAAGATGATACATCGCGCGCCGCGTCATGACCCGGTGACACGGCAGGGATACACGCGCGCGGATCGCGACGGCAGGGGGTGGGTGCCGCCGCCGCCGTCGAAGGCGGGTGCCAGCGCCGGCGGCGGGTCTGTTGACACACCCTCCGGCCGTGGACTAAAATGCTCCGTCCGGCGCCATCATCACGCGGTCCGCGGCGCATCGACGAGCAGGCAAGGGAGATCGTGACCATGAACATGCGACTGGCAGGCCAGCTGGCCATCGTCACCACGCTGGCGGCGCTGGGCGTGGCGCTCCAGCCGGGGCCGCGCCCCGGCGCGGTGGGCGCGGCGCCCGCCGAGCCGCCGCGGCCGGCCGCGCGGTTCGCCGACTTGCCGAAGGTGCCCGCCGTGCGCAGCATCCGGGTCGACGAGCTCGGGCGCGCCGCCGACCTGCCGGTGGTGGTCGCGCCAGCGCCGAGCAGCGGCGATGCACCGGCCGGCATGCAACAGTGCCAGTACGGCGGCATCGCCCGCAACTTCACCGAGAACTTCGAGGCGTCCACGTGGCCGCGCAACACCAAGTGGGTGCTCTCCGACCCATTCGGCGTCTCGCCCGGCGTCATCGACGACGTGGTCTGGGCGCGGCGGACGTGCGAGGCCAGCGTGGGCGGCGCCTCGATGTGGTCGGTCGGTGGCGGCCGCATCGGCAAGCCGCTGTCGTGCGAGGGCGCCGACAAGCAGTACCCCGCGGTGCCGCACCCTCAGAACACGGCCCGCGGCATCCGCAGCCTGGCGCGTTACAGCCCGATCGACCTCTCCAACACGTCCACCGTCGGGGTCCGCGTGACGTTCGACTACCTCGCGCGCATGCCGGCCAAGTCGCTGTTCATCGGCATCGGTGACTCCGAGAAGGTCGTCGACGGGACCATCACCTTCACCGGCTACGACTTCTTCGACCCCGACACCACCGGCGAATGGCGGCGCGGCGTGATCGTCGAGGGGGCCGAGCTCGACAAGGCGCTCGGCGCCCCGCGGGCCATCCTAGGCTTGTTCTACACCGATCCCTTGCCGGCCGGCATGGGCCCCGTGACCCCCGGGATGTACGGCGCGTTCGTCGACAACTTCCACTTCGACATCAAGAGCGTGACCAACCCGTGCCCCATCGAGTCGCCGACCGTCATCCCGACGATCCCGCCGACCGAGACCGACACGCCGACGCCCGCGCCGACCGAGCCGGCGACCAAGACCCCCGTCGTCCTGCCGACCACGGCCGTCCCGCCGACCCGGACGCCATCGCCGACGCCGCGCGTCACGGTCATCCAGCTCCCGGTTCTGCTGAAGGGGCACGACCTCGTCATCCACTACGTCCCGATCCCGACGGCGCCGTCGCCGACCATCACGCCGACGCCGTCGCTCACGCCGACGCCGACGCCGTCGCTCACGCCGACGCCGACGAACACCGTTCCGCCGACGCCGACGCGCACGCCGTCGCCGACCGACACGCCGCGCCCGACGCCGACGCCGACCTGGACCCCGATCCCGTTCGTCGACGTCCAGGTCGAGGCGCTGCAGCCGTTCACCCTCGGCAACGTCTACCTCGAGTGGGTGCGCGTGACCAACTTCGGCACCGGCGCGCAGGCCATGCGCGGCTGGCGCGTGTTCGCCTCGCGCGCGCGGCCGCCGGAGAGCTGCTACTTCCCGGACGACCTGATCCTCGGCCCCGACCAGTCGTTCGAGCTCCGGACCGGCCGCGACGCCACGCCGGGCATCCGCGAGGACGAGGTGCTGGGCCCGGCGCCGGGCATCGTGTGCAATACCAAGCTGATCTGGGACAACAACTACGGCATCGCCGAGCTCTACAACGAGTTCAACGAGGTCAAGGATCGCTGGTGCTACGAGCGCGAGGGCCCGTACTACTGCGACTGACGACCCGGTCGGCGCCCGCGAGCGGGCATCCGATCGTGACGCCGACCGCCGTGGCTGACGCCGGCGCACCGGTGCCCGGGCGGACCGGGCACCCGGCGCGCCTTGCCGTGGGGAGATGACGATGCAAGCTCCGCCCGAGAAGCTGGGCGCGTTCTACCTGGGCGCCGAGTACGACGTCGCGCAGCGTGCGCGGACCGAGACGCCCGTGGTCTACGACGCGCGCGACCTGACGACGCACGCCGTGTGCATCGGGATGACCGGCAGCGGCAAGACCGGCCTGTGCGTCGGGCTCCTGGAGGAGGCTGGTCTGGACCGCGTTCCGGCCATCCTGATCGACCCCAAGGGCGACATCACCAACCTGCTGCTGCAGTTCCCGGAGCTGCGGCCGGCGGACTTCCGGCCATGGGTCAACGCCGACGACGCCCGCCGCAAGGGGCAGTCGCTCGACGACTACGCCGCGGCGACCGCCGAGCAGTGGCGGGCGGGGCTGGCGGACTGGGGCATCACGGGCGACCGCATCCGCGCGCTGCAGGGGACCGTCGACTACACCATCTTCACGCCGGGCTCCGACGCCGGCGTCCCGGTCAACATCCTGGGCAGCCTGGCCGCGCCGGACCTGGATTGGGCGACCGAGGCCGAGGTGCTGCGCGAGCGGATCGGCGGCACGGTGGCCGCGCTGCTGGGGCTCATCGACAGCGACGCCGACCCGACGCGCAGCCGCGAGGCGGTGCTCTTGGCCAACCTGTTCGAGCACTACTGGCGGGCGGGGCAGGACCTCGACCTGGCCACGCTGATCACGGCGGTGCAGAGCCCCCCGTTGAAGCAGCTCGGCGTGTTCGACGTCGACACGTTTTACCCGCCCAAGGACCGCTTCGCGCTGGCGATGGCTTTCAACGGCTTGGTGGCCGCGCCGGCCTTCCAGACCTGGCTGCAGGGCGAGCCGCTCGACATCGACGCGCTGTTCTTCGCGCCCGACGGCAAGCCGCGGCACAGCGTCTTCTACATCGCCCATCTCAGCGACAGCGAGCGCATGTTCATCGTGACGCTCCTCCTCGAGAGCCTCGTCACGTGGATGCGCCGCCAGTCCGGGACCACCAGCTTGCGCGCGCTGGTGTACTTCGACGAGGTGTTCGGGTTCTTCCCGCCCAGCGCCGAGCCGCCGTCCAAGCGCCCGCTCCTGACGCTGCTGAAGCAGGCGCGCGCCTTCGGCCTGGGGGTCATGCTCGTCACCCAAAACCCGGTGGACCTGGACTACAAGGGCCTCACCAATGCCGGCACGTGGTTCATCGGCAAGCTGCAGGCGGAGCGCGACAAGGAACGCGTGCTGGCCGGTCTGGAGGGCGCCATCGCTGCCGCGGGCGCGGCGCCCGACGTGGACTTCAGCGCGCTGATCACGCAGCTCGGCCAGCGGGTCTTCCTGCTGCACAACGTGCACGCCGCCGGGCCGGTGGTGTTCAACACGCGCTGGGCCATGAGCTACCTGCGCGGGCCGTTGACGAAGCCGCAGGTGAGCGATCTCATGGCGGGGCGCAAGCCGGCGGCGGCCGCGGCCGCGGATCGGGCCGCCCCGGCGCCGCGGGGCGGCGGCAAGGATGTCGAGACCGGCGTGTCCCGGCCCAGGCCGGCGGCCGCGGCGGCGACGGGTTTGCCCGACGGCTACACCGGCGCGCCCGCCGAGCTCGGCCCCACGGTGGCGCAGGTGTACGTTCCGCTCACCGTCAGCCGGGCCGCGGCGGCGCAGGCCGCCGCGCGGCAGCTCGGCGGGGCGACGACACCGCGAGGCGCCCGTCTAGTCTACGAGCCGGTCGTTGCGGGCATCGCCACGGTGCGCTACATCGATCGCAAGCTGCAGGTCGACGCGGCCGTCGAGACTCGGCTCCTCGGCCGTCTGGGCGAAGGGCTGGAGCGGGTGGACTGGGGCCGGGCGGAGCCCATGGCGGCCGCGGCCGGCGCGCTCCTGCCCGCGCCCGAGTCGCCCCCGGACGCCGACGGCCCGAGCTTCGGGCCGGTGCCGGACAAGGCCGACTCGGCCGCTGATCTCAAGCGCATCGCCGCCGACCTGGCGGACTGGCTGTACGCCGGGAGCCGGTTGAAGCTCACGACGCACGCCGGCCTCGGGGTGGCGCAGAAGCCGGGCGAGACGGACCGCGACTTCATGGCGCGCCTGCAGCAGGCCGCGCGCGAGCGGCGGGACGCCGAGATCGACAAGATCGAGGATGACCTCGGCGACGACGTCGCGCGCGTTGCCGATCAGATCCGCCGCCAGGAGACGGCGCTGGCCAAGGACGAGGCCGAGGCGGCCGCGCGCAAGCAGCACGAGCTCGTCAACCTGGGCGCGGGCGTCCTCGGCATGTTGTTCGGCCGCCGCCGGGGCGCCACGGGAACGCTGAACAGCGCGCTCACCAAGCGGCGCATGACGTCGCGGGCGACCGCGGAGGTCGAGGAGGGGCGGGAGCAGGTGGCCACGCTAACCGAGCGGAAGGCGGCGCTCGAGGCGGAGCTGCAGGCACGCCTCGACGAGGTGACGCGGAAGTGGGACGCGGTGGCCGACGAGCTGACGACGGTCGAGCTCGCGCCGCGCCGCAGCGACATCGACGTGCAGGCGGTGGCGCTGGCCTGGCTGCCCGAGTGGTGGATCACGTTCGACGACGGGGTGGGGCGCACGGTGCGGATGGCGGCGTACGGGTAGCGCGTTTGGTCGGCGGCGGGGGTCCTCACCGCGCAGCATGATACGAGTCAAGGCAATGGGGAGAAAGCCCTGTTGGTGCCCCCGAGGGCTTCGTGGTCCGCGGCAACTCGGCGATGGGCGACGGTGCAGGCAAACGAGCGCTCGACCACCCAGCGGCGCGGCACCGCCAGCGAGCTCGTCTCCGACCTGAGCCGAGTGCTGGAGGCAGGTGCGACAGCGGCCGTGACGCACATCGTCCGGGGCGGGCAGCACAGTGCCCGCCCCGGACTCCGGCCGCCTCCCACCACCGCGCCTGTGTGCTATGCTTCGCCCCTGACACGCGCCGGCCTTGGTCACGAAAGGAGGCCGCGAACCCGCCCGAGCCGATCCGTGAACGCGCGTGTACGGCGACGCCGGGCCGTCGGTGGAGAAGGTCCAGCACCAGGACGCCATGCGGTCGGACGGCCGGCGGGTTGCGGCCGCCGCGCCGGGGCATGGCGTTGACGAGGTGGAGGTTCCCGGACGCGCCGGGCCAAGCCGCGGGCGACCCGCCCGCGGCGAAAATCGAACCCTTCGGTGGATGCCTCCGGGGCTGGCACGGCCCCCCCATACCTTCCTCCTGAGAGCGAAAGCCGGCCCACAAAACCCCCGGGCAACCGGGGGGCCAAAGGGGCTCGCGGTGCACGAACATCTCGCGACGGCCGATCCGCGGCCGGGCGCGAGCCGCTCGTTCACCCTTCATTCTCAGGAGGAACCCCCATGTGTGGCATTGTCGGATACGTCGGCGGGCGCGAGGCCACGCCGATCCTCATGGCTGGCCTGCGCCGGCTGGAGTACCGCGGCTACGACTCCGCCGGCGTGGCGATCCGGCGCGGCGACGGCGGCATCGACATCCGCAAGCACGAGGGCAAGCTCGCCCGGCTGGCGCAGGCGCTGGCCGCCGATCCCCTCCCGCCCGGTGGGTCGCTCGGTCTGGGGCACACCCGGTGGGCGACCCATGGCCCGCCGACGACGCGCAACGCGCATCCCCATCCCGACGAGGCCGAGCGCCTCGCCGTGGTCCACAACGGCATCATCGAGAACCACGCGGCGCTGCGCGCGGAGCTGACCGCCCGCGGCCACGTCTTCCGCTCCGAGACCGACACCGAGGTCATCGCCCACCTGGTCGAGGAGGCGTATCGCGACGCGCCTGGCGAGCCCACCCCCGCCCACTGGCTCGACGACGACCCGCCAGGAGAACGCCTGGCAGCGGCCGTTCGGTCGGCCCTCGGGCGGCTGGACGGCGCCTACGCCCTGGCCGTGATAGCGGCGGACGCGCCGGACGTCATCGTGGCGGCCCGCAAGTTCAGCCCGCTCGTGGTCGGCATCGGCGACGGCGAGAGCTTCCTGGCCAGCGACGTGCCCGCGCTCCTGCCGGAGACGCGGCGCGTGCTGTTCGTCGAGGACGGCGAGATGGCCGTGCTGCGCCCGACCGGCGTCCGGATCGTGGACGCCGACGGCGCGCCGGTCGACCGCGCCCCGACCGCGATCGCGTGGGATGCCGCCGCGGCGGAGAAGGGGGGCTATGCGCACTTCGTGCGCAAGGAGATCGACGAGCAGCCGCGGGCCATGGCCGACACGTTGCGCGGCCGCCTCGTGGGCGACACCGTGCGGCTCGACGAGCTCGAGGGCCTCGACGTGGCCGCCGTGCGGCGGGCGTACGTGGTGGCCTGCGGCTCGTCGCTCTACGCCGGGCTCGTCGCCAAGGGCTGGCTCGAGCGGTGGGCGCGGCTGCCGGTGGAGGTGGCCGCCGCCTCGGAGCTGCGCTACGGCGACCCGGTGCTGGGCGCCGACAGCCTGGTGGTGCTGATCAGCCAGAGCGGCGAGACCGCCGACACGCTTGCCGCGCTGCGCCGGGCGCGAGAGGCGGGCGCGCCGACGGTGGCGGTGACCAACGTCGTGGGCAGCTCGATCGCGCGCGGCGCGGGCGCGACGCTGTTCCTCAACGTCGGGCCGGAGATCGGAGTGGTGGCCACCAAGAGCTTCACCGGCCAGCTCGCCGTCTTGGCGCTGCTGGCGGCGTGGATCGGCCATCGGCGCGGCCACCTGTCGGCGCAGGACGCGGCGGACATCGCACGCGACCTGCGGCGCGTGCCCGAGCTGATGGCGCGCGCCCTGGACCTCGAGGCCGTCGTGGCCGAGGCGGCCGCGCGCCACGCGCACCGGCGGTCGATGTTCTTCGTCGGGCGCGGCTTCGGGCATCCGGTGGCGCTGGAGGGGGCGCTGAAGCTCAAGGAGATCAGCTACCTCCACGCCGAGGGCTACGCGGCCGGCGAGCTGAAGCACGGGCCGATCGCGATGCTGGACCCGGACATCCCGGTGTTCGCCGTGGCCACCGCCGGTCCGACGTACGACAAGCTGAGGTCCAACATCGAGGAGGTCCGGGCCCGCGACGCGACGGTCATCGCGGTCGTGACCGAGGGCGACACCGGCGTCGCACCGCTGGCCGAGGTCGTGTTCGAGGTTCCGGCGCTGCGCGACGACCTGTCGCCGTTCGTCACCGTGATCCCGACGCAGCTCTTCGCGTACCACGCCGCGCTGGCGCTGGGGCGCGACGTCGATCAGCCGCGCAACCTGGCCAAGAGCGTCACGGTGGAGTGACGCATCCGGGCGCGCTGCGGCGCCCGGATGCATCGGGCTGCTAGGCCGGCCGGCGGACGATGGCGATCACGCGGCCCTGGATCTCGACCGCGTCGCGCGCGACCACCGCGGCGGGAGCGCGGTGGCTCTCGGGCTGCAGGCGGATGCCGCCGTTCTCGAAGTACACGCGGCGGAGCATCGTCGCGCCTTCGGGCTTGACCCGCACAGCCGCCAGCTCGCCGTGCCCGACGATGTCGGCGCGCTGCAGCATGACCATGTCGCCGTCGGCCAGGTGCGCGTCGCGCATCAGCGCGCCCGAGGCCGGCAGCGTGTAGACGCCGGCCGTGTCGCGCACCACGTCGCGCAGCAGCGCGCGCGCGTCGAGCGCGGCGGGCACCGATCTCGGCGCCGGCTCGGCCGCGGCCCGCGGATCCGCCCACGCCGGGGACGGCTGCGCGGGCGGAAGGTCCAGCGGCAGCGGGACCGCCTGCAGGGCGGCCGGGGCGGCGGCATGGGCGCGCGTCGCCCGGCGCAGGGCGCGCGTGGGGAGCGACGGGGAGGTGTCGAGCAGAAGAGCCTGAGAGATCATGGTGGCCTCACCTGTTTGGGCTCGCCGGCGGCGCGGTGTCCGCACCGCCGGCGAGCCGTGGTTGCCGAACGCGTGTTCTAGTATATCACGAACAAGCGTTCTATGTCAAGACCTTGGGGCGAGGAAATACAAGACGCCGCCCCGCGGGGGGCGGCGTCGGTGCAGTGGAGATCAGCCGGGGCCGGGGATCAGTCCCCGCCGCCCGCCGTCAGCTTGTTGAGGGCGAGCGCCAGGCGCGACTTGGTGCGGGCGGCCGCGTTCTTGTGGATGACGCCCTTCTGGCTCGCCACGTCCAGCGCCTGGCCGGCGCGGCGGACGGAGTCCTGGGCCTTCTCGAGGTCGCCCGAGGCCATCTGGGCCCGGGCGCGCTTGACGAAGGTGCGGCAGCGGGTGCGATACCAGCGGTTCCGGACGTGTCGCGTCTCGGACTGCCGGGTGCGCTTCTCGGCGGACTTGGTATTGGCCACGGCGTTGCTCCTTGCTGTCGGTCGGGCGATCTCTACTGCAATACATTAGGATAGCGGCGCGGGCGTGATCGTCCAAATGAATCGTGATGGCGGCGTGCCGGGCGGCGGCCTACCTCCCCACGCCCGGTTCCACCCCCTGCGTGGCCGCGTTGAGCTGGGTCTCATACAGATCCGTGTACAACCCGCCCTGGGCCAGCAGCTCGGCGTGCGTGCCGCGCTCGACCACGCGGCCGGCGCTCAAGACGAGGATCTGGTCGGCCTGGAGGACCGTCGACAGCCGGTGCGCGATGACGAGGCTGGTGCGGTCGTGCATGACGCGCTCGAGCGCCTCCTGGATCAGCGCCTCGTTTTGGCTGTCGAGGTGGCTCGTCGCCTCGTCCAGCACGATGATGCGCGGGTTCTTGAGGATCACCCGCGCCAGCGCCAGCCGCTGCTTCTCGCCGCCCGACAGGCGGTAGCCCCGCTCGCCGACGACGGTGTCGTAGCCCTCCGGCAGCCCCGCGATGAAGTCGTGGATGTTGGCGGCGCGGCAGGCGGCCTCGATGGCCGCGGGCGTCGCCTCGGGGCACGCGAAGCGCAGGTTAGCGCCGATGGTGTCGTGGAAGAAGTACGACTCCTGGGCCACCACGCCGATCGTGCGCGACAGGGTGTCGAGCTTCAGCGACCGCAGGTCGTGGCCGTCGAGGAACACCCGCCCACGGGTGGGGTCGAACTGCCGGGCCAGCAGGTAGCCGATCGTGGTCTTTCCCGACCCGCTCGGCCCGACGATCGCCACGACCTGCCCGGGCTCGATCGTGAAGTCGATGCCCGCGAGCGCGTACTGCGGTTCGCCGTCCAGCGCCCCGGGCGCGGCGGGCGCCCCGGCGTGGCCGTTCGGCCCGTGGCGGCCGTTCGCGTCGGCGCCGGGCGCCGCGGCGGTCCCGTCCGGGGGCG
>CAYQBA010000108.1:0-16148 GCA_964415605.1 uncultured Anaerolineales bacterium | reverse complement strand
TGGCGTAGGCATGCTGGCGGACCTCGCGGAACGTCGCGCGATCGTAGACGAACGCGACGCGGTTCTGCCACGTCAGCTGGATCAGCTCGTCGCCGACCAGCGCCAGCCCCTCGGCGAAGATCTGGCTCGGCAGGTTGACGCGCTGCCGGACCTCGCCGGTGTGGGGGTCCACCCGCCGCAGGCTCGACCGGCCGAAGTCGCCCGTGCTCTCGTAGAGCTCGCCGTCGACCAGGATGAGCCCTTGGGTGTAGGCCCGGCGATCGTGGGGGCGGCTCGAGAGGACGGTCACGCGCCGCTGCTCGGGCTCGCGGGCCTGGTCGTGCGCGGCCGGGCGGGAGGCCAACGCGCTCGTCGGTCGCGGCTGGGCACCGGTGGCCACGGCGCCGCCGGCCAGCAGCGCCGCGGCGATCATGGCGCCCAGCCGAAGGGCCGCGCCGGGCTCACGGCGCAAAGCGCACCTCGAACAGCTTGGGCCACAGCTTGCCGGTGATGAGGAACGTGCCCGCGGCGGGATCCCAGGCGATGCCGTTCAGCACGTCGGCCGCGGCGCGCTCGTCCGGCGCCAGCAGACCGGATGCGTCGATCACCGCGTCGACGATGCCGGTGGCGGGATCGATCCGCACGATGGTGTCGGTCTGCCAGACGTTGGCGTACACGCGGTTGCCGACGCACTCCAGCTCGTTCAGCAGGTCGCGCGGCACGCCGTCCACCGTCACGGCCACCTGCCCGACGACCCCGAACGTGGCGGGATCCCGGAAGAACAGCGTGCTCGTGCCGTCGCTCATCACGAGCCGCCGGCCGTCATGGCACAGGCCCCAACCCTCGGTGTCGTACGCGTGCTGGCCGATCTGGCGGAACGTCGCCCGGTCGTAGACGAACGCCACCCGGTTCTGCCACGTGAGCTGGATCAGGCGGTCGCCCACGCGGGCCAGCCCCTCGGCGAACACCGTGTCCGGGAGGTCGACGCGCTCCAACACCCTGCCGGTGGCCGGGTCGACGCGGCGGAGCGTGGACTCGCCGTTGAGCCCCGTGCTCTCGTACAGCACGCCGTCCGCCAGGAACAGCCCCTGGGTGAAAGCCCGCGGGTCGTGCGGGCGGGTGGCGAGGACGTCGACCCCCAGCGCGATCGGCGTCGCTCCGGGCGCCACGACGGGCAGCGCGGGGCCCGAGTACTCGGCGGGGGACGGCGCGGTGGACGGCACGGCCGCCCCGGTCGCGGCCGGGCCGCCCGCTCCCGCCCCCGGCCCGTTCGTCCCATTGCCCGTGCACGCGACGAGCATGGCGGCGACGCACAGCAGCGGCAGCGTCCGGGCGCGGCGACGAACCCCTTGCCGCACGAGCCCGCTGGCTGCGCGTTGGCGCGCCGGACCGGCGCCAGCCGCCCCGTAACTTCGCTTTTCGCCGTCCATGGGTCATATTCTAGCCGAACCATGGGGAGCGGACGGGAACGGCGGGGGGGTGGGACGATCGACACCACGGCGGTGCCGGCCGGCGGCGCGCGCGGCGGCTCGACCCGCCTGCATCGAGCGGCGCTGATCGGCGTGATCCTGGCCGCCGCCGCCTTGCGGTGGTCGGCGCTGGACCGCGTCCCGCCGGGCCTTCACTTCGACGAGGCCGTCTACGGCCTGATGGCCGAGGAGATCCGGGCGGGCGCGCGGCCCGTCTATTTCGCCGCGTACACCGGGCGCGAGCCGCTGTACATGTACGTGATGGCGGCCGTCTTCGCCGCCGTCGGCCCTACGGCGTTCGGGATCCGGTTGACGTCGGCGTTCATCGGTGTCGTGACGGTCGCGGCCGCATACGCGCTGGTCCGGGCACTGCACGGCCCGCGCGTGGCGCTGGTGGCCGCGGCGCTCCTGGCCGCGAGCTACTGGCACCTGACGGTCAGCCGCAACGGGTACCCCAACATCCTCATCCCGCCCATCGAGGCGGCATCGGCCTGGTGGCTGTGGCGCGGGTGGCGCCATGGGCGCGCCCGCGACTGGGCCGCCGGCGGGGCGCTGGCGGGGCTGGTGCTGTACACCTACCTCGCGGCCCGCTTCTACCCGGTGTTCCTCGCGGTCCTGATCGGCTACGCCGCGGTCGTCGACCACGCCACCTGGCGCCGGCGGCTGGGCGGCATCGCCATCGCCGCCCTCGCGGCCGCGGCGGTCTTCGCCCCGCTCGGCTGGCACTTCTGGACGCACCCGGCAGACTTCTTCGAACGGGCCAACCAGGTCCTCGCCTGGCAGCGGCTGACCGGGCGCGAGCTGGCCGATCTCTACGCCCAGAACCTCGCGCGCTCCGTGCGGGGCCTCGTGCTGCCGGGCCAGGGCGACCCGCGCTGGCACTACAACCTGCCCGGGCGCGCGGTCTTCCAACCCGCCATCGCGGCGTGCTTCGCGCTGGGTGTGGCCCTCTGCGCCCGGCGGATGCGCGACCTGCGCTTCGCCATCCCGCTCTTGTGGATCGCGGTGCTCATGGTGCCCGGCATCCTCACCGACGAGCTGCAGCCGGCGGGGCAGCGGATCTTCGGCATGTTCCCCGCGCTGGTGTTGCCGGCCGCCATCGGCCTCGTGGCGATCGCCGAGGCCGTCGCGCGCGGGGTCACGCGGTGGTCGGGCGGGCCGCGGGCCGGCCGGCGGGCCGCGGCCGTCGCCGCGGGGATCGCCGCACTGGGCATCGGCGCCGACGGGTGGGCCACGGCGCACGACTACTTCGGCGACTGGGCGCGGCGCCCCGAGACGGCGCACATCTTCAACGCGGACTACGCGGCGCTCGCCCGCGCCGCCGGGCGCGACATCGCCGCCGGGCGCACCGTCGTCGTGCTGTCCGAGCACTACAAGCACCCGACCGTCGCCTTCCTGGCCCCGGCGACGGTCGACCACGCGGTCTGGGCCGAGCCGCGCCTGGCCATCCCCGCGCCCGCCCGGCGACGGGGCGCGGGGATGGCCGCCAACGACCTCGTCTACTACCGCCCGACCGCGTTTCTGCCGGACGACCTGCCCGCGGCCCGCTGGCTGGCGTCCACCCTGCGCGAGACCGGCCGCACCGTGATCGCGCCCGGCCGCATCGATACCGGCGACCACGACGACGTCCGGCTCGAGCTGGTCCGCTACCAGGCCGTCGGCCCCGTCGGGTTCGAAGAACAGGCTCGCGCAACCGGCGAGGCCATCTTCGGGGCGGGGGAGATCGTGACGCCGCTGTACGCGGATCCGCCGCGCATCGAGACCCCCCGCGACGAGCCGCTCGTGATCCCGGTCGACTGGATCGTCCGCGCCCGCCCCCCGGATGCCCGGGGCTTCGCCCTCCACCTGCGCGATCCGGCGGGCTTCACATGGGCGCAGTCGGACGCCATCGGCTATCTGGCCGAGCAGTGGCGGCCCGGCGACCGGGTGCGCAGCTGGTTCACCCTGACGCTCGACCGCGCGATGCCGCCGGGGGTGTACGAGGCGCACCTCATGCTCGTCGACGCCGCCGGTCAGGCGCTCCCGTGGTCGCGCGCCGCGACCAACGCCGCGGGGTTGGCCCCGGAGCCTGTTCCGCCAGGCGCCGCCGGCGCATCGGCCGGCTCGCCGCCGGCCGGGGGCATCTCGACGGTCGTCGCGGCCGTGCGGGTGGATTCCGAAGGCCGCCGGCGGGTGGATCGGGGCACCGCGCCCGTGTTCGCGTTCGCCGACGGCCTGGCCGTCCTGGACCAAGCGGTCACGCCGGGGCCGGTGGCCCCCGGTGCGGTGGTGGACGTCGCGATCACATGGGCCCGCCTCGGCCCGGCCGACGGATCGGGCGACGTGTCTTTCATCCTGGCGGGCGCGGCAGGCCGGGTTCCGCTGGCCACGGCGCCGGTCGCGGCGGGCTACCCCCCGCGCGAATGGGAGGATCGCGAGGTGCTGCGCGGGCGCTACCGGCTGCGCATCCCGCCGGACACCGCCGGCGGGCCATACACGCTGCGCGTGATCCGGCCGGGATCATCGGCCCCCGCCGGGCCGGGCGGAATCGGATCGGCGGAGACGGCCTACGAGGCCGGCGCCGTCGAGGTCGTCGCGGGCGACCGTCTCTTCGCCCCGCCGGCGATGCAGCACGTCGCGGAAGCCGTGTTCGGCGGAACCGTGAAGCTCCTCGGGTACGACATCGCCCCCCGGGGTCTTGAGGCCGGGAGCCCGCTCGACGTGACGCTGTACTGGCAGTCGGATCGGACGCCGCCCGCCGGCGCGACGGTCTTCGTCCACGTGTTCGGGCCGGACGGCGTGCCAATCGCCCAGCACGACGGCGTCCCGGGCGACGGCGAGCGCCCCATGGAAGGCTGGCTGCCGGGCGAGGTGGTCGTGGATCGCCACGTCGTCGCCGTCCCCGCCGGCGTCGACGTCGGCGAGCTTGCCGTCGGGATCGGCCTCTACGACCCCGTCACCCGTCGGCGGTGGGCGGCCGCCGCGGCCGGCGGGCGGGTCGACGACGATCGGCTCCGGTTGGAGGCCGTCGTCGCCTCACCCGAGTCCCGCTGACCGGACCCGGCGCGCGGCGCGCCGGGCGCCCCTATCCGCGCTGGTCGATCGGCACCCAGGCGCGATCCTTCACCCCGAGGTAGTCGGACGACGGCCGGATCAGCCGGTTGTCGGACCACTGCTCGAGGCAGTGGGCGGTCCAGCCCCCGGCGCGGCCGATGGCGAACATCGGCGTGAACAGCTCGGTCGGCAGGCCGACGCCGTGCAGCACCATGGCGGTGTAGTACTCGACGTTGGTCTGGAGCTTGCGGCCGGGCTTGTACTCCTCGAGGAGCCGCAGCGCCACGGCCTCGACGCCGCGCGCCATGTCGTAGAGCGCGCGGTCGCCGGCCCGTTCGAAGAGCCGATCGGCCGCGGCGGCCAACACGTCGGCGCGCGGATCGCGCACCTTGTACACGCGGTGGCCGAAGCCCATCAAGCGCTCGCCGCGCTCCAGCCGTCCGCGGATGTTGGCCTCGGCCTTGTCGAGCTGCCCGATCTCGAACACCATGTCCAGCGCCGGACCGGGCGCGCCGCCGTGGGCCGGCCCCTTCAGGGCGCCGATCGCGCCGGTGATGGCGGAGTACAGATCGGACTGCGTCGAGGTGATCACCCGGGCCGTGAACGTCGACGCGTTCATGCCGTGATCGATCACGGTGACGAAGTACGTCTCGAGCGCGCGGGCCGCCTCGCCGTCCGGTGCGGTGCCGTTCAGCATGTACAGGCAGTTGGCTGCATGGTCGAGGTCGGCGCGGGGATCGACGGGCGCCAGCCCCTGGCGGATGCGCCAGTAGGCGGCGACCACCACCGGGAAGCGCGCGCACAGCGATTCGGCGCGCCGCAGGTTGTTGACGGGATCGTTGTGCTGCGGGTCGGGGTCATCCAGCGACAGCGCGGCGGCCGCCATGCGCAGCGCGTCGATGACCGACGCGTTGCGGGCCGCGGCCGCCCGGAGCAGGTCGACGACCTCGCCCGGCAGCGCGCGGGCCGCCACGAAGCGATCGTGCAGCGCGCGGAGCTCGCCGGCGTCCGGCAGCCGGTCGTGCCACAGCAAGTGCGCGGCTTCCTCGAACGTGGCGTGGGGTGCCAGCACCTCCACTGGGAAGCCGCCGATGAACAGCTCGCCTGCCTGGCCGTCCACGTAACTGAGCCGAGTGCGTGCGGCGACCACGCCCTCCAAGCCAGGGATGTACGTCATGATAGGTGTCTTCTCCTCGCGAGAACGTGCGGCGCCGATCGGCCCGCCCAGTGCCAGCCGATCGGGAGATCGCGCGCCAAAGCCATTCATTTTACGTGGTGAACCGGTCGCCGGTCAACGCGGGGCGTTGACTCGCGTTGTCTTCACACCTACTCTTTACGCCGCTCTGCCGGGCTCGGCGGGCCGGGGCGCTTGCCTCATTCGCAACCACGAAAGACGGGTCATCTCGATGCGCCGGATCGACGCTCTTCGGACTTCCCGCAGCCTGCCGCTGGTCGTGTTCGTGCTGGCCGGGTGCCAGGCCTTCACCCCGGCGGGGAAGGACGTCGTGGCGCCGGCGGCGGGCGGGACGGTCGACGGGGCGCCGGCCTACATGGTCAAGGGGGACCCCGCCGCCAAGATCACGCTGGTCGAGTGGTCGGACTACCAGTGCCCGTATTGCGCGCAGCACTTCGCGGAGACGGCGCCCCGGATCGACGAGACGTATGTCGACTCAGGGCAGGCCAAGGTCGTCTTCCGCGACCTGCCGCTCGCCCAGATCCACCCCCAGGCCACCAAGGCCGCCGAGGCGGCGCGGTGCGTCGGGGCGCTCGGGGGGAGCGACGCCTACTGGAAGATGCACGACCAGCTCTTCCGGACCCAGGACGAGTGGTCCGGCAACGACGCCGCCGTCGACATGTTCAAGTCGCTCGCCGGGGGGCTCGACGTCGACCCCGCGATCGACGCCGCCGCGTTGGCCGCCTGCCTGGACGGGGGCGAGCAGGCCGCGGCCGTGGAGGCCGACGTGGCCGAGGCCATGCGCCTCGGCCTGGGCGCCACGCCGAGCTTCCAGATCCAGGGCGCGATCCTGCAGGGTGCCCTGCCGTTCGAGGAGTTCCAGAAGAGCCTGGATGTCGTGGTCGCCGGGGGGACGCTGCCCACCGCCACGGTCGAGCCGACGCCTGAGATGGTCAAGATCACGGCGCCGACCTACACCATCGACGCCGCCGGCGCCCCGAGCCAAGGCGAGCCCGACGCGCCGGTCACCGTGATCGAGTTCTCGGACTACCAGTGCCCGTTCTGCGCCAAGTTCACGAGCGAGGTGTACCCCGACTACGTCGAGGAGTTTGTCGCCACCGGGCGGGTGCGCCACGTGTGGATGGACTTCCCGCTGACGAGCATTCACCCCAACGCTCCGGCCGCCGCCGAGGCCGCGCACTGCGCCCGAGATCAGGGGGGCGACGACGCCTACTGGACGATGCACGACGGGTTGTTCGCCCGCCAGGGCGAGTGGGCCGAAGCGACCGCTCCCCATGCCGTGTTCGCCGCCATCGCCGCCGACGGGGGCCTCGATGGCGCCGCCCTGGTGGCCTGCCTCGAGGCCGGCACGCACACGGCCAAGGTGGAGGCAAGCGTCCAGCAGGCGACCACGATCGGCATCAACGGCACGCCGACGTTCTTCGTCAACGGCTACTACCGTGCCGGCGTGCCCCCGCTCGAGGGGCTCCGCGAGATGATCGAACAGCTCGAGCGCGGCGAGAAGCTGACGATGGACGTGCCCAAGGATCTGGCCGCCACGCTCGAGCCGCAGATCCTCGGCACCCCTCCGGCCACGGCCACGCCCGCCGCGGTGGACATCGGCGATGCCCCGGCGCAGGGCGAGGCCGACGCGCCGGTGACGTTGGTCGAGTTCTCGGACTACCAGTGCCCGTTCTGCCAGCGCCACGTGACCACAGTCTACCCCGAGATCGTCGAGCGCTACGTCGAGACCGGCCTGGTGCGCTACGTGTTCAAGGATTTCCCGCTCGACACCATCCACCCGGATGCCATCCAGGCCGCCGAGGCCGCCCGGTGCGCCCGGGACCAGGGCGGCGGCACGGCGTTCTGGGCGATGCACCGCGCGCTCTTCACCCGCCAGGGCGAGTGGTCCGGCAACCCGGCAGCCTTCGCCGACGTCGCCACCTCGGCCGGGCTCGACGGCGCGGCGCTCGCGGCCTGCGTCGACGCCGGCACGCATCGGCAGGCCGTGCTCGACGACCAGGCGCAAGGCACCGCGCTGGGCGTCAACGGCACGCCGGCGTTCTTCATCAACGGCCAGCTGCTCAGCGGCGCCCAGCCGATCGAGCGCTTCGAGGCCGCGATCGCGGCGGCCCAGGCGGCCGAGACGGCGCCGCAGTAGGGCGGGCGGTGCGCCCCGCCCCGATCACGTCGCCCGTCACGGCGTCGTCACACCGCGCCGCCGGGTCACCCGCGCCCGCGGCGCTGCTGGAAGTCCTTGCCGCTCGGCACCAGGGCGTCCGGTTGGACCCCGCCGCGCCGCGCCCGTGGGCAGCCATCGCCGCCGCCGCGCACGCGCACGACGTCGAGCCGCTGCTGTACCGCGTCGCCGCCGACGCGGGCCTCGCGGTTCCCGATCCACTGGGCGCGCACTTGCGGTCGCGTTACTACCAGACCACAGCGACCAACACGTGGCTCTTGCGCGAGCTGGCCAGCCTGGCCGGTTCCCTGGTCGATCACGGCATCCCCGTCATGCTCCTGAAGGGCGCGGCGCTGCTCCTGACGGTCTACGAGGACATGGGCCTGCGCACGCTCGGCGATGTCGACCTCCTCGTGCCACCCGAGCACGCGGCGACGGCGATGGGCGTCATCCAGTCGCACGGCTATGCGTTGGAAGTGGGCAACAACGAGCTGGCGGACGCTGGCAGCGCGGGCATCGACCCCGGGCCGATCATCGCGTTCGACGGTCAGGTGACGCTGCGCCGGCAGACCCCGCCCCATGCGGTCGTCGACCTGCACTGGACCCTGGTCGACCGGCCGCCCTACCGCCACCACCTGCCGATGGACCTGTTCTGGCGCGCCGCCCGACCGGTCCGGCTGGGCGATGCCGAGGTCGTGACGCTCAGCCCCGAGGCAACCGTCCTGCACCTCTGCGCGCATCTGGCGCTGCACCATCCCGATGGCCGCGACCTGGGTCTGCGCTGGCTCCTCGACGTCGCCGAGATCCTCGCGCACGAAGGCGGCCAGCTCGATTGGCCCACGGTGCTGCGGCTGGCTCAGGCCAGCGATCTCGTGACATCGCTGCAGTGGGTCCTCCCGCTGGTGCCCCCGCCCGGGCGCGTGCCCATGTCCGTGCTGGACGACGTCGCGGCCCTGGCGCCGTCGACCTACGAGCAGCGCGCCGTGGCCGCGATTGGTGCCCAGCGACGCGGCCTCCTGGCCGAGATCGGGGTCGTGCTCGCGTACACGCCGGGATGGTCGATGCGCGCGCGCTACCTCCACGCCAAGCTGCTGCCCCCGCCAGCCTACATGCGCCGGCGCTATTCCATCCGGCAGCCCTGGCAGCTGCCAGGCTATTACCTCTACCGCTGGCTGCGGGCGCTGCGTCGAGAAGGATGATGCGCGGCGGCGCCGTCCGTGCCCCATGCCGGCCACCGTGCTCGCCTGCACGTTTTGCGTGCGCATCCGGGGCATCTCGTGCACAATCACGGCGGGTCGACCAACTTCGGCGTATCGAACGTCAGACGAAAGCGTTAAACATAGTGACATTCCAGGTCGCGGCACGCATCAGCCGCGAGGGCCATACGCCCCTTGCCTCCGCAAACCGGGCCCAGGTCTGAGGTGGGGTTGGGAGTATTGGTCGACGACATCGGATCCATTGGAGGGCAATATGACGGGTTCAGAGCCTCGCCTGCCAACAGGCAGGCCTGCCAGCCACGAGACGGCAATGCCGGACCGCAAGGCCTATCGCGCCCCACAAATCGTCCACGAGGCCGAGATGGAAGCGCGCGCCGGATCGCCGCTCTTCGGGACGGACCCGGTCTCGGGCGACACGCAAAATCCGTGGGATCCCGCCCCCGCGGGATCGCAGCGTTGAGTGGCCCGCGGGCGCCCCGTGCATGGCGCGGCGCACCCGCAATCCCCGGCAATCGGCCTCTCGCGCCCCCTCCCGCGAGCAAGGTCTTCCTTTGGAAAGCTGGTTTGGCTGCTTGATGTCCCCTTGGGCAACGGCAAACATGGCGCACATTCGGCGGTTTGGTTGTGCTAAGCTTTGATGCTTGACCCCGCGCCACGCGTGGCCCGGGCTGCGGGTCGATGATGCCACCCCACCACGGTCGCGGCGCCTCGACCCCCGGCCGGTGCTCACATCGCGGCGACTTCTTGGGCGGATGATGCGCACCCACTCGGCACGACGCGACAACCGACTGCCTTCCTGGACGCTCGACATCGCCGGCTTGCGGCTGGCGGTGGTTTCCGATGCAACCGGCCTCAACCGGGCGATCGAACAGCGCTTTGTCGGTTACGTCGATTCGGGCTCTCCGGACCTCGTGGTTCGTGTCAACGTCTCCGATGCGGCCGTGGTCCGGGCCGCCCCCGGCACCGTCTCGGCCAGCCTCGAATCGCGCATCGCCACGGGCGAGCGCACGAGCTTCTCGAGGCGAGTCCTCCTCCACGACGCCCCAGGCCGCACCGGCAGGGTCGATGTGGACGGCGGCGAGGCCGAGGTCTGGGTGGCCGCCGCCCATGCGCTCGATCACACCGACTACTTCTTGCGGCTGTGCGTGGCGCTGCTGGCTTTCGATGCCGGCGGCCTCTTGCTGCATGCCGCCGGCGTGGTGCGCGACGGCATCGCCCATGCGTTCATCGGGCCGTCGGGCAGCGGCAAGACCACGGTCGCCCGGCACGCGGCGCCCGGGCGCATCCTCAACGACGACTTGATCGTGTTGCGCCCCAGTGCCTCGGGCTGGCACGCCCATGCGACGCCGTTCTCGAACCCGACGCAGGTCGCACCGGGAGGCCCCTGCCGAGCCCCCCTCGGCGGCGTCTACCGCCTGGTCCACGGACCCGTCGCGACGCTGGAAGCGGTGGATACCGGCACCGCCGTCGCCGACGTCGTCGCCAGCGTGCCGGTGATCGGCCTGGACCCCGACCGAGCCGGTCTGCTGGTCGCCCGTGCGCACGCCGTCGCTCGCGCCGTACCCGTCCGCCGGCTGCACTGCCGGCCCGACCCGTCGTTTTGGCCGCTCATCGCGTCGCCCGCGGATCTCGCCGAGCAGGGTGCGGTCGCGCCCGCCTGACGTCGCGTGGGCCAGGCCGTGTCGATCACGCGGCCGGCGCCTCGAATCGCCCTCGCCCGGGCCGACCCACTCGGCAGCCTTCACCGGTCGGGCTGACAATCCTCAGAGGACCACCATGCAACGCAGTGGCACGTCTACCTTCTCAGCGGCTGGCGCATCGATCGGGATCGGCATCCTGGCGGCGGCCAGCCTCCACGGCCTGACGGCCGCCGAACGGAAGGCTTCGGCGCACCCGTCCCTGCCGATCTCGGTCCGCCTGACCCACGCCGATGCAGCCGGGGTGAGCCTGGCTCTGACGGCGCCATCGCTCACCGATGCCGCCGCGCTGGCCGAGCTTGCCCGCGCCGCGGCCGCCCAGACCGCGGGGGTGGCGGAGCTGGCATGGCCGGCCGCGAGGCCCGGCCAACCGCGCCTCCCTGCCGTGACGGCGCTGGTCGGCGTGCCCCCGGACGCCAGCGTCGCGCTGGACGTCGTGGCCGACACGGCCGAACCTGTCCCGGGAACCGCTGGCCGGCCGTCGAGTGCGCCAATCCGCGCCCCGGCCGCCGGTCGCGCCGACGCGGCTCCGCCAGGCGCGTGGGCGCCGCCGACCGGCGGGCCAGGCTTCGGCGTGCCCGGCGAGCCCGTCGAGCTCGCCGGCGAAGCCTGGGTGCGGGGCCAGCGGGTCATCCGTGTCACGTTTCGGCCCTTTCGGTACGATCCGGCCAGCCGGTCCCTCGTCCAGCATCGGCGCGTCGCCGCGACCCTCCGGTTCAGCTTTCCAGGCCCTGGGCGCCCGGCGGACTTCGAAGCGCCGATGACCACTACGCCCGGTGGATCGGGCCTGAATCACCCCACCAACGGCGGCGACCCGTTCGACGGCCTGCTGCGCCATGGCCTCGCCAACGGAAACCAGGCCGCCGCATGGCGGGCCGACGCGCCCACGATGGCTCGGCACGTGGATGCCGCGGCGCTGGCGGACGCACGGCGGTCCATCGCCCAGGCGAGTGCCGGTCCGCGGCTCAAGATCTCGGTCGATCAACCGGGTCTGTATCGCCTCGGCCATGACGATCTCAAGGCCGCCGGCATGGACGTCGACGCGGTGGATCCCCGCACGTTCGCGCTGGAAAGCCAGGGCTCGCCGATCGCCATCCACGTCACCGGCGAGGCGGACGGTCGCTTGGACCCGGCCGACACCGTCGTGTTCTACGGCGAGCCGTTCCACAGCCGCCCCACCACCATCGACTGGCTCGGCACACCGCTGCCGGGCACGCTCGGCGACGCTCGGTACACCCGCGCCAACGTGTATTGGCTCTCGGCCGATGGCCAGCCCGGCCCACGGATGGGCGCGAAGGACGGGACTCCCAGGGCCAACACGCCGGCGGCGCCTCACGGCCGGTCGACGGTCCGGGCGGAGGAGTCCAGGGTGTGGTTCACGCGCCATTTCACCAGCGACGACGTGTGGCTGTGGCACCTGTTCCGGGTCGTGGAGGCGAACCCGGCCGTGCCGATCTCACGATCGTTCGGGGTGAACCTGCCCGGCGTGGCGGTCGGATCGGCGGGGGCCACGGTGCGCGGCGAGATCGTGGCCAACGCTTCCGCCAGCGGATCGCCGGACCATCACGTCCGGTTCATGTTCAACACGCCCGGCACGCTGCTGCAGGAGGCCCGCTGGGACGGCGCCACCCGCTTCGCGTTCCAGGGCCAGGTGCCTGCCGCCGCGCTGCGCGACGGCGCCAACCAGTTGCTCGTCGATCCGCGGCTGCAGCCCGGGACCAACGGCGACACGCTCTACTTCGACTGGTTCGAGGTGACCTATCCCCGGCGCCTCGACGCCGACGCCGACGCGCTGGCGTTCGGCGCCATGGACGCGACGGCGCGCCGGTACGAGGTCGGCGGCTTCACGACGGCGGGCGCCGAGGTCTTCGACGTGACGCGGCCCGAGGCGCCCGTGCGCATCACGGGCGCCCAGGCGTCGGCTCAGGGCGACCGCCAGCGCGTGGCGTTCCAGTCGGCAGGCGATGCGCGCTTCGCCGTCGCGGCCGGCGGCGGCTACCGGCGCCCGGCCGCCGTCGCCTGGATGCCCCCATCGCCGCTGGCCGAGCCCGGCGCGGGCGCCGACTACGTCGTCATCGCCCCGCGCGTGCTGCGCGACGCCGCACGGCGCCTGGCCGACCACCGGGGTCGCCAAGGCTTGCGCGCCGTGGTCGTCGACGTCGAAGACGTCTACGACGCCTTCAACCACGGCGTGTTCGGCCCGCGCGCGATCCGCAACTTCCTCGCCTGGGCGGTGGCCACCTGGCCCGCGCCGGCGCCCGCGTACGTCGTGCTGGTCGGCGACGGCCACTGGAACTTCCTGGGCTATCCCGCGCACCCCGATCCCAGCCCCGTGCTCATGCCGCCCAACCTCGAGTGGGTGGACCCCATCCAGGGCGAGGTCGACAGCGCCAACCGCCTGGCCACCGTGGTCGGCGCCGATCCAATGCCCGACCTGGCCATCGCTCGCCTGCCGGTCAACTCGGCAGCCGAGCTGAACGCCGTCATCGACAAGGTGGTGGCCTATGAGGCCGCCGGGCCGCAGCCATGGGGCCGGCGCCACCTGTTCGTCGCCGACAACACCTTTGTCCGCCCGGGGGTTGCCGACACCGCCGGCGACTTCGCCGGCGCGACGGAGCGCTTCATCGAAGCCCACCTGCCTTACGGCGCGTTCGACGACCGAATCTTCCTGGATCGCTTCATCGATGCCGGGCAGTGCGCCAACGGCCAGGCTTGCCCACAGGCCAGCCTGGCCATCACGCGGCAGCTCAACATCACCGGCGCGCTCCTGGTCAACTTCGTGGGGCACGGCAAGGTGGACTGGTGGAGCCACGAACAGATGTTGAACACGACTCACCTCTCCACGCTCCGCAACGGCGCTCGTCTGCCGATCGTGTTGTCATGGACGTGCCTCGATGGCTACTGGAGCTACCCCGCCTGGCCCGGCATGGCCGAGACCCTGGTGCGACTCCCCGCGTCCGGCGCCGTCGGGACCTTCTCCCCGACGGGCTTGGGGGTCATGACCGGGCACGAGATGCTCCAGGAAGGCTTCTACGATGCCGTCTTCGCATCCGGCGAGACGCGGTTCGGCCCGGCCAGCGTGGCGGCCAAGCTGAGGCTGTTCCAGGCCGGTGTCCACAGCGACCTGCTGCACACCTACACGGTGTTCGGCGACCCTGCCTTGCGCATCCAGGTGCCCGTCGGGCCCTTCGAACCGACGCCCACGGCCACCCGCCGCCCCGGCAGCCGCACGCCGCCGCCGCCCACCCCGCCGTCGGCCACCCCCGGGGCCACGCCTGGGGGCGGCGGGAGGCCTGGCGCGGCCTTTCTTCCATCGCTGTTCCAGACTTCGCCGGCGACGGGCGCGTCGGACAGCCGCTGCCAGGCCTGTGATATGATTGTGCGATGATGCCGCCGAGAGCCAAGGGGGAGCGCTTGGATCGATCCGTGCCGCGACGGCGCGCGTACCACTCGCCGACGGTGCTGGATCTGGCGCACGACTCGCTTCACTCGGTCGGCCGGCTGCGGCTGCGGGTGACCGGGCACAGCATGGCCCCGTTTCTCCAAGATGGCGACACCGTTTGGGTGGAGCCCCTGGATGCGGCATGCCTGCGTCAGGGCGACCTCGTGCTCGTCCGGGTGGCCGACGATCTCCTGACCCACCGCTTGGTCGCCGTCGACGACGCGGGCTGGCACACCAAGGGCGACAACGTCAGCGCCGCCGATCCGCCGGTCGCGGCCGCGGCCATCCTCGGCAGGGTGGTGGCGGCCGAGCGGCGTGGCCAGGCGGTCGACTATCGCCAGACCCGGTGGGCCATCGCCAATCGCGTGCTCGGCGCCCTGGGTTACATCGAGGTCAAGCTGCCGTTGCATGGCTCGGGACCGACGGCCCGGCTTGCCCGCCGCGGGGTCGGCGTGCTGCGCCGCATGAGTCGCCAGCTCGTCGCCTTGCCCGAGCCCGGTCCCGCCCGCTAGCCTGACCGCCGCGTGTCGAGTCTGTTTCCAGGAGCACTGCCCGTGATGCCCACGCTCAACCAGCGTCCCGTTCGGGTCGCCACCGTCACGACGAGCATGGTCGGGGAAGAGGCCGTCCTGCTCCAACCGGACCAGGGGCAGATCAAGGTGCTCAACGACGTCGGCGCACGCGTCTGGCGGCTCGCGGATGGGACTCGGACGGTGAGCGCCATCGTCACCGAGATTTGCCTGGAGTACGAGGTCGATCGCGCGCGCGCCGAGGACGACACGCTTGCGTTCGTCGCCGACCTCGAGGCCAAGTCGTTGCTCGTGCTCGACCCCGTGCCTTCGCCGGGCGCGCAGCCCGAGGCCGATTCGTGACGCCGCAAGTGGTCGCGGGTGGGAATCCAGGGCGCGCACGGGGGCCGGCCGCGGCCCTCGCGCTGGCAGCCATGGCGATCGCCGGCCCGGCGCCGGCGACCGCGTCGGTCACGCTGGCGAACTTCGCGGCGCGGGCTCAGGGGCAGACGATCGTCGTCTCGTGGGAGACCGGCACCGAGATCGACACCGTGGGCTTCTGGGTCCGCCGCGGCCTCACCGCGGACCTGAACCAACACGCGCGCGTCAGCGCCTTCATCCCCGCCACCGGCACGACCGTTGTCGGCGCCACCTACGCATGGACGGACGCGCAGGTGGCACCGGGCAGCGCCTACTACTACTCGCTCGAAGACCGCGCGGCCAACCAGGGCACGACGCTCCACGGCCCGGTCTGCGCCAGGCTGGACGGCGCGCCGTGCAACGCCGAGCCGCCGCCGTCAACCGCGACCTCGCCGGCCCCCCGCACCGCCTCGCCGACCAGCCAACGCGTCTTGGCGAGCAGCACGCCGCCGCCCGCGACCACGACCACGGCACCGCCGGCCGCGACGCGGCCGGCCGCCGCGCCGCCGACGGCCCGGTCGGGCACGGGCGCCGCCACCCGCACCGCGCGACCGGCGAGAGGGAGGTCCGACGCCACGGCCTCACCGGCGGGCACGACATCACTCCTGCAGCCCGTGAGCACGGCGGTGGGCGGCAGCGGATCGAGCGGCGGGGGCCGCACCGCGCCGCGCATGGGGACAGCGTCGATGGCAGCGGCTACGCCGCCGAGCGGCCGATCGGCCGCGGTCGGTGCCGTCGCCGAATCGCCGGCATCCGCCGACTCGGCGACGCCCGGCGGCAATCCTGTCGATCAGGGCCAGGCGGTCGTGGTCGACTCGCCGGCGCCGGCCGCGGGCGGCGAGTCGCGCGCGGCCAACCCCTCCGCCCGCTCCTCGCCGACGACGGGCTCGGCGAGCCCGCGCCGGCCCGAGGTCGCCGCGGCGGGCGGTTCACCCTCCGCGGCGACCTCGGGCGCGCGCCCGCTGGCGGTCACGCTCCTCGGGTTGGCGTTCGTGGTCCTGGCCTGGCGCGTGACCCGGCTGCTGCGCC
>CAYQBA010000107.1:0-16177 GCA_964415605.1 uncultured Anaerolineales bacterium | reverse complement strand
GCGCGCAGCCGGCGCACGGCGATCATGCCGGTCTCCCGCGGCCGCCCGGTGACCTCACGCCGGGGGCGCCGCCGTGGGATCCTTGACGCCCAGCACGCGCGCGAACATCGGGAAGGCCGCCGACCACAGGAACCCGTCCTTGATGGCCCCGAACACGAACTGCGGGGTCAGGCGGGCGTCGCCGGCCACCGCCTGCGCCGACGCGTACGAGGCAATGCCAAGGACCAACGAGATCCCCAAGACCTGCCGGCGCAGCGGCGTCTTGGGCAGGACGCCGGTCAGGATCGACAGCCAGAAGCTGAGCAGCACGCCGAGGATCTGCGCCCCGAGGCCGACGCCGTGGACCTTCCAGGTGTCGACCAGCGACGGCGCCGGTGCCGGCACGTCCAGCGTCTCGCCCGGCGCGAGCGCGGCGGTCGTCGACGACTTGTCGTTGGCGTCGGCCAGCGCCTGGGCCTCGACGTCCAGCGACGCTGCGACGCTGTCGACGGTGTCGCCGGCCTGGGCGGTGTAGGTGGTCCGCACGGCGTCGGGCGCGGGCGGCGGGGGCAGGAAACCGCGCGTCCACCACGCAATCGAGACGATGGCCACCAGGAGGACGGCCCCGACGAGGTAGAGGGCGGCGGCTCTCATGACGCCCGCTCCCCCGGCGCGCGCCAGGCGGTGGCGATCAGCCCGACGGTCAGCCACGCGGCGATGCCGGCCGCCAGGCCGCCGATCGGCGACCCGGCCCAGAGCAGCGCGAAGCCGATCACCCAGACGGCCAGGACGAACAACAAGGCCAACAGCGCCGTGCGCATCGGCCACGGCATGCGGTCATCCATCGACGGGTTCCTTTCGGGTGGACGGGGAAAGGGTCGGCACGGGGCGCGCCGTCAGGCGTGCGCCGCCTGGCTGCGCAGGATGAGCGTCGGGCTGTCGGCGTGGCGGATCAGGCGATCGGCCACGCTGCCGAACGCCCAGCGGCTCAGGCCGCCGCGGCCGTGCGTGGTGAGCGCCACCAAATCGACGTCGCCGCGCCCGACCCGGCCCAGCAGCACCTCGGCGGGGTTGTCGCCCGCGAGCATCTCGGTCTCGGTCGCGACACCCTGCTCCCTCAGCCGCGCGGCCTGGCCGTCGAGATACGCGGCCATGCGCTCGACCTCGTGCCGCTGCGCCTCCGACATCTGCGCCGTCTCCATGCCGAGGCGCGCCTCCTGCGACACGAACGCCAGGGTCACCAGCGCGTCGAAGGCCTTGGCCAGGCGCGCCACGCCGGGCAGCACGGCCTCGGCCAGCCGCGACCCGTCCAGCGGCACCAGGATCTGGTCGATCTCCGGAGCGACGTGCCGCGCGCCCGACCGGACGACGAGGACGGGCGCCTCCGCGGTCTGCAGCACCTTGTCGGCCACGCTGCCGAGCGCCCAGCGGGTCAGGCCGCCGCGGCCGTGGGTGGCCATGACGATGAGCCACGCCCCCTCGGCCTCGGCCGCCTGCACGATCGCGCGGGCCGGCATGTCGTCGACGACGGTGGTGGCCACCGTCAGCCCCTGGGGCTCGAGCGACGCCTGCTGCTGGGCCAGGTAGTCGACCGCGACGCGGCGCGCCTCCGCCATGAGCTCGGTGACCGGCACCATCGGGAGCGCGGCCTCGGGCGCGGCGCCGGAATACCACGCCATGTCCAGGCCGTAGACCTCCGGGGCGGTGACCAGGACGAGCCGCGCGTTCACCCGGCTGGCGATGGCGACGGCCAGCGCGCGCGCCTGGTCGGACAGGTCGGAGCCGTCGAGCGGCAGGATGATCGTCGGCTGCGCTTGCGTCATGCTCGGTCCTCCTCGGGATGATGCTGGCTGAATGCACCGGATCGGCTTCATGATACCGCAAGCCCCGGCGTTCCGTCATCCGCCGAGCGGCGGACGCGGCGCGAGTGCAGCGCCGGGGCCTGGGATGCGGTTGGATCCACCGGGGCCCAAGCGCACCCGCATCGTGATCCCGGGGATGGGTCGGGCATGCCAACTCGGCGTGACTTCCGGGTGGCTTGCGACGTCTGAACGAATGAGACGCACGCAGCGGCCCGCCGAAGATCACGGCGCCCATTCCCCAGCCTGCCAGGCCGCCGCGGCGGCCGTTCAGCGCAGGTTGATTTCGGTCCGTTTCGATCCATTGGCCTTGGGATGCATTTTTCGAGCACACGCGGTCGTTCATTGGACTCACCCGCATCCGACCGGCGGGCCGATTCCGCACGCGGCGGCGCGGCGCGGCGGGCGTCGCCGGCGCGCCCGTCCCGGCTCGGCCGAGCGGTGGCGCTGGGCATCGGCGGGCTCGTCGCGACGGCCCTGACGGCCGGCGTGTCCGGCGCACCCATGGCCACGTCGCCCGCGGGAGACGGCACACCGGTGCGCCTCGTGCGGTCCGATGCCGATCGCATCGTCGTGGCGCTCGACACGCCGCGCTACGCGTTGGTGGACCGGTCGTCGGGGGGCAGCGACTATACCGTGATCACGGCGCCCGGGCTGGCCGCCTCGAGCGAGCCCGGCAAGCCCGCGCTGCCCGTGGCGGCGGTGCTCCTCGGCATCCCGCCGCGCGGCACGCCCAAGGTCGCCGCGACGGCGGCGGGCAGCCCGGCGACGATCGCGGACGTGCGGATCGCGCCCGCCGCCAGCCCCAACGGCGACGCCGCCGACGCCGTATGGACCCCGCCCGGGTCCAATGGGGAGCCCGGCCTGGTGCCGCTGACGATCGTGCGGATGGACCCCCGAGCGTACGGCGCTGGCGCCGCCTACCCCGCCGACCTGGCGACCATCACCGACGTCGGCTGGGTCCGCGGCCAGCGCGTGGCCCGGCTCGAGATCCACCCTTTCCAGTACCACGCCGCTGCCCGGCGCCTCGTGGTCCGCGCAGGGGTCGAGGTCGAGATCACGTTCGATGCCTCGTCCGACCCGGCCGCGGGGCCCACGGAGGGCGCCGTCGAGGGCGACAGACCGGCGGGCGTCGAACCGCCGGATCCATCGGCCGGCGACGCCGCCTTCGACGCCGTCCTGGGCGCGGCGCTCCTCAACGCGGGCACCGCCCGCGCGTGGCGCGTCGATCGGCCCCGCGAGGTCCTGCCGCCCGACGAGCCGCCGGCCGTGCCCGCGGACGCGCAGCCCGTCTGGAACATCGCGGTCGCCGCGGAGGGCCTGTACCGCGTGACCGGCGCCGACCTGGCGCTGGCCGGGCTGCCGATCGACGCGGTCGACCCGCGCCGCCTTCAGCTCCACGCCGGCGGGCAGCCCGTCGCGATGCACGTCGAGGGCGAGGCCGATGCGCTGCTGAACCCGTCGGATGCCGTGGTCTTCTACGGCCAGCCGCCGGCGTCGCGCTACGCGGCGCTGAACGTTTACCAGCTGGCCTACGGCGCGGCGCCCGGGGCGCGCATGGCCCGGCGCGACGGCACGCCGGGCACGGCGCCGCCGGCCGAGGCGTACACGGCGACGCTGCACGTCGAGCAGGACCTCCTGTACCGCTCGGACTACCCGCGCCCGGCCTACGACGGCACGCCGCCCGAGGCCGTGGACCACTTCTTCTGGCAACAGCTCAGCGCGCCGCAGACGCTGGACCATATCGTCGCGCTGCCCGACGCGGCGCCCGGGGCGTGGGCGGGCCGGCTCGGCCTGACGCTGGTCGGCAAGTCGGCGTTCCCGACCGTGGCGCCCGATCACCGGGTGCGCGTGCACGTGGCGGGCACGCTCGTCGGCGAGGCCGACTGGGACGGCAACAGCACGGTCGCCCGCATGACCTTCGACGTCCCCGCCGATCTCCTTCGAGGGGCGACGACCACCATTCGGGTCGAGGCGCCCGGTGCCCCGGGCGCGGCGTACGACCACTTCTTTATCGACGCCATCGATCTGGCCTATCGCCGGGCCTACCACGCCGCGGGCGGACACCAGCTGGCCGTGACGACCGACGCGGCACCGGCGCAGCGGATCACGGTGGACCGCCTGGACGATGCGGCCGTCGACGTGTTCGACGTCGGAAATCCGCGCCGGCCGCAGTGGGTGGATGGCGGCGTCGTCGCCGACGCCGGCGGGACCTACGGCCTGCAGCTCGCCGACGCGGCCGGCGGCGGGCGGGCGTACCGCATCGTCCCACGCGGCGCCTACCTCCGCGCGGCGCGGATCGACGCGCGGCCGGCGGCCGGCCTGCTGGCGCCGGCGCGGGGCGCCGACTACCTGATGATCGCCCCGGCCGCGTTCCACGCGGCGCTCAGGCCGCTCGTCGACCGTCACACGCGCGCCGGACGGCGCGTGGCGGTCGTCGACGTCCAAGGCGTGTACGACGTGTTCAACGGCGGCGTGGCGTCCGCCGAGGCGATCCGGGACTTCATCGCCCACGCGTACCGGTCCTGGCCCGAGCCGGCGCCGAGCCACGTGCTCCTGGTCGGCGACGGCACGTATGACCCGCGCAACCGGCTCGGCAGCAGCCCGGCCACCGTCATCCCGCCGTTCTTGAAGGTGGCCGACCCGTGGCTCGGCGAGGTGGCGGTGGAGAACGCCTTCGTCGCGGTGCACGGCGACGACGTCTTCCCCGACCTCTTCCTCGGCCGCCTGCCGGCCAACTCGGCCGCCGAGGTGACGGCCATGGTGGACAAGATCGTGGCCTACGGCGCCACGACGAAGGTCGAGCCGTGGCAGCGCAAGCTCCTGTTTGCCGCCGACGACCCCGACAGCGCGGGCGACTTCTACGCGTTCTCGGACGACGTGATCGACCACCACGTCCCGCCGGCCTACGCCGTCGACCGGGTGTACCTCAAGCGCACCCATGCCGACGCGGCAGCGGCGGGCAAGGCGCTGCTGGCGGGTCTGACGGATGGCTACCTGCTGACCCAGTACGTCGGCCACGGGCTGATCACCGGCTGGGCGCAGGAGCAGATGCTGACGGGGCGCGACATGCGTGGCCTCAAGAACGGCGGGCGCCTGCCGGTGTTGCTGGACATGACGTGCATGACCGGCTACTTCAGCGACCCGCGCCTGTACTCGATCTCGGAGTCCGCGGTCCGTGCCGCCGGCGGGGGCGCCATCGCCGCGTTCTCGCCGACGGGGTTTGGCGTGGCGACCGGGCACGACCACATGAACCGCGCGTTCGTCGACCAACTGCTGGGGGAGGGCACGCGCCACCTCGGGCAGGTCGTCGTCGGCAGCAAGCTCGCGCTCAGCACGGCCTCGACGGCGTACCGCGACCTGATCGAGACCTACGCGCTCTTCGGCGATCCGGCGCTCGAGGTCCGTGTTCCGTTCGCCCCGCCGACCCCCACCGCCGACGCGCCGTCGCCGGAGCCCACGACGCCGGCGGGGCCGGCCCCGAGCGCCACGGCCGATCCCACCGAACCGGCGCCCACGAGCCGGCCGCCGGACCCGTCGGCCACGGATGAGCCCCCCGAGGCGACGCCGACGTCGACGGCCGACCCGAAGGCCACGCCGCCGTCGCACGCCAACACGGTCACGCCCGTGCCACCGACCGCGTCGCCGACACCCACCGCCGCCCGCACGGCTCAAACGAGCCCGGTCGCGACGGCCACGCGGTCGCCGACCCCGCGGGTCCGCGTGACCCGCCGGTACTTGCCGCTGGCGCTGACCTATCGCCGCGTGCGGCGCTAGGCGCGGGCGCACCGAGGGGCTGTCGATGCCGCCGCTCACCGTTCACGGCTGGCGCCGCCGTTGCCGGCGCCGGCGTGCGGCGACCGGCGCCGCCGCGTGCCTCGCGCTGCTCGGGTGGGCCGCAGGCTCGGCGCCGGCGCCGCTGCGTGCCGCCGGGGGCGCCTACGTCCGCGTCGATACTTGGCCGGCGGGCCGGCCCGGCCTGCCGGCGGATGCCTGGCCGGCCGCAGCGGGCGTCGCCATCGATCGCGTCAAGCGCATCTACGTCTCCGATGCCACCACCGCGCGGATATCGGTCATCGAGCCGGGCGGCGCCGTGCGCCTGCTCCATCCGCCGGGCACAGACCCGGGTCTCGTGGCGCCCCGGGACCTCGCGGTCGACGACTCGCGCCAGCGCGTGTACGCGGCGGACCCGGGTGCACAGGCCATCGTGGTGTTCGGCATGGACGGCACCCGGCAGGCCGGCTGGGGGCCGGTGGCCGGGCTCGTCGGCATCGGGGTCGCGCCCGACGGCACGGTGTTCGCCGGCTCGGCGAGCACCGGCGAGGTCCACCGGTTCACGCCGGATGGCGCGCCGCTCGGAACCTGGCGCGCCGTGCGCGCCGACGGCGTGACGGCGGATCTGATCGGGGGGCTCGACGTCTCCGCCGACGGCACGCTGGCCGTGATCGACGGCCGCGCGCCCCGCCTGCTGCTGTTCGACCGGCGCGGCCAGCGCACCGACACCATCCTGCTGCCCGGCGCGGTGAACGACGTCGTCGTGGACGACAACGTCGGCGTGTTCACCCGGCGCTGGCTGTGGTTCACCACGGATGCGGGCCTCTTGTTCCACGATCCCGTGCGCCAGCAGTGGAATGCCGGCTCGGTCGGGCGGCTCACGGCGCTGGCGGTCAGCCCGTCGCTCGGCCTGGCGGCCGTCCAGCCCGGCAGCGGCGCGCCCTCGAAGGTCCACCGGTTCCAGTACGGCGTGACGGCGCTCGCCGGCCCGCCGGCGGCGTCGTGGGGCGGCCCGATCGCCCCGGTGGGCGTGCTCGACGGCCCGGAGGTGGTGCAGGTCGGCGGCGATGGGCTCGTGTACGTGCTCGATCGGGCCCCGCGGGTGCAGTGGTTCACGCCGGACGGGCAGAGCCGCGGCCAGATGAGCACCGGTGCGCCCGCGGCCGTCGACGCCGGACCCGATGGCACGCGCTTCACCGCCGACGGGGCGCGGCTCGTCGCGTACGGCCCGACCGGGGCGCAGCGGTGGCAGGCCGTCGTCGGCCCGGACGCGACGACGTCGCTGGTGGCGCTGGCGTTCGACCGTGCGGCCGGCCAGGTCGTCGCGTTGAACGCGGCCGACGGCTCGCTGCGTCGCTACGGTGCCGCGGGCGCGCGCCTCGCGACCACCGCGCTGCCCGCCGAGCCGGGCGTCCGGCGGGTATGGGCCGACCTGGCGGTGGATGCTGGAGGCACGGCCTACGCCCTGGACCGGTACGCCGCGGAGGTCGCGCGTGTCGACGCGGCGGGCGGCGTCGCGCGGTTCACGGCGGCGTCCGGCGCCCGCCGCCTGACCGCCCGCGACGATGGCGTGGTGCTCGTCCTCGGCCGCGACGGCTGGGTGCGCGGATACGACGGCGGAGGCAGCCGGGTGTTGGCCTTCGACGCACGCCGGCCGGATCTCGCGCCGGCGTCGGCGCCCGCCGATCTGGCGGTTGACGCCGGCGGCGACGTGTTCGTGGCGGATCGCGGCGCCGACGTCGTCACGCGCTATCGGTGGGATCCCGCGGCGGCGGGCGCCGACCCACCCGAGACCCAGGCGCGCTGCGACAGCGCCGGCGACAAGACCGCCGCGCCGCCGGCGATCGACCTCGGCGCGACCGTCGAGGTCACGCTGGCCGTGGGCGGAACGTGCACGACGCAGGTCGCCACCGTGCCGCTCGACATCTTGCTGATCATCGACCGGTCGGGCTCGATGCTCGGCGAGCGCATCGAGCTGGCGCGCGCGGCGGCGGCCGACTTCGTGTCCGACGCCGACCTGTCGATCTCGCGCGTCGGCATCGTGTCGTTCAACGACGGCGCGACGCTCGACGCCCCGCTCACGTTCGACGAGGCGCAGCTGCGGCGGGCGCTGGCCGGGCTCGTCGCGCGGGGCGGCACGCGCATCGACCAGGGGCTCGCGGTGGCGAACGCCGAGCTGGCGCGCAACGGGCGCCCAGGCGCCGCGCCCGTCCTCATCCTGTTGTCGGACGGTGGGAGCGAGCCGGCGCCGGCCCTGCGGGAGGCCACCCGCGCCAAGCAGGCCGGGGCCGAGGTCTTCACCATCAACGTGCAGGGCGACACCGACCTGCTGGCCGCGATCGCGTCGGGCCCGGATCACCACTACGCGGTCCAGAGCGCCCGGTCGCTGGGGACCATCTTCGGGCGTATCGGCGATCGCATCGCCGCGTCGGCGCTCTTCCGGCGCCTGGAGGTCACCGACCGCATCCCGGCCAACATGCGGTTCGTGCCCGGCAGCGCCGTCCCGGACGCCACCTTCGATCCGGCCGATGGCACCCTGCGCTGGGCGCTCGACGGCGTGCCGCTCGACGGCGTGCGCCTGCGCTATCGGCTCGAGCCGCTGGCGGCGGGCGAGTGGCCCACCAACGTCGAGGCCTGGGCCGACTTCGTCGACGGCTACGGGCGCGCCGGCCGCCTGGACTTCCCGGTGCCCCGCGTGCGGGTGATCGGGCCGACGGCGGTGCCGACGGAGACCGCCGCGCCGGCCGCGACGTCCACACTCACGCCCAGCCCGACGGCCACGCCGACCCGGACGCCGCGGCCGACCGCGACGCCGACGCGCCGGCCGCGCCCACGCGGGCCGTTGTTCCTCCCGCTGGCCCTGCGCGAGCGGTGTATCCCCGGCGAGCGGCGGGCGGACGTCATGCTCGTCATCGACACGTCCAACAGCATGGCGGGCGTGGGGCTGGCGAGCGCGCGGGCCGCGGCGGCGCAGTTCCTGCGCCTGCTGAGCCTGCCGGCGGACCAGGCCGGCGTGGTGGCGTTCAACACGCAAGCCACCCTGGTCAGCCGGCTGACCGGCAACCGCGCCGCGCTCGACGCCGCGCTGGCCAACCTGTCGCAGACGCAACCCGGCACGCGCATCGACCGGGGGCTGGACCGGGCCCGGCTCGAGCTGCTCAGCCCGCGCGCGCGGCCGGCCAGCCAGCCCGTCATCGTGCTCCTCACCGACGGCGAGCAGGTCGAGTCGCCCGAATCGGCGGCGCGCGCCGCGCTGGCGGCCAGGCAGGCGCGCATCCGGCTGTACGCGATCGGGCTCGGCGCGCAGGTGGATCGCGCGGCCTTGCAGCGGCTGACGGGCGAGCCGGCCCAGGTGTTCATCGCGCCGTCGCCGGCCGAGCTGGCGGCGATCTACGCCCAGGTCGCCGGCGAGATCCCCTGCCCGCGCGCGGCGTTCTGGGGCGGCCGGTAGACATGCCGCACACGACATGAAGAAAGGGGTGGCGCAAATGCACCACCCCTGATCTGACGCTTGACGTTCGGTTGACCGGACTCCAGGCTGCCGCGAGGTCGTCCGCCGGCTAGGCGGCGCCCCGTGGCAGGCTCACTCCGGGGTGCCGGGTCCGCTCCGGCGGCGAGGCCGCGTGGCGCGCAGCTGGCGCCGCCGGGCCCGGCGCTCGGCCTTCTTCTTGGCCAGGCGCCGCTCTTCGCTGGGCGGGGTGAACCATCGCTTGCGCCGGAACGTGCTCAGGATCCTGGACTTCGACACTTCCTTGCGGAAGCGCTTCAGCAGGCCCTCGAACGACTCGCCGGATCGCAGGTCGACTGTCATGGGCTATCACCTCCTTTCCCAGGGATTGCGGCGCGCGGGCGCCAACCGCGCAATCATAGACGGCCGGCCCGCCGGCGGCAAATCGCCCGGTCGGGGCCACCGCGGAGGCCGCCGCATTTGACACCCGATCGCGATCGCCTATCGTTCCGGGGGTCGCCGGACGCCGCCGGCGAGACGCGTGACGCGAGCGATGACGCAGACGATCCTGTGCGGTTGGTTCCTCTACCTCGCGGTGCTGGCCGGCCTGATGGCGGCGTCGGCGGGCGCGCGGACGTGGCTGGGCCGGCTCGGGGGCCTGGCGGCCGGCGCGGCGCTGGTCCGCGTCGTGCTGCTGTGGCGGCCGATCGGCGGCGTGACCGTCGACGACGGCCCGCTGGCGGGCATCGAGCTGATCACGCTCGGGCTTGAAGCGTGCGTGCTCGTGGCCGGGCTGGCCGGGCTGGCCGCGGCGCCCCGTCAGGACACCCGCCTGATCGCGCTGCTCCTGGCCGGCGCCGCGGTGTTCCCGATCGCCCTGTACTTCTGGCAGCCAGGGTGACCGCCCGCGCGGCGCGGGCCCGTCGCTTCCGGTCCGGAACGGCGCCGCGCCGGCCGCGCACGGCCCTCACGGCGACCCCGCCCCACCGCCGTCGTCCACCCGTCGAGGAGATCCCATGCGCCCTTCGATCCGTCGCCTGACGGCCATCGCCGTCGCCGGGGCGGTCACGCTGTGGTTTCTGGCGTTCCTGCGCTCGGCGACGCTGGCCGATTGGCTGCGCGCCAACACGGGCGAGGAATCGTGGCGGGAGGGGATCAAGGGCGCCGGCGCGCTGGCGGTGCTGGCGGTGACGGGGCCGGACCTCGAGCTGGCGCCCGACGCGCCGATCCATCACAAGGGCGCCAACCGGTTCGGCGTCAACACGTTCGTACAGCTCGAGGCCGATCCCGAAAACGTTCGCCGGTCGTTCGCCATGCTGCGCGACGCCGGTATCGGCTGGGCCCGGCAGCAGTTCCCGTGGGAGGACATCGAGATCCACGCGCGGGGCGACTTCGAGGATCGGCGCAACACCCCCCCGCGGTCCGCTTGGGACAAGTACGACCGCATCGTCCAGACCGCCACCGACCACGGCGTCCAGCTCCTGGTCAGGTTGGACGATCCCCCGGACTGGGCGTACACGGCGCCAGAGCGCGAGGGCGCCAAGAAGGGCCCGCCCGACGACTTCGCGGACTTCGGCAACTTCGTGGCGGCGGTGGTCGAGCGCTATTGCGGGCGCGTCCGCTACTACCAGATCTGGAACGAGCCCAACATCTACCCGGAGTGGGGCGAGCGTGACGTCGACCCCGCCGGCTACGCCCGGCTGCTGGCCACGGCCTCGCAGCGGGCGCACGCGGTGTGCGGCGACGTGGTGGTGGTCAGCGCGGCCCTCGCGCCCACGACCGAGCCCGGCGGCCGCAACATGGACGACCTGCGCTACCTCGACGCCCTCTACCGCGCCGGCTGGCAGAACGAGTTCGACGTGCTCGCCGTGCAGGCCTTCGGGCTGTGGACCGGGCCGACCGACCGCCGCGTCAGCGCGGACCGCGTGAACTTCTCGCGCCCGATGCTGATGCGCGACCTCATGGTCCGGCACAACGACGCCGACAAGCCGGTGTGGATCACCGAGTTCGGCTGGGACAGCCCGCCGCCGGCGATGGCGGCGCCCTACGGCCGGGCCGACGAGTCGCTGCGCGCCGAGTACACCCGGCAGGCCTACGACCGCGTGGCGGCGGAATGGCCGTGGGCCGGCACGGCCTTCCTGTGGTTCCTGCGACGCCCGGACTGGGAGTGGCACCGCCGGCCCGAGGGCTACTTCCGGGTGCTCGAGCCCGACTGGCGCAAGACCGAGACTTACCTCGCGCTGGCCGGGCTGGCGAACCGGTATCCCGTGCTCCACCGCGGGCGGCATGCGCCCGACGCGATCGCCTTGCAGTACAACGGCCCGTGGCGCGCCGTCCCCGAAACCGGCCCGCTCGACCAAAAGGTCGGGTCGGAGTCGGCCGAGCTTCAGGTCAGCTTCGTCGGCACCGGCTTCCGGTTGAACCTCTCGCGGCGGCCGGTGACCGTGGGCGGGGCGCAGCCGCCGGGCGCGGGGGCGGCGACCGCGGGGCGGGGGACGATCCCGGCCGCTTCGACCACCGAGCGGCCGGAGCCCACCGCCGCCGGGGCCACCGTCGCCCTCACCCCCACCCTCCGCGCGGACCACCCGTCGGACGCCGTGGCCGCGGGCGACACGCCGAGCCTGTTCGTCGTGCTCGACGACATCAGCCGGACGCTCGCCCCGACGACGACGGACGACGGCTTCGTGCTCGATCACACGGACTTGCTCGACGATCCCGGGGACTGGTTCCGCGGCAAGCGCGAGCTCGACGCCGGCGAGCACATCTTGATCGTGCGGGTCGACGCCGGCGAGGTCTGGCTCGACAACATCGAGGTCTTCGGGCCGCCCCCGCCGGGGCCGTTCGACCCGCTGTGGGCGTGGCTGCTGCGCAACGCGCTGCGCTGGGCGCTGCTCGGCGGCATCCCGATCATGGCCTGGCTGGTGTGGCGCCGCATGCGCGCCGGGGGGCGGTCCGGCGACGACGCGGGCGGCGGGCCCGCACCGGCCGACGGGGAGCCCCTGGCGTCGTGACGCGATGGCGCATGGCCGCGGCCGCCTGCCTCTTGACGGGGTTCGCGCTGCGCGCGTGGCGGCTGGGCGATCAAAACGTCTGGTGGGACGAGGCCCTGGCCATCTGGGCGGTGCGCCAGTCGTTCATGGGCGTGACGGCCTGGACGGCGTCGGACGTGCATCCCCCGCTGTTCTTCTGGACGCTCTGGGGCTGGGTCCGGCTGGTGGGTCAGACTGAGCTCGCGGCCCGCTACCTCACGGTCATCTGGGGCATGCTGGCGGTGGCGCTGTCCGGCGCCATCGCCCGCCGCGCGGCCGGCGCCGGGGCCGGCGGGCTCGCGATGGCGCTCGTGGCGGTGTCGCCCTTCCACGTGGCCTGGTCGCAGGAGCTGCGGATGTACGTGCTGGCCGGCCTCGCCGGCCTGGCCGCGGTGTATGCCGCGCTGCGCTGGGCCGATGACGGCCTGACCGGCGGGGGGGGGCGCGCTCGCCGGGCCGCCACCGGCCCCGATGGCCACGCGCCAGGCGGCTCGGCGAGCGGCGGCCGCTGGCTGGCGGTTTACGCGGCAGCGGCGCTCGCCGGCCTGTACACGGTGTACCTGGCCGGGGTGAGCGTGGCCATCCTCAATCTCGGCGTCGTCGCGACGGCCGCCATGGCCGGCCGGACCGGCCGGCGGAAGCTCGGCACCTGGATCGCCGCCCAGGTCGCGATCGCGCTCCTCTTCCTGCCGTGGTGGGCCTACGCCGCGGGGCGCATGCAGTCGTGGCAGGTCGCGGAGACGCCGGCCGGCGCGGGGTTCGTCGCACGCCTGTGGGCCACGCTGTTGGCCACGGGGGTGTCGACCGACATCGGCCGCGCCGGCGCGGCAACGGCGGCGTGGGGGGTGGCCCTGGCAATCGCGGCGGCGTACGCGCTGGGCACCCCGACCCGGTGGCGCGCGCCCCGGGCGCGCCCGGCGCCGGCCCGGCAAGCCGCATCCGGCCTCGCGCCCGGCGCCCGCGCCCTGCCGTGGGTGGTGCTCACCCTCTTCGCGGTGCTCCCGCCCGTGGCCGTGTGGCTGGCCACGCGCCCGCGGGTGCTGTTCTATGCCCCGGCGGTCGAGGCGCGCTACTTCGTGCCCTTCGCCGCCCCGGCGTACATCCTGGCCGCGGCGGTGCTGGCGGGCGCGTGGCGTCGCGGCGGCGCCGTGGGCGCGACGCTGACCGCGATCGTCGTGGGGACAGCCCTGGCCCACCTGCCGACGCACTTCGCGGACCGGCGCCTGCGCGACGAGATGCAGGCGATGGCCCTGGCGATCTGGACGCAGGCCGAGCCAGGCGACGTCGTCGTGCTCGTCAGCGGGAACCGCTACCCGATCTTCCTCTACGCCTACGACCTGCCGTGGGATCGGGATGGCGAGCCGCCCGCGATCGCGTACCGGGGCACGGATCTCCCACCCGGTGGGGCGGCGGATCGACCGCCGGTGATCCCCTTCCCCAGCCGCGGGAGCGATCGCGTCGGCGCCGCCGGGTGGCAGGCCGCGCTCGAGGCCGTCGTCGCCACCCACGACCGCGTGTGGCTGGCCGCCGTGGACCGTCACCTGCAGGATCCCGAAGGTCGCGTCGAGGCCTGGCTCGACGGCCGTCTCCCGCGCGTGCTCAGCGAGGGCTACGGCCCGGACGCCCTGCACCTGTATGCGCGCGACGGCCGTCCGCCGCGCCTGACGGCGCTGTCCAGCGCGATGCCCGGGCTGTGGCCGGTAGGCGCGCGACCGCTCGCGCTCGTCGGCGCACCCGCCCGGGTCGGCCTGCCGGGCGACCGGCTCGATGTCACGCTGTTCAACACCGACGGCACGCTGGGCGGACCGGACGCCGGTGAGGGTCCAGTCGCACCCGGCACCGGGGATGCTCCAGCCGCACCGGACGGCATGGGGGGCTCGGCCAGGCCGGACTCGGCGCCCCGTGGTGCCGCACTGCGCCTGGAAGCGGCCGGGGGGGGCGTGCCGATCTGGGAAGGGGCCGTCCCGCCTCCTCCGTCCACCACCGCGGCGTCCCGCCGCCGGGTCGTGATCGACGTCAGCGACCGCTTGCCGGCCGGCCGCCACACGCTGCGGCTGGACTGGGGCACGATCGAAGGCAAGCCGTCTGGCGAGGCTGTCGCCCTCGGCCAGGTGGATCTCCGCGGCGGGCTGCCGGGTCCGGATCCGCCGTTCACGTGGCCGCTCGCCTCGACGCACGCGGCCATGGCCGACGTCGGCTTTGCCCGTCTGGTCGACCACCGGATCTCGCGCGCGGTGGTGACCCGCGGCGGGCCGCTGGCCATCGACCTGTTGTGGGCCGTCGGGGGCGACGGCGACGACGGGTCCGGCGGCCCCGATGGCGGCGCCCCTCCGGCCGCTCCCCCGACCACGCCGGTCGTGTTCGTCCACCTCGTCGGACCGCCGCGGCCGGGCACGGGCGACCCGGTGTGGGCGGGGCACGACGGGCCGCCTTCGTCCGGGCCATGGCGGGCGGGGGCGGTGTTCGATCGTCACGTCCTCACGGTCGATCCCGCCGCGCCGCCGGGAACCTATCAGGTCGAGGTCGGCGCCTACGACCCCGCGACCATGGAACGCTTCCCGCTCACCGGCCCGGCGGTGGACACCGCCGGCCGCCGGGTCTGGCTCGACACCGTGGAGGTGAGATGACCATCAACCGACTGGATGCCTTCGAAGCCTACCGCACCCGCATGAACGCCCGCATCGCCGAGATCGACCATCTCGGCATCAAGCGGTTCTTCAACCTTGACACCGCCGCCTATCGCGACGGCGCGCTCGACCACCGCACCAAGGAGCTCCTCGGCCTGGTGGCCAGCGCCGTGCTGCGCTGCAACGACTGCATCGACTACCACATCCTGCAGTGCGCCGACGCCGGCTGGTCGGACGACGAGATCCACGACGCGCTCAACGTGGCCCTGGTCGTCGGCGGCAGCATCGTCATTCCCCACCTGCGCCATGCCGTCGAGACGCTCGACCTCGTGCGGGAGCGCCAGGCCCGCACGGGATGAACCGGCCGCCGGGATCGGTCACGGCCCCGGGGGACGCACCTCGAGCTGGCCCACGTTGACGGCGTCGTCGCCGCCGCTGGGCTGCGCCGCCGACTCCCCATCCCCGCCGTTGACGGCGAGCCGGGCGCCGGTCGCGGGATCGTACAGGCCGAGACGGATGGTGTGCACGCCCGGCGCGGCGTCCGTGGGCACCACGAGCCCGATGTGGTCGACGATGCCGGCGTCCTGCGCCGGGCCTGCGCTCGGGCCGACCACCGGCCCGCCGTCCCCCGCCGCCAGCCGCGCGATGCCCTGGCGCTCGACCGGCGCCCAGCCCGACGTCCGGGCGGAGCCCCCGAGCGGGCGCATGTCGCGCCCGGCCACCAGCCGGCCGGCGGCATCGACGATGTGGACGAACACGGTGTAGTCGGCCCGCGGCGGCGCCGCCGCCGCCCACACGGCGTCGAGCGTCACGACACCGCCCGCCGCGACGGCCGGCGGGCCGGCCATCAGCCGCGCCAGCACGATCTCGTTGGTCCCGAACACGGCGGGCGACCGCGGCAGACGATCCGTCATCGGCGCGCGCGCCGCCGCCCACATGACCAGGCGGACGTTGCCGTGCCAGGCATCGAACGCCTTGTACCGGTGCGCGTTCAACCAGCCCTCGACGATGCCCGCCGGATCGCTCTCGGCGGTGGCCCACAGCACGCCGTAGAGGTCGCGGTGCCGGGCGGCGATCGCCGCCACCTCGGCGGAGGTGGCGGCGGGGTCGGGTGGGCGCTGGCGCGGCAACGGATACAGCCGATGCCGGCCGCGATCATAGTAGCCGAATACCTCGACCTGCGTGGGCGCATCCAGGATCACGGCGTCGTCCACCCCGGCCGCCGCGGCGATCGCCGCCGCGATGCCGCGGTAGTCGTCCCGCTGGTGGGCGGGGTCGTGGTACATCGCCTCGAGCACCCGGGCGCGCGGCCACGCGATCGCGGCGACCGCCAGCGCGCCCACGAGCCCGGCGCACAGGGGGCCGGTGGCCCGGGCGATGGCGGTCGCGTCCCGGCCGTGGCCGCGGCCGTCCGGCTCCCGCCGTCTCCGCGCCAAGGCCGTGGCGGTGCGCCCGGCAGCC